>JAIFNN010000178.1 GCA_020047715.1 Bacteroidota bacterium | reverse complement strand
AGCACATTTATAGTTACATTTCTCTCTTTATCACCTTTTGGAATGATGCCCTGTTGACCGGCAACTGGCTTACCGTTTTCAGTGATTTGCGACAGTGAATTTGCCGGAAAAGAAACCAGAGCTGATGTATTTGCCGGAATTGAAATCTTCCAGATTAAATCCTCACCTGCTTTTTTCCACTCGCTTTTTATAATCCCATAAGGCGATTCGTGGGATGCATTAACAAATTCAAGACCTTTGGGGAACACAGGATTCATGATGATTTTTTTAAATCCAACCTCCTCTTTATCCGTTTTAATACCTGCCAGATCTTCATAATACCAGCTTAGCAAATCGCCCAGGAGCATTACGTGATTGCCTGAATTCATAGCCGGATCAGCCGTATTGCCGTTCCAAAGCTCCCAGATAGTTGTAGCTCCGTTATCGATCATGTAACCCCAGCTTGGATAAGTTCTGTTGGTTGCAATGCGGTAGGCTAAATCTGAACGTCCATATTCCGTCAGACCGCGCATCAGAAACTGAATTCCAATCAGTCCGACACTTACATGGGAGTTGAATTCGCCATCAATTCTGGCTGATAAATTATCGAAAACCTTTTGCTCATATTCGGTTGGAACCAATCCCTGCATAAGGGAGATGATATTTGCAGTTACCGTATTGTTGCCGTATTGGGCTTTATCCTCTTGAAAGAATTTATCATTATAGGCTGATTTTACCTTTCCGGAGAGATCGAGAAATTGCTTCTGATCAGCCGAATTGTTTAGAATACCAGCATATTTAGCCATGATAGTAAGAATGTTATAAAAGAAGCTGGTGCTCAGAATTTCACCATCAGTTATGCGATTCGGATCTTTGGATAGAATAATATTCAGATTTTCGGGAGGCATGCACCAGTCGCCATATTGATCTTTGGTTATGATATAATCTTTCATATAATTATCCTGCATATACCTGATCCATTTTTTCATTGAATCGTAGTGCAATTTAACAGGAGTAATATCACCAAATTGCTCATAGAGCATATTGTTCACATGAATGAAAGCGGCAGGCCAGGTGATATTATCGGAATAAAATGGCCAATAGGCAGGTGCCACATCGGGCAGACTTCCACTTTCTTTTTGAGAATCGTGGATATCCTGCGCCCATTTGGCATATAGCAATTGATTTTCAAAAATAAAGCTTTCGCCAAAACATCCGGTAGCCCGATCACCGAGCCATCCCATTCGCTCGTCGCGCTGCGGACAGTCGGTAGGCATACTCCGATAATTCCCCATAATCCCCCAGCAGGCATTTTTATATATCTGGTTCAGAGTAGAGTCCGAACATACAAAAGTGCCAATACCAGCCATTTCATCGTAATTAACTTTCCCCACAAAATCGTTTACCGATGGCAGATAGTCAATTCCTGTAATTTCCAAGTACCGAAAGCCATGGTAGGCAAAACGGGGTTCATACGAAAAAGCACCATTTATGGCTGGTGTATAAATATCGGTTGTCCTAGCTCCCCTGATATTGGCCATGTAAACATTGCCGTCCTTATGTAAAGTCTCGGCATATCGCAAGCTTACTGCCTTATCTTTTTTCCCTTTAAGATTTACGGCTACCCACCCGACCATATTCTGTCCCATATCAACAATATAGCGGTCTTCAGCTAACCGGGCAACAGCAACAGCCTTAATCTCCTGCATTGTAGTGATATTTGGATTTAGTTGTGCCACCAGCTTACCTGAAGGTGCATCAACTTTTTGAGCCGGCATCCAGTTAGAGTCGTTGAATCCGTTGGAATTCCAACCCGGTAGTTCCAGATTGGCATTGTATTCTTCTCCATCAAATTCATTATTTGCCACAATTGGGCCATTTGTAGTAATTTTCCAGGAGGTGTCACTTAAAATGCTTACTGCTTCTCCATTTTCATAGTCAATATCCAATTGCATCAATAATTTAGGGAAACCGTAATGTTCAATAGCCGGACCATCCAAAGGCTGACCGCCGGGTATGTTTCCCATCCGCATTGAAAAGAAACGTCCATTGCCAAGAATTACTCCGATTGTATTTTGAGAATCATTCAGGAATTTTCCGACATCAAAAACATTGTAATTCACACGTTTTGAATAGTCGGTTGCAGTTGGAGCAAAAATGTCATTGTTTATTTTCAAACCGTTTATATAACATTCATACAACCCAAGGCCGGAAATATAAAGTCGGGCATTGGCGACTTTCGAAGTCAGTGTGAATTCCTTTCTGAGGTAACGCGCAGAAAGTCGTGTTTTGGTGGTTAGCTTTCCCGAATTCATGGTGCTGTCGAGACCAATCCAATTTGCCTTCCAGAGAGAACTGTCTAAAAGTGCCATTGTCCAGGCAGCTGGCAGACTCCATTTTGAATCGCCTTTATTTGTCCATACTTTCACTTTCCAGAAATAGGTTTTTGCCGACATCAGCTCTTTTCCCTGGTAAGGTATTAGCACGGATGTTCCGGCCTCAACCATTCCTGAATTCCACATCAAATTATTTTCAGAGCTTAGATTTTCAGGGGATTCTGCAACGACAATCTGATAGGCCGACTGGAGAATTCCGCGCTGACCAGATTCAATCTGCCATGAGAAGCGTGGGGACAAAGCATCAATTCCAAGGGGATTGATTCGTGTTTCGACTTTTAATTTTGTTGCTATTGTTGTGTTGTTGCTACATGATTGCAAAATAGTCATGGCAGTTGTAAAGAATAAAAAAAGAATGCCCGTTTTTCTCATACGATTAGGTTTTACAATTCATTTCAATTTAAAGCCGATAAGAATCTCTCTTTTTTGTGGCAATAATTATGGTTTCACCTTCCTTCCAACCCACAAATTGATATTGGATTCAGCGTCTGGTTGTTTAAAATAATTCTGTAGCGTCCTTTTGTCTGTGGCTGAAAATAAATAGTATTTCCAGAGACAGAAAACTCAATATTCATTTCAGACTGATCAGGCAGCATCTTTTTTACTTCAATATTTTTAGTATCCGCATCGGGCGAAAATTCAAAGCCGTTGAAAAATTCTTTTACATCCAAATACCCGTTTTCATATCCAAAATCTGAGCTTTTATGGTTGTCATAACTGTATAAACGATAAGCCATCTCTCCATCTCCGGCACTGTATGCTCCGACCTGTCCCTTTCCGGAAAAGACAGTAAGGATGGCTTGCTGCGGGATCATATTATCAGCAACCGGCAAGGGTACTACCTCATTATCTCCCCCGATATAATATTGTTTTTTTGAAACCACTCTGGTGTTTTTACTATTTACCAATTGCAGTGTAGCATATACATCAGTCTTGGTACCAAATTCATTATCAAAATAAACAAACTCGGCTTTTGAAACAGGTTTGTTACAAGAAAGAGGGATGGTCCTTTGCAATGTATCATACGCATCTTTCAAAATCAGTGGCTTTTTTGCGACATTGCTTTCAGATATCACGCTCATTCTGAACTCATTTACCGGCACAAAATCAATTACAACGGAGCTGATAAACTCATATCCATCCTGATTGTCATGAATTACAATTTCAGGTTTTACCTCCTTATGGTTTTCAAAAACATCCAGACTTCTTCCAAGAGGAATGGATTTTTTTAAGAAGTTACCAGAATCAGATTTCCGAACAGAACTGACTTTTTCAGTTATGCATGTATATCTGTTTAAAATATAAACACTAAAACTATCAATCCCGGTATCCCGGTATTCGACTGTCAATATTGGATTTGACATTCCATTGTACATAACCCGATCGTCAATATCAAAGAGAATTTTGGGATTATTTGTATTGGTTTTCACCCCTTTCTTTTGGGTTTTTTCGTCAATACTGTAATCCGCTTTTGCTTCAGTTTCCTCATATTGACGGATGCCCAACCAATTGTTATGATAGACAATGGTGTCTAGCAAATGAGGCATTCGTTTTTTCCGGTTGGCAAGGGGATATTCACCAAGTTTTGTGTAAAGTGTTGAAATTGACGGTTTCTGTATCAAACTATCGAAATAAGAAAAATACTTTTGAACGTTTGGCTCTAGAATATCAGCCTTGTAAAGGAACAGGTAATTTACACCGTCGATGGCAACCCGATTGAATAGTGAAACCGGGTGTCCCATAGCATTTAAAGTGTTATTGCATATTTGTCCTCCTGTTTCATAATAGCGTTTTACATTATTCCTATTGCGATAACGGTTCATAATAAATGCCGGATCGGATGTAGCCGCCCAAATATCGTATTTTTCGCTCATTCCATTTTGTTTAATCGATACTCCTTTTGAAACAGCAATGGATGCAGCTCGCCGATAAATGAAATCTTCGTTTTCATATCCGTTGTTCATGGGCGATATTTGAAGAATATGTTCCTTGTCGGGGAAATATTTTAACGACAAATCGATCGACCATTCAACAACATTTTTGAGGTAATTCACATCCGTGTATCCATAAGCCTTCCACTGACGAAAAATCGATTCCTGAACATCCAAGACACCTTCCTCATTGGCATTCAGCAGCATTTCCTCCCAACGGCCTATTCCGCTTACAGTAATCGCATCAACAGCAGGATTTTTGCTGTATTTTTTTGCCAGTTCTTCCATAAACCGGATGTAGGCAGATTTGAAATTGGGTGAAAAATAATTGGGGAAAGCTACTCTCCTGCCTCTGCTGTCGGAAGATTGGATGACATTAATATTATCGATAAGGCAGTCGCTTATGTTTTCGGCTTCTATGCTTAAGAAGTAATCCTCAATGGAGTCGAGTTTAATTTCACTTGTGCACAAACTCAATTCTCCCTCCTTCACATAAGAAGTTTTGAAAATACTAACTTTCTCCTTTGATTTGGATTTGAAAACGATTTTGAAACTACCGGCTTCCTTTCTATCAATAAATTGCAGGATTTTATAGTCAAACTGCACCAGGTATGAAGCATTGGAATTGAATTTAATATCAGGATTGGTTCGCAGGAGGGAGGAATTTTGCTTTGCATTAGATACGAGAACCGCGCAATCCTTTCCAATTGAAGTGAAATTCTCCCTAAGAATTTGTGCCTGAACCAATTCATATCCGTCCTTGCGTGTGTCATTCTCGAAATCCGAGAAAAAACCTTCGCCAACAAGTCTGATTCTCTCCTGATCAATTAGCTCTGAAGATGTTGAATAGGTAGAGTTATTGGCAGTCATAAACCTGAGAATAACTGTTTTTCCCTGATTTTTCCAGATCTCAATATTGTTATCAATAAAATCCCAGTTGAAATGATTTCTATCGATAAAAACATCTTTCCATTCTATCGAAATCTCAGCCCGCATAATGCCGGGGATCTGAGAAATCTGATTGATTTCATATTTAGTATTGAATGGATACCCATAGAAATAGACCAATCCATTTTTGCTTTTTGTTTCCGGACTTTGTGAAAACCCAATAACCTGAAAAAACAAAAAGATGATAGTAAGGCCTACTTTTACAATCTTTAAGTACATAACACAAGTTTATTATTTCGAAAAAGCAATCCGGAAGCCGATAAAATTGATGCCAGCGTCAGGGAAATAGGCGTTACGTCTGGTGGTGCGACAATTGGAATCCACCTCATGATGTGAGCCCCCTCTGAATATCCTGTAATCGCCGTTTTCCGGACCGGAAGGGTTGATCTGATCGTTTGCAGGATATTCTTCGTACCAATCTGCGCACCATTCGTTGACATTTCCACTCATGTCCGACAAGCCCAGTTCATTCGGTTTGAGATTCGCCACTTCGTTTGGTCTGTTAATGCTGTTAAGTCCAAACCATGCAACTTCAGTTACATCATTTGACCCTGCGAAGAGGTAGTGATTCGAATTCCGGCCTCCTTTTGCCGCATATTCCCATTCAGCTTCGGTTGGCAGCCTTCCTCCGGCATATTTGCAGAACTCATACGCGCCCCACCAGGTGACGTTTACAACAGGAAAATTTTCATAACCTTTTCTGGATTGCCATATTCCATTTACGTTTTCAAGTCGGGTATATGGACCAAAAGCAATCACCATGCATTTTCCCTTGAAGTTTGTTGTGTAATCGATTTTCTGGTCATTTAAAAACTTTGCGAACTGATAATTGGTCACTTCCATTCTTCCGATCTCAAAATCTGAAACTTTTACTGTATGCATTGGCTGATCGCCGTTATTGTTTGGATCGCCCATTATAAAATCGCCGCCAGTGACAAGTACCTTGTCAATTTCCAAAGGTTTTGACAGTTTATCTGATGCTATTTTTTGCTCAATGGTTTCGTATGTTAATTCAGCCGCTCCTATTTGTTTTAACATGGCGCGGTAAAATGCACGCGCGTTATTTAGTCTTTCTATGATACCGGCATCTTTGGTATCCTTTTGAACATCATCCATTATCTGGAAATGTCGGCGAATAATTTCAGGTGCTTTTTCAGCACTCCATGTGGGCTGACCATCAACAACGTAATATATTGGAGAAGTATGAGCTACGGATTCATTACTGCAATATACAACTGCAGTAAGCCATTGGCTATTATTAATTTGAAGATCCATATTCAGATCAATAGCTTCTGCATTTTCCGGATTTTGCATTTCACGCACCAAGCCGTTGTTATTGTACAAAGCAACCCTTGTTATCCGGCCAATTTTTTCATTCGATCGGGCTTTAACACTCAGGTGGGTTGTGGCGCCTTTTTTACATTGGATTTCTGATCCCGGTAGTTTACCATCTGCTTCAAAAAACAACATAGGGCCATTAGAAACAAATGTGTTCCCTTTTTTCAGACCTTTAAACCATTTATCGGGAGAAAAATGCTTTCCTGTGTAAACATAAGTTCTTACCTCGCCAATGGTTGCGGCCCAGGGAAGATCGCTTCCGGCTGCAGCTGTAAGTCTGAATCCCAGGTTCAGATAATCGTAGTAACCCAGGGTATTTATCTTTGTCAATTGCAATATTTCGATAAAATCAATTTGATTTGTGGTTACAAACCAGGGCAATCCCTGCAAAATATCACAACCATTAAAGGCCAGATGGGCAAAACCAACCAATGCCCCCGGCTGGTTGTGAATATCCTCGAAAGCACGGTCGTAATAATCATAATGCGCGGTATCTCTGACAAATTCCGAGAGATTTAGTCCAATAATATGTCCATATATGCTCCGTGGATCTTCCTGACCCGAAACCAGGCAATAATTCCCTTCCTGTGTTCTGAATTTTTTTCCAAAACCTTCCTGTTCAAAATCCACGCCTGTTTTAGAATCACCCTGAAAACGATGATATCCCATATTCAAAGTATTGACAACATGCAAATTTTCAGCTTTGGCAAAATTGATGAGGAATTGTTTATACTCAGGTTTCGTTGTTGGATGATGCACATGAACATCGCCTGAATACCAACCCATAGCGGGCATATCAATCCAGCGTTTCAGTGTCAAATTCATGTAAAACTCATGATTATCGGCAGGCACTTCGAACTCCTTCATTACTACCGGTATATATTCGTAACCGTGTGAAATACTTAGCAAATATTTACCGGGCTTCAGATTAATGGAGAAATTCCCCGAAGTCTGATACAATGCCGGTGCCCTCCAAAAGGGGACCGGCTGAGCCATATCGTACTCAAAACTACGTCGGGCATCCACTCCTTTACCCGTTGTTTTCCTTACAGGCCCGACCCAGTTTCGATCACTGCTAAACATGATGCCTGAAACGAAATCGTCGACCGTTGAAAATTCTTTCACAACCTTTCCGTAAGGAGGGGTAACGACTTCTTTTGTTTCGGCATTTTGAATGCACATTATGACAGGTGTAATCTTTTTCGTATCCTCTTCATAAATTTTAAAATTTACGGTTACCTGGGTATGAGGTAAATCGTGCGCATTAATTTTGAGCTGGCAAAACAAAGACACAATTAACAGGACTGAGAATTGAATTTTTTTCATGAGTTTATAAATTAATGCCGTTTGTTACCTGTAATAAAAAGCTTTTGGATTCGCATACAACCAATCGTAAGCAATTTTTTTAGCCTGTTCCTCATTCAGTGTTCCGTTTTCAATTAAATCTGACAAAGCGATATACAGGTTTTCCTTGGTAAAAATTACATTACCGTAAATTTGCTGAGGAAAGAGGTAATCCCCGCCAAAAAGATGAATTTTGCTGGTTGGTAACATCTCAACATAGCTTTTTATTACCTCTATACTTTTAGCTCGCTCAATAATATGATCCCAGGTCATGTTTATATATACATTGGGGTAATATTTAGCCAAAAGGATTGCTTCATCAAAAAACGGATAGCCTGCATGAAGTATGACAAAATTGGCTTTAGGGAAATTCTTAATTACCCATTCCAGACTTGATGCATGATTGTTTTTTACAGAATTGAAATTCCAGGCAAATATCCCCACATGAAAAATAACATTCATATTGTATTTCTCAGCCAATGAAATCATGTAAACTCCAAGATAATCATCGAGTGGAATATGGTAATCTGAAAGGGTAAACACATAATATTTATTGGGCACAGCATTTGAATAGTCAAAGGGTGTAGCCAAAATTTTCTGAAGAGAGGCTTCTGCTTCTGATCTGGTTCTTGATCTGTAGTTAATCTCACGATTGTAGGCACTGCCAAACTTTATATTTTTAATTCCACGGGCATCATATTCTTTGAATAGTTTGTCAATTCCGGCGAGGATATCATCCAGATTTTTTATTGGCATTTCGGTAATTTTAGAAATGTCATCCAAACTTTTCGCTTCAAGCACACAAATATTATTCACAGTTGGAACAATCGTGATTTTATTGTCGCCATAATCTCTCCGCAGGTCTTCAAGCGAGGGTGATCTGAAAGTAAGCATGGATTCAATTTTATTTTTATCCATAAACTTTTGCATAAAGCCTTTGGTGGCAAAATCCTGCTTTAGAAGTTCTGTGACGCGCTGGCACTCTTCCAGACTCCAGTCTTTTAAATGATATTGCTCTTTCAGGGATGTTTGCAAAGCCAGAATGTATGTGGTACTCTGAATGGAAGGATAATATTTATTGAAGACTCCCCAACGTTCATTGAAAGCTGCCTGTCCGTTTTTCATCAATGCCATTTCATCAGCAGTAATTCCTGCAGATTCGAGGTTATCTACAATGTATGGAATGAAGAGATTGAAAATATCGATCTGCAATCCCAGCAATTCTGATTCGCTGCTGATATGCTCGTGGGTATCAATTACCTTAAGGGAATCAATATATTTCCAGAGGGATGTGTTTTTGTTGGCGACATAACTGTTATTTGCATTGGTGGATTTATCAGAAGTGCCAGCGCAACTGATTATACCAGCACATAGAATTACCGACACAATTAAAATCAGTCCTGCAGGAATCCATTTTGATTCGAGACCCAAAGCTGAAGATTTGTTGTTTTTCATTTTTATATAGTTTGAATTATTATCAAAGTATTATTTCATTTATTCTTCAGTCAAAAAATATTCCTCCAAGAGAAGTGTTCTCTCCTCTTACCCTTTGTATTCTTATCCGGACAGACTGATGTAACGGAAGTGTTATATATTTCCCGCTATGATAATTGCTGAAGAAATAATCAGGCATCAGGATTTTTTTGGTATTCAGATCGAATACTTCGATAACTGAACTCAGGTTCTCATTTTTCCAATCGGTAAAATAAAGTGAGAGTTTGTATTCAGACTGATCCCTGCAGGATATTTCTATCGTTGTGGTGATAGCATTCAGAATGCCGATACTTCTTTTCTCCTCGTCTTTCCTGTCGGATCGCAATGCTCTGCTATCTGATGCATTCATAGTTGTTATTCCGCTGCCCCAGTCCCTGAAATTTTCGGCACATTTAACATCAACATTCTCTGCAAAATCAGGAATTTTTGTGCGGTGCATATTCTTTCCATCAAAATCGCAAAGCAGGTAACCATTCCGGCCGTAAGTTCCCAACCAGTTTCCGGAAGTCACTGAGTCCTCAGAAACTTTTTTCAAACAGCTGTATTCCAGTTTTTCAGTTGGTTCAGGAATTGGCTTTCCTTTATATTTTACCGAAATTGAATATTTTCCTTCGCTAAGGTTTTCAAAATACAGAAAATCTCCATCCTCAGCAGATTTTGAGATCGTCTTATTATTGAATTTAACATTCTGGATGCTCCTGCCGGATTTTGGGATCCCAATTCTGGCGGTAGTTCCCCGGGGGATTTCAAGACTTCCTTTTCCACTATTTATGTTGAATGATGCTGAAATGATCCCATGCGGTGAAGGAACTTTGCCCTCAACAAAAGAAACTGCTGCCGAAAGATGCGGGATGAAGCTGAATGATGAAAAGCCAGAGAAGACAGGTTTTATCCCCAGAATTTCCTCAGTGAGCCAGCGGGTGGCACCGGAGCTCCAGGGATGCGCCAGACTTGTGAATCCAAACTGCATGTTCACGGGTGGACTATTGGGCGGCTGAGCTGTATTCCACGACGGATGATAAACTTCATAGGTGCTAGTAGCTCCGTTGCGTATTTGTCCTCCCCAGCAATCATCTATCGTCGCTAATGCCTGAGAATAACGGTTCATGTTTGCCATTGCCCTGACAATGAAATATTGGTTAAAAGGCGAATATGAAATTCTATCTAGCCTGTCAGAAAACGCATTTTCCCAAATCTTTTGCTGTTCGGTATTGTCAGGTATGAATGCATTAACAGCATCGGCAGAAGCATGAACACCCAGAGATTTGTACCATTCAGACTCCGAACGGATTTCCCGAGATTTTTCATCAGCAAACCCTTGATATTTTGCAGCAATTTCAGGACTCCCAAAACATTTCAGTGCTTCACTAAATGCTCGCCATGTGCCGACCGAAAGCATCTTATAGGCAAGCTGATTTTCCTCACAGTTTGGTGTTTCAAATCCGGCACCAAGCCGTTCGTCCCACCCATAAAAACCAAGGTTTGGATTTTTTCCCCAAAGCAAATAAGCAGTATCCAGCTTGCCGCATGCATTGGAAATGTATTTTTCAAACAGGACTTTATCATTGGTGAAATTATAGTAATCAATCAAACTCTGGACCCAGTAAAGCGAGTAGCTGGCAATTCCATTTGCATCATCAGCTGTTCGAATCAGATTGTTTTTCACAAAATCGTAGTTTCCAAAAGCAAGCAGGGAGACATACTGGGAGATATGGGCATCGCCCGTCCATGAATACCGATCCCCGCGATCCATAAGAATGGCACCGAAATAATCTTTCAGAAAATTTAATCGTACCGTGTACGCTCCGGTGTACCAAATCGTATTCAAAGTAGGATCGCTGCAACTAAAACTACCATCATAATTGGCAGGTTTAGCCTGACAAACCAGTCGGACACTTTTGATTTTAAAGGGGTGAGAGAGTTTTCGGATGTGGATCCATCCAAAACGAACGCCTTCATACAGTTGATCATTTAATTCAAGCCGGTAGGTATTGCCATATTTTACTGGAGCTGTAGTTTTTTTTGAATGTTTAACCATCCAGTTGGTTACGGCAGGTTGATTGTATTCGCTGATGCTCATTTCTATCTCTCCCTCGAAATCATCGCTTTCAAATTCGAGCCAGCCGGCCAATACTCTTCCGAAATCGAATTGCAAATTGCATTCAGCGGTAATTTCAATCGGCGCAAGAGTTTTTGCATTCCAAACTGCAGCCATCTTTTGGTCGCATGAAACAGAAACCGGAGCAAGGGCATAAACTTCCAGATCGTCTGAAGCTTTTGGTGATTCCCATCGGTAATTAATCAGCGGATCCGGCGAATATTGTGTGCTTTCCCCCGAAGCAACTGCCTTTAGCAAAGGGTATGGCTGAGGTGATTCCGGCAAAAGTATTCCGGTTTCACTCTGGCCAAATGCAATCAGAGTGAAAATAGAGCTAAAAAGAATATTCAGAAGCAGTACTCTCATTATAATAATTAAAAGATCCGTTTATTTCGCCAATTCGCCTATTCCATAAACCTTTACCGCATTATTCTGAAGCATATCCAGAGCCGCGGCGCGCACCTGGCTGCTGCTTAGTTTAAGCATGTCCTTCTGATGAAGCAATTTCTCCTCCAGAATTTCACGGGTAAATAATGAAGAGCCTACAGCCATTTCAATGGTTGTAGCATCATGGCTAAGCATAATCTTGTTGTATGGCACATAGTTAAGATAGGTGTCTAATGCCTGAGAAAAAAATTCAGGGCTCAGAATAGGCATCCAGCAATTATCGATATAAAAATTGGGTCTGTTTTTTGCCAGAAAAGCTGCCTCTTTAAAATAGGGCCAGCAATGAAGCATTACGATTTTCATATCAGGATACCGTGCACCAAGATCGGCCAGTGGCAAAGGACTTGATGAAGGCATATTATGCGTACCAACATGCATCTGATGTACCCATTTTCGTTCGTTTGCCTGCCGGCAGCATTCATTCATTACCCAGTCCTGAAAAACAATAACTTCTTCAGCTGACAGGTTTCCCCGGAATTTCACCTCCTCATCTTTTCTGGGTTTATAATTTAAATCGCGAAGGTAGGCCTGCAATTGCTTGATACCGGTGGTATGATTTTTTTCGGCCAGATCGAAATAAAACGTAATAAAACCTCTCCAGCTTGCTGCGTCTATCGGTTCAATATCTGCAACTTTTGCAAGATTATCGCGTCGTGGACTATCTGCTTTCCAGAATTCCATGAAGGGATCAATCCGGAGTATGGTGTGAGTGAAAGAGAGTTCATGTTTGGCAGTTTCGGCAGACTGTTGCTGCAAATAAAATTCAGGCTGAACGGGGCGAATTAATTCTGTGAAATGAGCCTTTTTCATTGCGGTTTCGTACCAGGTGAACATATCAGAATAACTTATCCGGATTAAAGAATCGGCCTTTTTCCAGTTGTTCAGATCAAAACCTGTGATATCCGTCCCATATAAGAATTCTATTCCTTTGGCAGTGCACTGGAACGTGCCTGTCATAATTGAGGAGGATGCCATGGTTTGAAACCCGGATAAAGCTTGCTGAGGATTTACTTTCCACCATTCGTCAAAAGTATTGTAACCCGCAGCCTTTGCAATGGCAAATGGGTTTTGACCGTTTCCAAAAAACCAGCCGGTCAGATACGGATCCAGAATTATATCCCATATTGAGGTAGGACTCTGGGGAGAGGCGCCTGCAAATATGTCAGCACGAAAACCATTCAGTTCGGGTACATAGCCACCATTCGATTGCACGCATCCCCAGTGTTCGTGTCCGCAGAAATTCGGCATAGTGGAAATATCAAATCCAAGGGTATTGGAATTATCTTTTATCTGAGTTGTTTTGTTTTTCTGTTTAGGTCTATCCTGAGAAAAGCTTGTATAAAACGGTGCGGATAACAGGAATACGATTAAAATAAAACCCGGATTAAGGATTCCGGAGCTTACATATAATTCAGGTGATTTTTTCATTTTTCTGAAATTGGAATTAGTTGAATTTACCTACACTTCAAGTTCTTTTGCTGCTTCAAAAAATGCCAGAACATTTTCAACAGGAGTATCATCCTGGATATTATGTGCGGGAGCCAGAATATATCCTCCGCCATTACCAAGTATTCCTGCAATCCTTTTAACTTCTGATTTTATTTTTTCAGGAGTGCCGTTCGGCAGAAGATCCTGAACACAAATAGCTCCGAAGTAGTTAATCTTCTTTCCAAACAATATATTGATATTTTCAGCATCCATTCCTGTTGCCAGAGGTTGCAGGGGATTAAGATAATCAAGTCCCAATTCGATAAACTTTGGAATAATCGGAGTAATGGAGCCGCATGAATGCCATGCAATTTTTATATTCGGGTTGGCTGCGCGGAATGCAGAAAACATTTTTTTAATTCTGGGAGCAAAGTACCGATCAAACATATCAGGATCCATAATTAAACCTGTCTGAGTGCCAAAATCGTCACCACACCAGAGCATATCCACTCCACAATCGATGAGGCGTAAACCGGTTTCAGTGGTTATTCCCGCCACTCTGTCGAACAATGCATCAACATAAGGTTCTTCCATTGCCATATCCATGAGCAGTTTTTCGAGTCCTACGAGATACCATGAGGTTTCATAAATTGCGCACTCGAGATCGCCGATGATACCAAAGTCCTTACCATATTTCGCAATGGTTTCCTTAGCAAAGCGGAAACGACCGGGAGCATCAACTTCAGGAAAAGGATACTTCTCAATATCTTCAACAGACTGCACATGTGAAAGAGGATAAACGGCAAACTCATCATATAATCCAACCGGTCTTGTACCCATCCCCCATTCATTGATGGTAATTCCATCAGGCCGGAGAAAAGGCTGCGCGTTATCAGGAAAACAGGCTGCGACGCCGATGGCATCAACTCCCATTCCTGTAAGCAACCCGTTAAATGAAATACGGCTACCAAGCAATGAAGAAATCGGCTTTTCGTAAGGAACTCCGAGATGATCACTTAGCCTTTTGGCTAATTGAGGCACAAGGCTAACGTAAACCGGAGGTCTGTCGGTTGGCTCTCCATTAAGTGTTTTAATAAATCGTTCTCTTTGGTTCATAATACTAATTTTTTTGAAGGAAGTTAAAACAATTTAGCCAGATTGACTGCGTCCACTTTATCTTCCTCTCCTTTTATGGACAAAATAGAATTGTCAATTTTTTCAGTCAGACTGCCGGCTTCACGATACATTGCGAGAATATTTTCAAGTGGGGAACCGGATTGAATCGCATGCGAAGGCCCCAGGAACATTCCTCCCTTTGGAAATAACTCAAGACGCCGGCGCACTTGCATTCTGACTTCATCGGCCGTACCGAAGGCCAGTTCTTTCTGCACATCCATGCTTCCCTGGAAAAAAAGTTTATTGCCAAAATTCTTTTGCAGAAAGGCGATATCCATTTCCGGTGTTGTAGGCTGAACGACATCCTGAATATCGAGGCCCAGTTGGATAAGCCGGGGGAGAAAAGCATCAACCGTTCCGCACATGTGCATCATCACTTTAGCTCCGTAGCTATGCACCATGTCGAAATACATTTTGAATTTCGGGGCAAAATACTGTTCAAACAAGTCCATTCCAATCATAGGTCCGCGCTGATTACCTAAATCTTCGCCAATATGCATGAAATCTATTAAACCACCGGCTGCCTTGAGAGCATTTTCGTGCATTTCGAAATAGAATTTAAACCGCTGCTCAAGAATAGCGATAAAGGCTTCGTTTTCCATCATCATATCAATCATCACTTCTTCCATGCCTTTTGCGCGGGAGATGCTGTTGATAAAATCCATATCACCGGCACCGCCAAAACAGACGGCAAATTCTCCCCGCAGGTTTTCGCACTGTTCACGAATGGTTGAGTAATCGAACCAGCTTGCTTCAGGAAAATGCGAGCGATCAAGTTTTTCAAGTGTATCCACTCCGGCAAAAGGCTGATAGCAGGATTCCATGTATTTACCAGTTCCGAACTCCATATATTTATATCGTTCCCCCCAGTATCCTTCGAAACTTCCGTCGGGAAATTTTTTCAGCTCAGGCCCGGTATACACAGCTTCCACATAGCGGAAATCATCACCAAGTACCTTCAATAGCTGGTTCATGTTGGTGAGACCGAAATGCTGCATTATCATGCGATTCACTTCCGGCGTTCCTTCGTGTTTGATAGGAATGCGGTCGTAGCCGGTTCTGTTATAGGCGCTTAATACTCGTTCTCTTGAATTCATAGTTTATTCATTAAGTATTAAAATCCACAATAATATCTGATAATAGCTTCCCCCATTATTCCGGTAGAAAATGGATTATGTAAATGTCCGTTTGGAGTTCCATTCGGACCATAAAATTCGGAAACTGTCCCCCATGCGCTGATTATCCCGGAGTTCAGGTATGTTTTCATTGCTTTATCCGCTTCCTCCTGCTGATCAAGTTTTGTCATAGTATAAACATAATAGCCCAGATTATGTCCGCTAAAACCCTCTGCATCAGAAGGAGCAGTGGGCAAAAAGCCTGTTTCAGGATTAATATAACTGGAGCAATATAAAGCCGTTGGTATTTCCCGGTCCATATTAAGTTCAACGCCTATCCATGCGGGAAAAAGTAAATAATTTGTGATTCGGTATGCAGGGAATGAGCCATCCTGCTTGCGACACCAATCGAGTATTTTTAAATCATCCCGCCAGAATGCATCATCAATTGCATTTTTTATATTCTTTACAGCATCGGAATAAAGAACTGTATTAATATTTCTGCCCGATAATTCAGCGGCTTTTACAAAGAAATCAATGGATGCAATGGCAAGTGCAGATGAGGATAAAGACCATTCGTCTTCCTTAAAATCAGTAATAAAACCATACATCTGTCCATCGGTACGAACTGTGTATTTTTCCGTTTCATCGCCGTTGAAATCAATTCTCCAGTTATTTTCTCTTAAATTGTCTAATTGACAGTCAATAGCAATCGTCAGAGCAGGAAAAATCTGATTGAGAAATGCTTTATCGTTTGTGTTTTCAAAATAATATTTCGCCATTAATACATAATAAGCAGGAGTTTCCGAATTACGGTTATGGAATAGCTGATTTTTAAATCCTTTGTATCCTAAGGGCCATGAATTAGGCACATAACCAAGTTCAATAGTTTTTTCAGTTGCTGATAAAACTAACTTTTTCAGTTCCTCATTACGTTGAGCAATTCTCAGTAATCGGCTTGCGCCGTGTGAATCACGGATATATCCATTTGGATATGCTCTCAAACCTGTAAGTATTCCACCCGAACTGTCCTGAAGCATCTTAATAGTTATTTGAGCCCCTTCCACAATATCGAGGGCTTTTTGGCTGGTGATTTTGCCTGAAAAATCTGCTCCGTTTCTATACCATTTTTGCCATTCCTTTATGCAAACAGTTAGATCTGCAGAGGCTTTCCGGTTCTTTACAGAGTTCAGAATTGCTGTTGTATTTTTCAGATCTTCAACATAAAACATATGATGATAAAGTGCGAGCTGAAAACTGCCGTTTTTCGAGATTTCAATGATGCCTGTTTCAATCTGAGCAAGTTCGCTGTTTACTATTTTCGGCAGAGAAGGTATATTAAATGAAATTAATGCATACCGGTCTTTCCAGTTTTTAGAGTCATTCCAGCAATCGCTGAAATTCCATTTTGAAGTATCAGCATGCAATAAGATAGCCTCATTGTTTATTATCTGTGGCTCAATTTCTTTAGGGAAAATTTGAGTGGTTACGGAAAAACTTAAGTCTCGTCCCGAGTTATTTTCTATAGTCAGCAACCGGGCAAGCCAGGGTTGGTTTTGATTTGAGTAATCAGCAATAATCACTGAAATGCTGTCAATCATGAAAACCCCCGAATAAATACCAGTTTCACGAAGTCTGTGCATTTCAGGCTTAATCTGGTATGATTTCCCATTAAAGTTTATGGTAAGAACTTCGCTTTTAATGAAGTTAGGTGAAGTGTAATTTGGTCCGAAAAGTGCATTCCAGCTTCCATCGGGTGTACCTATCGCTCCGGAAACCCCGTTTCCAAGAAAATAATCTTCCCTCGGGCCGCAGTAGGCAACGGGTTTTGGCAGATGCATGGAAACAGATGCCTGTTCCGGTATCCCCAACCACGGCAAAAGAAATAATATGAATTGGAATAATTTCATCCGGTTACCATTTTCATTTTAAATGACTCGCAATTAATTCTAATTGACTTTGTCGGTCGTCTTTTCTTTTTCAATCACCACCGGACCAAACAATCCGGCAGGTTGGAGAGGCGCGACTTTTGCCCACTCAAACGGGAATGTCATCCATGTATGTTTTTTAGTTACACCGTCCTGCAGATCTCCAACAATTCTGTTCCACCAGGGATTTGTAATATCGACTTCAATAGTATTTTTTCCTTTTTTTAGCTTGTTTGTAATCTTTAGGCTGTAAGGGTAACACCATGCTGTGCCAAGCAATTCACCGTTTATTCGAATTGCCGCCAGTTTTTCAACTCTTCCTAAATTGATTGAATAAGACTTTGAAACATCGCCGGTAAATTCGAATGTTTTGCTGTATGTAGCAGTACCTCCGTAATATTGAATGTTCTTATTTTCGTTTGTTGCCCAGTCGCTTAATGTTTTGAATTCCACTTTGGCCGGAGCATCCATGCTCGTGTCAAAAGAAACCATCCATGAACCTTCTATTGTCTGAACAGGCACTTTTTCCACAAAGTTTTGTCCGCTATTTTTTTGAGAGATTTTATTCCTGAATACAATAAACCATGCATCGGTTTCATTGAACTGTAAAGGGATATAAGTATAGCCGTTTCTTTCTGCAAATTCTGGTAGGATGCGCGTTTCGCCTGTCACAGCATCCCATAATTCGGGTTGCATTCCGGAAATATTAAACCCGATTTCGCCTTTGAAAAACTGCTGCGACTGATTTGTAATGAAATAAATATCCGAATCGCCGTCTTTCCTGTGAATGTAATTGAATTGTTCGGGTATAACCACGTCGGTTTTCAGGTTCATGCGGCTGAAAACATCTTCCAGACTGATGCCATAAAACATCCTGCCTTTTCCAAATCTGTTTTCGGTTATATTAATACCATCAATAGTCCCCCAAAGTTTTGCTGCAATATCCTTTATCTGGTTATCGGCAATAGCATAGTTGGCTAGACTTGGCGACTGCGTTGGTTTTGGGCCAATCACAACAGCTCCGTCATTTACCAGCTGACTGATTTTTTGCAGGACTTCAGGGCGCATGGTTGATTGCCCTGGTAAAACCAGGACATTGTAACTAATGCCGGATTTGAGCACGATTTTGCCTTCCTTCACATAGGCATCACGCAGAAGGACTTCGGCATTAATCAAATCATAATCTGTTCCTGCTGGAGGTGCAGGCTTCAGTTCGGCTGATTGTTTGGGAGTATCCTCCCCTAAAAAATAGAGCATATCAGCCACATGCAGTCCCGACTGTAACAATGCAGAAGAACGTCTTACATAATCATAATAAGGCTTCGCTTTAATAAACCACGTTGAATTCCGGTTGAAATCGGTACCAAACCAGGCATTAACTCCCGGAGGCGTGTCGTAAGGCTGATGAATATACAGATGGAACACAAAATGGTTGATCCCCTGAGTAAAAGACCAGTCGCCGAGTGATTTTAAATCACGAGGCATATTGCTATGATTTTGATGGGAGGTAAATGCTTCGGCTGATGTGGTTTTTTTATCATAAATATTGGCACATGAAGAAGCAATTCTGCATTCTGCCGGGCCAATATCGGGAGCTGTATTCCAGAATTCTCCTGAAATATCATCGCTTGCTCCTCCATACATTAAGGATTCACCAGGGTAACCGAAACCATAGTTTTCGCACCACAGGCGAAGACCGTTTTCATTTGCTTTCTCACGTAATCCACTGACATATTCCGTTGATATAAGCGTAGCTACCAACCGTCGCAGATCCCACAGAAACCGATCTGATTTCTCAGCACTGTCAACAACGCGACCTGTCAGCACCGGCAACCACGGTGTTGGATCGTAGCCGTAAGCTGCAATAAACCGTGCAGTCATGTCGTCAGTCCAGTTTTGCGGACCCTGCTCGTAACTGTCCATTACTACGTGAGTAAGTGCTTTACGATCAGCTGCCGGCATGCGACGCAAAATCTCTCCCACAAAATTATCAAAATGGTATTTTGTATGGGCTTTATTCATTTTATCGATTTCATATCCTTCGCACTCAGGAGTTACGGGGTGATTTTTTGATCCTGTTGGAGTCATTCCTGTTCTTACAATTGTCCAATCTCCCTCAGGAACATCCCATGTTAATACCCCATTTACATCGACCTTGTCTGTTATGTTCAACACTTTTGTGTGGTCGATATTCAAATCTTTTGTTTCAGGCTCTGCCGATTTAGGCCACATATAGGTATCCCAGCTGATGAATGGAGTAGGAGACATTTTTCCTAATTGCTTTTCGTTGTAGTGGGAGACCAGAGCTTTTCCGCTTAATTCAATTTCTGAAATACAGCCGAGGGCTTTGTTTTCTGATAATTTTATCCAGGGTAAAAGTGGCCCGCCATCGGTAAAAATTATTCTGAATTGTTTTGATTTCACAACTTCAAACGATTCGGATATGTCTCCGAATCTCATTGGCCCACCCATTTGCTCAATAATCTGCCGGTCGATTTTATCCCTGAATATCGATCTCCAGTAATTATTCCTGTCCAAATACTGTAATTCATAATAGGCATGCATTGGAACTTCTGCAGGTATCAACCGGATGCTTCTTACTTCCTCGGGTTTTTCAAGTGTAATCTCTATCGTTACAGGATAAGAAGTAATAGAGAAATAGCTGTCTTTTTTTCCATCAAACATCCACTCAGGATTTGGAAGTTTGGGGCTTGATGTAATCGTTTTCAATCCCTTGCTGACGTTATGGTTTTCATTTTTAGGAGTTTGAAACGCCTGCACAACAACCTGCTGAAATTCCTTTTTAGGAGTTTCGAGTTGGATTTTCAAACTCTGAGACCCTTTTACCTGAATCTCAGATGATACAAGGTAACGCATGGTTTTATCGGCTCCTACCCAGGGTCCGCCTGACATTGACCACCCCGGACAGTTGAACATTCCTATTTTAATGCCTATTCTTCCGGCTTCGCGAATGGCATGTTCCATGCACTCCCACCAGAATTCACTCAACACAGGTACATCGCCGGGTTTAACAGCAGCATCATTCACATTAGCAATAAACGCTTCACCAATGCCGGCTTCGTACATTGCTTCCAAATCTTTGGTGATTCCTTCTTTTGTAATATGACTGCTTATCCAGTACCAATAAACCCATGGTTTGGTAGATTCGGGTGGATTTTTAAAACTTTTTTCAATATCCCCGGCCGTGGATTTAAGTGCAATTGAGAAAAATGCAATCAAAATTATCAGAAATCTAAAACCTCGTTTCATGAGTATAATTTGTTTATCGTTTTTCTATTCTTTTATAATTACGGTTTGAATTATTCCCTTTTTGTTTTCAATTCTAACCAGTAAGGCACCTTTTGGGTAATTACTTACATTTAAATTGAAATTACCAGACACTTTGAGTTGTTCGTAAATAACGCCAGAAACGGACATAACTGAGACATCAAAAGTTTCGACAGGGTTATCCGTACAATCGATTCTTACACTTGATTGTGCAGGATTAGGATAGAAACTTGCATGTGTCCTTGCGGAAGCATCCAACTTTTCATTTGGTGTTTTAAACACAATAGAAGCGCTTACTGAGGGAGTTTCAAATATTCCATCCCGGACTTTAAAGTAAACTTTTTTCAATCCCGGCTCAGATGAAAGAGTATAATCAAAAGCAGTATTGTAAGACATCCAGTTTGCATCAGTAAAATCTTCTTTTTCGCTGATTATGTATTCAGCCGGAATTCCACCAACCACTTCATTTGTTACTGAAATTAGCGATTGTTCTGTAAAATCTGAGCCTTGGTTCAATTTAAAACTTTTTATTCCGAGTTGGGTAAACACATTAAAATCTGTTTGCTCCAATAGCAGTGAATCGGCATAGGCACTTGAAAACGTATTTCCTTTTCGAATTTCAATTTTATATATGTGGATTTTACCAGCATTGGTAAATCCATATACCGGAACAAACCGGAAGCCAGTAATGCTGTCTCTGTACCCTGCTTCCCGGACAAATGCGTAGCTGTATTCCCGGTATTCATTGTCATTAGGTACAACGGGCATTAACATTGCATTTTCTTCAGAATAATCTGCTTTCGTTGTTTTCCAGTAGATTTTGGCAAACATGGCACCAGTTTCGTTTTTCATGACAAAATGAAGCCTGTCCTGATTTTTTATAGTCTCATATTTGAAAGGTTTACGGGTTTCCAACACCGGATTCGCCTCTGAAACCAATGCATGAAAACCGTTGCCATCATTTGCGCCATTTTTCAGACCTGAAACTACTCTAAATGCATTGTCGCCTTTAAATCCCATAAAAAGATTTCCCCTAACATTCCGGACAGGAAATTTAGGTTTCGAAATACGCTTTAGATAATTCGGTGTGGCTGAAATTGAATTACCCGACGAATTTATAAGCATATACCTCCCAGCTGTCTGGGGTTCAAAATAAACCTGATTCCCATTTCCATAAACTGCAGATGCTTCAATAAATGTTCCGTCGACAAGTTGCTTTTTCAGTATGAGATTAGTCTGGGAATTATCATTCATTGACAGACTCCAAAATGGTTTTAGCGATTCAATAATATAGTTTCCTGAAGTTCCTGCATCGATTGCGTCGCCGGTTTCATTTACAAAAGAAAACAACCTGTAAGCTGGTTTATTATCTGCACCGAGATTAATATTTGCCGAGCCGATATCCATTGTCAGAATTACCCTGTAAGCCGTTGCGAAAGGTTTGCCCGCAAGTGGAATATCAAACCAATCCTCAGTTTGCGGCATGTAAAAGTCTTTTTTATTTGCCAGAATGTAATATCCATTAATTTTCGCATATACTTCAGCAATTATGTTAACATACGATTGTGATGCGGGACTTACATTGACCGACATGCTACTGACCGGTTTATTCTGGTCGTTCGTAATTTCAAAAGTAAAATTACCGGATATTGAGGAAGATAAACCGCTACCCGGTTGATTACTTTGAATTACATTTTCCTGCCACTCACGCGCAGGAACGTAATTAATTTCGGCCAAACGGAGTGACTCGATGCCATCGCCCATATCGTCAATTGCAATTTCAATCAACTTATCTACCCCCCGGCTTTTAACTTTTGAAGTCCAGCCATTGTCCTTCAAATTCAATATTTTCCATTGTTTGCTGTTGGTTTTCTTTACTTTAATAAGTTCCGAAAAAGTTCCATTATCATAATAGGCTAATACTTTAAATTCGTCAGTACCACTATCCAGATAATCCATAACCAACTCTGCACCATACATTCCATTATATTTTTGCCGGTCATCGATACTTAATTCAATACGGCTGTTTCCTGTATTGGTTTGTATCATTTTTTCACCGTTCCATGTTGTGTAGGTGTATTTTGTTCCTTCGTCGTAATCTTTTTGGAAAAGTCCGTTGTTGATATTCTTTAATACACTAGTGTTGCCTGATTTGGGTGAGGTATAAACGTTCCCTTCAAATTTATTATACAATTTGGTGAATAAAGCACTGCCTGCCATTTCATTGGAGTAATGGAAGTAACGGGTTGTGTAAGGATCTTCTGCATCAAGCTGATACATCCATTGGTAGTCAATTCCATCTATTGCTGCCCTGTTTAAAAGACTTACCGGATGCCCCATAATCTGAGTAAGAAACTGTGATGAATTGTTCAGTTGAGCACCCTCTTCGAAATAAGTTAAAACAGCGGTATCCTGCTTATATCGGTTGAGCTGGTAGAAAATCGACACCCCTCCAGAACCCCATTCGCTGCATTTGGTTTGCCAGCCATTATATTTGATGCCAACACCGTTTTTTGCAGCATAGCCCTGAACTGCCCAGTCAATAAGTATCTGGTCGCGAAATGAATCGGTCGACCATCCAACTGCACCTGTATAGAGTTTTTTATTCTGAAAATACTTTTTAAATGTATCGATGCACCATTGCACGTGCTCAATATATTTTTGATTTGTAAAACCATAGGTAGTCCATTGGTCTTCAAAGCGGTTAGGCTCCAAATCATCGCATAGTGTCATTTCTTCCCAACGACCGTAACC
Source organism: Bacteroidota bacterium (assembly GCA_020047715.1). Lineage (GTDB taxonomy): Bacteria > Bacteroidota > Bacteroidia > Bacteroidales > JACJXF01. The sequence continues at coordinate 21,403 of JAIFNN010000178.1, read as the reverse complement.
ACCTATGCAAACAGAACTTAATCCTGGTTCATCTTTGTATTTATTGGCGATTGCCTGAATGAAAATTTCATAACGCTCTTTAAATTTGCTGTCGAAATAGTTTGGAAAACAAAGTGTTCCGACATAGTAAGCGGTTTTCATATCGCAGATATTTACATTGTCAATACTTAAATCACCACTGACAATGCCAATCTCGACCCGGTAATCATTGGATGAAGGCGAAAACTGAAATGTTTTTGAACCGGATTCACCGGCATTTGCGTTCCACTCCTGATAAAAGGCATTCTGTTCGCCTAGTGTTGCAGAGCTTGCTTTGGCGTAAAAGGTAGTTGCTGAATTTGCTCTGAAATCGAATTGCAGGCAGAAACCGACAGAAGGATAAGGATAAACAGTGTTCTTTGGATTGAACGAGGGATTCATAATCCCGGTAGCCCGATTCAGAATATGGCTCACACCGGTTTCTATCATTTTGGCTTTTGTAGCTGATGCCAGTCGCAATGAAAAACTCCCGCTAAGCGGATTCACTGAAGTTTTTGGAGTATGAAGAACAAACCCTTTATCTGCTTTTTCGAAATTTTCCCAATAACCCGAAACAACACGTCTGATGTTATATTTACTATACAGATAATCCGGGGAATCGTTGATTGAAAAATTGGCAGTTACCAGATTCAGGCCAATTGTTTTCCCCTGCGCTTTATATTGTGCTATAACCTGATCAATATATGACCAATCATAGACTCCTTCAACTTTTTCAATTTCACCCCATGTAGAGTGAATTTCGGTTCCATAGATTTCTCTGCTTGTTGAAGCAACGTTATGAAAAGTGAAATCTGCCTCAATGCCTTTTACAATAATTCCTTTGCGCATTCCTCCTTCACTTTCAGCATAAGTTTTATCACCAGACATTTTTTGTGCTGTCACTATACTTATATAGCTGGTTATGAAAAATAATGACAGTATAAATTTCGCTCCATTCATTGCGCAACTGCTTGTGAATAATTAACTTAAAAACACCTAATGCTTGACTGATGATTAGCATTAGCAGACTTTTCTTTTATAGATTTTTAAATCAGTTCTAATTTTTTCTATTTATTGTTTAATTATTATTTTGGTAAATGAATTTTCATTCCCAACCATTTTCACCATTAGTGCACCTTTTGGATACTCACTTATATCAATTGAAAAAGTATTCCCTACCTGGCTGGAATTTCCAAGAACTGTACCTGTAAGAGTCAATATTGTTACCTGATAGATTTCAAATGGGTTAGCAAATGCAGAGCTATCAGGATATTCAACGGATACATTTGCTTTCATATTTACAGGATTTGGAAATACACTGGCCATGGCATGGATTTTTCCAGAAGCATCAAGTTTTTCGGGAGGGGACTTGAAGATAATTTCTGAACTCAGGGTATTTGCTTCTCCGAGGGAATCCCTGACTTTAAAAAAAACTTTTCTCCTGCCCGGATTTGGCGAAAATGCAAATTCAATGTTATTGGAACAAGGCAGCCATGCAGCTCCAGCAAAATCAGCATTTTCACTAATCAAATATTCTGTTGGTAACCTGCCTTCAAATTCATAAGAAACCGGAATAACTGATTTTTCGGTAAAATTTGTCCCTCCATCAAGCAATAATCCAGATATTTCGAGCATGGCATTTACTGTAAAATCAGTAAGCAAGGGCTCCAGTTTTTCACCAAAGGCATTAGGAGTGGTATTCCCGCTTCTGAGCCCTATTGCAAAAATGTGGATTTTTCCAATATCAGTATGTCCGCATACCGGCAGAAATTTGAGTCCCGTAATAACATCAGTCCACCCGCTTTCCTCACCAATTGGGTAGATGTATTCGCGGTATTCAGTATCGTTTGGAACAATAGGAATCAGCATTGAGTTTTCCTCGCAAAAATCTTTTTTATCAGTTTTCCAATATACTTTTGATAAGGAGGAATTCGTCTCATTTTTAATAACCAGATGAAATTTATGGGCAGTGCTGCTGAGCAATGACATTGGATCCGGAAGCAAAAGTTCAGGATTCTCTGCTGAAAGAAGAGCATGAAAACCCAGATTATCGTTTTCACAAGCTGTCAAACCACTGACAACCAAAAAAGCGCTATCTCCCTTGAATTCCTTTACCAAAACACCTTTAATACTCCTGACAGGAGATTTGGACACTGAAAGTCGTTTCAGGTAATTTGGTATTGCACTCAGCCGGAGTCCTCCCGAATTGAGAAGTTCATATCTTCCTGCAGACTGCGGCTCAAAAACAGCTACACCACTTTCGTTTACCCTGATTTCAGCCATTTTAATTTTGCTGCCATCCGGCAATTTTCTGAAAAGGCTTAGTTTATTGTTCGCCTGACCCGGGACCTGAAGTACACTGAAAGGTTTCATGGCCTCGATAACTCCTTCTGCATTTCCGCCTGACTGCACACCAGGTTCCGTAATGAAAGAATAAACACGATAAGCCGGTTTATTGTCTGCTCCCAGATTAATTGTGGCACTGCCCAAATCAGTGTGCAACACAATCTTGTAACTCTCTGCATCGGGAACCCTCCCCACCGGAATATAGAACCAATCTTCTTTCTGAGGCATGTAAAAATCTTTATTTGAAAGGCTTACAGTAACTCCGTCAACAAGTGCTGTAACTGTTGCTGCAATATTCACATATCCTGTACTTACCGGGCTGACATTAACTGCAATTCCACTAATGGAGGGATTATCCGGAACAGATACATTAAAAGTATAATCCGAATTCAATGAAGCAGTGTTTCCGCTTACCAGCAAATTTGACTGCACTACTTGTTCCTGCCATTCAATTCCCGGAACATAATTAATTTCAATCGATTGCAATGTTTCCACTCCATCACTCAGGTCATCAATCTGAATTTCATTTAAAATATCTTTGCCTCCATTGTTAATGGCTGATCCCCATCCATTATCTTTAAGACTTACTGATTTCCAGGTTCCTGAATTTGTTTTTTTTATGGTGGCTAATTCCATAAAACCTATAGGTGAAACACCGTAAATTTTAAAATTATCAGTTCCCTGGTCAAGGTAATCAAGAGTCATAATTGCCCCATACATTTCGTTGTACTTTTGCCGATCATCGATGCTCAGATAAATCCGGTGGTTTGCTGCATTTGTTTGTACCGCCTTCTGACCATTTATCGTTGTATAAGTCCATTTTGTTCCTTCCTGAAGGTCGTTCTGGAATATTCCCATCCAGATATTTTTGTGCAGGTAGTCCTTTTTTACCCATGGGGAATAATAATTATATCCGCCGAAATAGTTGTACAGCTTAGTAATTAAGCCCGAACCGGCCATCTCGTTTGCATAATGTTCATAACGGTTAAAATATGTCTGGCCCAGATCGGTAGAATAAACCCAGTAATAATCTATTCCATCGAGAATTGCTCTGTTAAAAAGGCTTATGGGATGCCCCATTATTTCGGAAAGAGTATTGTTAATCTGTCCGCCTTCCTCAAACATAGCCCAGATAGTCGGTTCATATTTGAATCTGTTTATCAGGTAGAAAAAGGCTGTGGCTTCAGATCCCCATTCGCTGCACATCGATTGCCATCCGTTATACTTTATGCTTACACCATTTCTGGCTGCATATCCGCCAACCTGCCATTCAATCAGATTCTGATCTCGAAAGTAGTCCGTTGACCAGCCTACCGCACCAGTAAATAATTTCTTTGTTGGGAAATGTTTTTTGTATGTATCGATACACCATTTAATATGATTGATGTAATTATCATTTGTAAATCCGAAAGTTGGCCACTGGTCTTCAAAACGATTGGGCTCAACATCATCGCTGATGGTCATTTCCTCCCAGCGACCGTACCCGCCTATGCAGATTGAATTCAGGGTTTCTTCGTCTTTGTACTTTGCTGCAAGTGCCTTAATAAAAACTTCATACCGCTGTTCAAAAATGGTATCCAGATAATTTGGGAAACAAAGCGTTCCCGAATAATAGGCAGTTTTCATGTCACAGATGTTGATGTTGTCTATGGTCAGATCTCCTTTTACAATTCCAATTTCAACATGATAATCACTTAAACTGTTTAACGGGAAAAATTCCAGGGTGCGGGAACCGGTTTCGCCTGCATTTGAAGTCCATTCCTTATAAATCACACTCGATGCCCCCAGACTTTTTGAATATGCCTTCGCATAAAATGTTGTAGCCGTATTGGCTTTAAAGTCAAACTGAGCGCAAAACCCCGGCGAATAAAGAGGGTAAACCGTTTTTGTCGGGCCAAAACTTGGATTCATGATCCCTGTTTGCACATTAAGATTATGAGTCGCACCTGTCTCAATTACAGGAAGGGCAACCTCAGTAGCCATTTGAAGGGAATATGAGCCAGATATGGCATTTGCAGTCTTCGTTCCATGAATAATATATCCTTTATCGCCCTTCTCAAAGTTTTCCCAGTAACCGGCAACTATGCGCCGTATATTGTACTTGCTGAACAGGTAATCTGGTGAATCATTAATAGAGAAACTGGCAGTAGCAATTCTTAGAGCAACTTTTTTTCCAACGGCTTTGTATCGTCCGATTAGGTTATCGATGGTGGCCCAATTATAAACGCCTTCATTTTTTTCAATGGTTCCCCAGGTTGTATATATTTCGCTCCCAAATATCTCGTTGCTGGAAATGGCTGTCTGATGAAAGGCTAAATCTGTTTCAGGGGCAAAGAAAATGGTGCCTTTCCGCATGCCTGCTTCACTCTCGAGATTTATCCTGTCGCCCGCCTGATTTTGAGCTGAAGCATTGCTGAGACTCCAACCGATAAGCAGGACAAATACTATTGCTTTGTATATTTTCATTTTATTATTGCTTACAAATTAATTTCATTCAAGGTTTTCAAAATGTTTGAATCCATTCTAGTGTTAAGTTAAGTGTATTTTAGCAAACCATAGTTCAATATCCTTTAGTTAAGAACAGCCAACGCTACCCCTAGCCCCTAAAGGGGAATCCTGGCGCGCTGACCCCTTTAGGGGATTTGGGGTGAGCGAAGGCAACTGCTACTAACCACTCTAAAAGCGACAGAATATGTTTAACATGACACTAATTTTAACAATTTCACTCTTCAATAGTAACATTAGTGGAATTTGTAATTTTAAAACGGTTTAAATTTATCGATTCAAAATACTGTCTGATTCCCCCATCCAACGGATATTCATTTGATTCCTCAATTATGTTATTCCTGAAAATTACATTATCAACAGCATGAAGATTCAACAGACAAGGGCCGGCCATCACAAATTTGTTGTTCTCTATTGTAACATTTCGTGAATAAGGTTGGTCTTCGAGACCTGAACCTGCCTGAATTACACCCAGACCCAAAATGAACGAGTAGTTGCAATTGTCGAATACATTGTTCCTGATGGTTAAATCTCTGGCGCCTGCCTGTTCAAACCAAAACCTGGAACAGCCTTCGAGGCAGACAGACGGACAATGCGAATGGAAATAGTTATCTTCCAATACCATTTTTCCGCGGGATCCCAAAAGCACGCCACGTCCCCTGTTTCCCCGGCTGACACAATTTTTGATCAATACCTCAGGATAATGATCGATAGAGGAAATAACATCTTTTTCTTTTGTCTCAGCTGGAATTGGCTTACTTAATGTAATTATATAATACTCCTTGTTTAGTTTTTCCAGTTTTTCAATACTGCTATATCCATAGGTGTTTTGTGCTGCGGGAGTTACAAATTCGATTCGTGTTTTCGGATACAGAAAATCAAAACCATAGGTCATCGAATGTCCCAGCTTAATAAGCAACTGGGTGGGAGAAATAATTTTCTGTATTTGCTGGTAAATACCATGAATATTGGTAAAATCATCAAGTTGATTTTCGAAGGTGCTATTTATTATAGTGATCTTTCCGGTGCATTCTACAAAATGAGTTGCATCAGCTGTTAAGCTAACCATCCGTCCTTTGGCAGGTGTTACTTTCACGCTGTCGATGTAAATATCTTTGGTGCGCTGGGCTACGACACCCATTCCTCCTGCATGATAAATAGTGACGTCAACGATTTTTACGTTTTCACTGTCTGAAAGTATAATGGCAGAAACACTTCGGTTTTCAGCGTTAAAAGCCATTGTATTTCCGACAGTACCTTTCAATCTGGGATAATAAAAACGTACAAGTCCGGGCTGAAGTTCTTTTACAATAATATTCTGGACAGGAAGAAATTCTATCCCCGCTACAGGTTCGCGTTTCGCGGCATCAAACTCAATCATGTGCCAGAAAGGATAAAGTGTTTTCTGCTTCCGTCCGGCATTATCGGTGGTAACATATTCATCCCCTGTGAACATAAGCTTATTATTTTCAACAAAATAGGGATATTTGTCACTAAAGCTAATATCCAGACTGTCAATATAAGATTTTACAATAATCCCTTCCGAATGAAAGGTACGCTTATAGTCGATAGATAAATTGCGTACTACGATATTTCTGGAATTGCTGATAAGAAATGGCACTATATACCCATCGAACAGGAACAATGAACCTTGTCCGTCAATTTCCAGATTTTCAAATCCAGTGAGGTCGAATAAAAACCTTGTTAGTCCTTCGCCATTGTTTGTAACATGTACAAATCTTTCAAAAGCCAGGTTTGGCAAAAAATGATATGTCCCTTTTGGGAAAACTAATTTTGTTGCTTTATTTGCCTTGCACTCTTCCAATGCCCTTCGCACTGCAAACGTGGCGTCAGGCTCATTGCTGCAATCCTTTATATAAACTGTTCCGTTGCCTGAGTAAACAGCCGACATAAAAAATAAACCTATAAGACTGTATAATAATTTCAAATGCAACATTTTAGTTTTTAATAATGGCCATGAATAAGTTTCACTCTGAAAAGATGATTTTGCGCCACAAAGGTCCAAAGACAATAAGGTTCACGAAATTTAATCCTTTGAATACCATAACTTTGTGTAACCTGGAGACTTGTAGTCTTATTGGTATTATTCATAAATCTTTCTTTTCGGAGTGGATTCAGTTATCTAAATTTTAAAATCCGCCGATTTACTTACTTTCAACAGTTTAGCTTTTCCATCTTTAATGATTTTTATTTCTATTGGCTCTTCAGTGCTGATATTGTAATGAATTTCGTTTTCTTTTCTGTTCCAGGAAACCTCAACTATTTTACCATTTGGAAGTGGTAACCTGCCTTGGGCATGCTGCAAATCGCCGGTTTTTAAATCCAGGGTAAACGAGTTCATCTTTTTATCGAAGGTGGGATGTAAGCCCAGCATATACCGGGAAAGCTGCCAGGTTGGAGCTCCCGACCATTGATGGCAATGCGACCAGCGCAAATCAAATACTTCCATCCAGGTTGTTAATCCCTGGTTTATTCCCCATCCCCAGCATGTCCGGTATTGATCGAGAACAAACTGAGCCTCGTTGTTTTCAAAAAGAACGGGAAAAGCATAACTGGCAAAATAGGGCGTTATCAGCTGAGCATTGCTTACACCGGGATTGCTAAGCCGGGGAGCACTTAGATTATTCGGATAACAGTTCAGGATGTGCTTTTTTATGGAAGCGATTGCCTCAGTTTTCTGATTATCCTGAATTAATCCGGCTTTCATGGCCAGAACTGTTTTGTGATAACCGATAGAATCAAAGTTGTATGCCGACTGAATTTTGTATTTATCGAGCCAGATTTGAATGACCTGTTTAACTTCTGCTGCCTTATTTCTGTAGGTCAAAGCACGATCATTTCGTCCTACAGCCATTTCCCAGTTTTCCATTGCGTGCAGACCAATATAATAGTGGAGATTGAGGGCCATGTCTGATGGTCCGGAGTTGGTTACATATCCCCAGTCGATGAAATTCCAGTAAGGGCATACAATTCCTTCTTTAGTCCAGTATTTATTAAAAGAATCGATGTTTTTTTCAGCAGCCTGATGAAGTTCTGTAATCAGGGTTTTATCGCCTGTAAGACGCCAGTAATTCAAACAGGATGAAATCCACTGCAGGGAAAATGAAGGAATTACAATTTCGTTTCCCGGACTTTGGGCAACTACCATTCCTTCGGGAAGAGCAGACTGCGCAGCCTGAACAAATCCGCGGCGAACATTGGCTATATCGGAATAGGCAACGCTTGCATTTTCAAGTCCCACGAGACCGAAGTCGCCAACCCACTGACCACGTTCTCGTGTAGGATTATCAACCAGTGCATCCTCAGAACATGCCCGGTGTGTATTAATCCCTACCTGCCAGATTTTATTTAATAGGGAGTCGTTACAGGAGAAAGAGCCATTCTCTTTTTCTGAATATGTTCGCTGGATAAAAGAGTAATCCATGAGTTTTACTTTAGCTTTCGCAGCCATTATGTGAAGTTCAACAAAACGGCCTCCAAGGGGAGTTAACGGACAAAATTCCTGAGTACCCCCTCGCGCCAGATAACGATAAATGTTATAGGTATCGCCTCCTGAAACACAAATCCAGGGACTGACTCTGCCATTGAGCAAACTTTCGCTGTAGGCAAATTCCACAATTGTCCCGGCGGGAAGGTCGAGCAAAAATTTCGGGCGCGACAACATAACCTGGCCTAGATCGAAACGAAACCAGACTCCTTCAGGTGGATAAATATCGCATTTCAGATCCCGCAGATAAAAAGTAGCACCCGGACTATCATTAAAAACGCCATAAACTTCAGCCAATTCACCCTGTGCAATCATTCTGGATTTTACCGGAATCATTTTAACAGGGGATAATCCGGAGGCTGAAAAATTCCCGAGTTTCCGGCTTACAAAGATTGCATTTGTCCAGGAGGCATCATTATAATCTGCTTGCTGCCAATCAATTTGCTGCCATTTTGTATCTGCCCATTCTGTCCATCCCAGACTTGGAATTATCCGGCGACCCTGTGAAATATATCCTCTCAGGTATTCACATTTCCATTCAATTGGAATAATAGTTCCGGAAATGAAAGCCTGAAAATAGAGAAAAGGCTGAATGACTTCCTGAATACGTGTTTCAACCCCTTCGAAATGAACCTGCACTGCAACAACATGATTTCCCTGGGGCAAACTAATTTTGCGGGTTTGGTATTCGGGAAATCCGGCATCATAGCGGTCGGGGCCTTCTGTGAACATCTTCCCATCTATCCAAACCACATACCAGGAAGCGCCGGAAATTTGCAGGTCAACAACTGCTTCTTTCAGCAAATTAAACTTTCCCCGAAAAGCAAGGTGGGTATCGGGGTTTTCACTGGCAGGGCTGATCCACATCAGGTTCTTACCAACATCGATACTGTTCCCTTTCACCTCAATACCTGACAAGGAAAATAGGATTACACAAAAAATAAAAGCCAGTATATTTTTCATTATTCTGATTATTATTTCTGGATGTTGATATTTGATGAATTCGTAATCATAACTTCTTTTAGATCCATTTTCTGAAACCACTCTAATAATGGATAATCAGTGGTTTTCTCAATTTTATTGTTTCTGTATGTCAGATTATCGACAGAATACATGCTAAGAACGCAGGGATTGAATACCCGGAAGGTGTTATTCTCGATAAGAATATTTCGATTATACCTGCTGTCTTCTTTTCTGTCTTCCTCAATTCCAGAGCCTACCCTGATAACTCCCAATCCGAACATAAAACTATAATTGCAATTTTCGAACATATTGTTACGGATAGTGACATCGCGCACCCCGGCCTGTTCGAACCAGAAACGACCATCACCTTCAAAGACTACAGAAGCGCAATGGCTGTGGAAGTAGTTATTTTCAAGTATAATTTTTCCCCGGGAACCCAGCAATAGAGATCTTCCCCGGTTTTTCTGCATTGTGCAATTCTTAATCAGTACATCAGGATATTGTTGAGCAGATGCAATAACATCCCCAACTTTTACCTTATCGGATAGGGGCTCACTTAAGGTGATTTGTGTAAACTCTTTGTTTATACGTTCTGACTTTTTTACAGTGCATTCCATGTAGGTGTTTAAACTCTGAGCCTCAACAATTTCAATTTTCTCTTTTGGCACAAGAAAATCAAAGCCATACTGCATATAATGAATAAGTTTAACCAGGACTTCAGTGGGTGAAATAATCTTAACTATCTTCACATAGATACCATGGATATTTGTTGCATCATCCATCATGCTTTCAAATACACAATTCTGCATGGTGATTTGTCCTCCACAATTTACAAAATGAGTAGCATCTGCGCAAACGCTGCCCATTCTGCCGGGAGCGGCAATAACCTTTACTGAATCTAACATGATATTATTACTGCGTTGACCAATAACTCCCATTCCCCCAGCATGATAAATGGTAACACTCTTCAGATTGATATCTTTACTATCGGAAATAGTAAATGCCGATACCTGTCTGTTTTCAGCATTGAACAGCATTGTATTTCCAACTGTACCGGTTAATCTGGGGTAAAAAAAGCGCACAACACCAGGTTTTAATTCTTTCACAACAATATTCTGAACCGGCAGGAATTCCAATCCCGGCATAGGTTCTCTTTTCGATGCGTCGAATTCAAGCATGTGCCAAAAAGGATAAAACTCCTTTTTCGGTTGTCCGGCATTGTCTTTAGTAACAAATTTTTCGCCTGTGAACATCAGCTTATTGTTTGAAACCATATATGGATAAGCGGATGAAAAAGCGACATCTATGCTATCCTTATAAGCGGCCGTAATAATCCCCTCCGAGCTGAATGTACGCTTATAATCGATGGAAAGATTCCTGACAGTTATCTGACTTGAAGAATTCATTAAAAAAGGACAGATATATCCATCGAAAATAAATGCGGATCCCTGTCCGTCAATTTCCAGATTTTCAAATCCGGTGAGATCAAAGAGAAAACGTTTCAGACCTTCATCATTATTACTAACGGAGACATAGCGCTCAAAAGCCAAATCGGGCAGGAAGTTGTAAGTGCCTTTAGCAAAAACAAGTTTAGTAGCTTTTTTGGTTTTACATTCCTTTATGGCAGCAACAACAATAGGTGTTGCATCTTCACCATTCGGGCATTCTTTTATATAAATAGTTTTCTGCTGAGCTATTGCGTTGGAAATAAATAAAAAGGCCACTAAAGTTGAAATCAGTTTAGTCATTTTAGTTTGATTTTAGTTCACTCACTTAAAAAAGCAATTGAAAATTTCGCAAATTGCCACAAAGACACTAAGCATCATGGCTTCACAAAGAACAGGCACAATAAACCTTTGTGCCTTTGTGCCTTAGTGGCATAAAAAACTACTCTTCAATCTTCACATTAGAAGAATTGCTAATTATAAATGGCTTCAATTCCATTTTTTGCCACCATTCACTCATTTTGTAATCGTCTGAATTTTCGGTTTTGTTATTTCTGTAAATCAGATTATCAACGGAGTACATTTTCAAGATACATGGGTTTGCAAGCTTAAAAGTATTATTTTCAATACGTATATTCCTGTTGTACCGGCTGTCTTCTTTGCGGTTTTCTTCAATTCCAGAGCCTACCATTATAACACCAAGGCCAAGCATCAGACTGTAGTTGCAGTTGTCAAAAGTGTTGTTTCTGATAGTCAGATCACGTACACCGGATTGCTCAAACCAAAAACGTCCATCACCTTCCAAAACTATAGATGCACAATGTGTATGGAAATAAGAATTCTCAACAACAATTTTCCCCCGTGAACCAAGCAGGAATCCGCGTGCACGGTTTTTCTGCATAACACAATTATTAATCAATACGTCGGGATACTCGCCAGAAGCCGCGATTACATCACCCAATTTCACTTTATCAGATATGGGTTTGGTAAATGTAACTTTCGAGTATTCTTTATTGAGACGAACCGATTTCGCCACAATATTTTCTTCGTAAACATTGAGGCTTTGCGCTTCGGTAATTTCTACTTTGGCATTTGGAGTGAGGAAATCAAATCCAAATTGCTGGTAATGAATTAATTTAACAAGGACTTCGCTTGGGGTAATAAGTTTTACTATTTTAACATAAATACCATGAATGTTGGTAGCGTCGTCCATCTGACTTTCAAACCTGCAATTTTGCATGGTTATGTTTCCACTGCAATTTACAAAATGAGTTGCATCAGCAGCCAGGCTAAGCATTCGTCCCGGAGCGGCTACAACATTTACCTTATCCAATAAAATATTTTTGCTTCGCTGGGCAATAACGCCCATCCCGCCTGCATGATAAATAGTGAGGTTTGTGAAATTCAGATTCTCGCTGTCTGTTACAGTAAATGCAGGAACAGCTCTGTCTGAATAATTAAAAACCATTGTATTACCAACGGTTCCGTTTAGTCGCGGGAAAAAAATCCGAACCACTCCGGGTTTGAGTTCTTTCACCAGCATGTTTTGCACGTTCAGATAGTCGTGGGCATAAGGAGCCGGCTCACGTTTCGCCGCATCAAATTCAAGAAGATGCCAGAATGGATATATAACGCGTTTGGGTTCTCCGGCGTTGTCTTTGCCAATAATCTGATCCCCCGTAAACATAAGTTTGTTATTGTTTACAGAGTATGGAAAGGCTGGTGAAAATTCAATATCCAGACTATCCTGATACGCAGCGATTATCTTCCCTTCGGAATGAAACGTTCGTTTATAGTCGATTGAAAAATTCTTTATACTGATCTGATTCGAGTTTTCCATCAGAAACGGACAAATATATCCGTCGAACATAAAAGACGAATTTTGCCCGTCAATTTCAAGATTTGAAATACCCGAAAGATTGAATACAAACCGTTTCAGCCCTTCATCATTATTACTGGTAAAAATATATTTTTCAGAAGCGAAATCAGGAAGAAATAAATAATTGCCTTTTTCGAAGACTAATCTGGTGGCTTTTTTTTCTTTGCATTCGTTCAGCGCGTCTATCACTTTCAAGGTAGCGTCTTCGCCGGCATCACCCTGTTTCACATAAACAGTCTGAGCCACATTTTTTGAAATTCCAGCAGTAAGTAATACTAAAATGATAAGGATTATTTGCAGATTTCGTGTTTTCATTATTCCCTGATATTTAAAATGAATTCTTCACCAAACAAAGATATTCTCCGGCCATTTATTAATGCCTTGCCCTCGTATCATTGGCTATGCTTTTTTGTAACAAAAGACCATTCTGTAGTGCAAATTGTTCGGAATATGCAGGCTAATTGCTTTTCCTGACCGGCACACCAAAAAAATTACTTTCATGGAAAAGAAAAAGGCCACGAATGCTCTAATAAATTCGCGCATCCGTGGCCTATAATTTCTATTTAGAAACCGAATAAAAGTTCCTATTTCTTCACAAACTTCATTTTATTCTTTATCTTTTCTATTGTGAGGAAATAGTTACCTGCAGGAATACCAGAAATATCTATTGACTGCTCTGACTGGTTGATTTTACCATTGAGGCAAACCTTTCCATCCATCGAAACAACAGAATATGATTTGCCTGTCAAATCATTGGTGCTTCTGATGTTTATCGAGGAAGAAGCAGGATTTGGATACAAGCTGAATCCTGCACCTGCATTACTTTGAATGCTGGTATGAACTGTGAATTCAATGGTATAGGTTAATACAGTTGAACCATCCTGAGCTGTAACAACAATGGTTGTATTTCCAGGTAAAGCACTGGCATTGGTAATCACTGCATTTGCCTTTTCATCTGCGAGAACATAGGTAACAACAGGCACAGTTGTAGTTCCCTGAGCGAGTTTCACAGGATAACTAAAAGTGTTTGCGCTGAAACCTTCAATGGCTACACCATCGCTTGAAATACCTGATAAGCTTGCGTTTTGAGAAGGTGCTGCTAAGGTAAATGAAACTGCATATTCAAGTTTTGTTGTTCCATCTTCAGCAGTAACGGTAATCAGTGATGCCCCGGGCAGACTAACGGTATTCTGAATTACTGCAGAAGCATTCACATCTGCCAATGTATAGGTAATTGCAGGAATAGCAACGGTACCATAAGGTAATTCATAATTGTAAGTGAAAGTACCTTGATCAAAACCTGGTAATGCTAATCCGTCAATTTTCAGATCCGATAAATGAGCATCAGTACCTGCAGCAACTGGAGCGCTAAAATATTTCTTTGTAACTCCACCTTTTGTAACCACCAGATTTTTCATCTTAAATCCGGTTAAATTATTTACAAAAGCGACAAAGAATGTTGAAGCAGCAGTTGGTTTCAATGAAGCAAGTGAAGCCTGATATGGAACATCACACACAAATCCATTCAATTTGCAGCTGATAAGACCTGCCTCATCCACATTAATTTCAAAAGCGTTGTATCCGTTTTTGTTAACTATGGGTTGATATGCACCCGGATTAGAAATCATCCATTTGTCGGCACCTGCTCCATAGGAAAAATCTGTTGTTGCCTGGCATAGCCACTGATTAAACTCCAGGTTAATTCCCTTTCCTCCCCATACAGCATCCCAACCAAGAACAACAACTGTGTTTGTGGCTGCATCCATAATTATGCCATCAAACTTAATATTGAGACCAGTAAAATCATTTCCACCAACACCATCAGATACCAGTCCGCCGAAGGTTGTTGCAATAGCTGCCACCGGACCGGGAGCTACAGCTCCTGAGAAAACTAATTCGTACTGTTCATTTACCGCCCATTCTGCGTTTTTTCCAAACATTGGGAAGAAGTCCGCAATCTGAGCAGCTGCTAGGGTAAACTCAATCGTATAGGTTTTAACAGTTGTTCCATCCTGTGCAGTAACTACAATTGTTGTAGAACCTGGCAAAGATGTCGCATTAGTTAGCACGGCACTTGATGTTGCATCAGCCAGTGCATAAGTTACAACAGGTACTTCTGTGGTACCATTGGCTAACCCAGCTGAATAGCTTAAAGTTGCCGGATCAAAGCCTGAAATAGCAACATCATTAATTGAAATCCCGGATAGGTTGGCATTTCCTGCTCCGGCAGCAACTGTAAATGCAATTGTATATTCCAGTTTAGTGACTCCATCTTCAGCAGTTACGGTAACAATGGATGAGCCTGGTAAAGCATCTGGATTTACGAGTGCAGCTGTTGCCAGTTCGTCGGTTAGCGTGTATGCCACAACGGGAATTGCTGTACTTCCAAAAGGCAATTCAATATTGTAGCTCAAGGTATTGCTGTCAAATCCACTAACTGCAGTTCCATCCACAGTGAGACCGCTGAGATGAGCCTGTGCTGATTTTGTTGTAATCATCTGCTCAGTGCCATATTCTGTGCCATATACACTGGTAACATAAGGTCTGATGTAATAATCGGAATGTGCTGATAGTGTCAGTTCGTGAGTATAAGAGCCAATGCCGCCAGACAAAGTAGATTCTTCTGATTTACTATCGGCAATAGTCGGGCCGGTTACTGCGCCCCAGCAGAAACCACGTGTTACAGTGAAAGCACCGCCGTCTGATGTTACGTTGCCTATTGCAGTTGCAGATGTTGAAGAATTAATGGTTACACTTGTTGTACTGACAGCAGGAGCTGTCGCAGTCGGGAAATAAGATTTTTTAGTAGCTCCTCTTTGTACATCAACAACTTTCATTCTCCAGCCTGTAGCAGGTTTTGAACCAATATTTACCATGAAGAAATCGTTGTTCTGCAGATCGCTTAAACCTAACGCCGTTACCTGAAAAGTTCCTGGTAACAGGTAATCGTCAATTTGCACAGAAATTAAACCGGTTGCTGAAATCCGGATAATGAAATTATAGAATCCTCCGGTAAACTTTCCCTGATATGTTGCAACATCGGTGGATATCCAGTTTAGAACACTATAATCAAAGTTTTCCTGAACCATTACTCCGTATTTGCTTGCTTCTATCATTACTCCCTGTCCTCCCCATGCAGCATTTGAACCAAGGATAAATGTGGTATTAGTTCCATCTGTATTAATATCTGCCCTGAATTTTATAACCATATCCAGCCATGGTTTACCCATACCTAACATAGTAGCAATATGACAAGGTGTAGTTACGGTACCGTTAAAAACCAACCGTTCGCTCGCAACATTGGATCTGTAGTACCAACCATCAGTTTCTCCATCCGCGCAATTCTTTCCTGATTGAACCCACCAGTCCGGAGTGTATGTACTAACTGCCAAATTCTGCGACATCACTGATGCAGCGAAAAGCATACCAATAAAAGACAGTAAGATTTTTTTCATAATTGGATAAATTAAAATGTTAGTAATTTATAGTTAGAGATTATTATTTATTTGCATCGTAAAAAAATTGGCAGAGCAATTTCTGAGTCTCTGGCAGAACTATTTTAATTTCTTAAAAACAAGTTCTCCAAACAAATGTAGTTGAGAGGTAGTCTTAGTAAAAATTCAGAGGTATCATTATTTATGCCTTTTTGTAACATTGGGATTTTTAGACTCTATCCACATATGCAATTCAATGTCGATTAAATAGTAGCAATTGCCATCGCTCACCCCAAATCCCCTAAAGGGGTCAGCGCACCAGAATTCCCCTTGCCCCTCCGCTATCCGCGTGCCGCCGAAGCTTTAGCGGAGGCGCAAGCTTCAGCGGCACGCGGTTAGGAGCCAGGGGTAGCGTTGGCTGTTCATAACCAATCGACATTGATATACAATTGTCATACTGAACAAAACGAAGTGAAGTAAAGAACCGAGTGCGCTGACGTACGAACTCAATGAATGTAATCTCTCAATAAAATATCAATAACCAACGGACCATTGTGAGAAAAAGCAAAAATGCCACAGATTAAATGCATGCCTCAAAAGTGCAGCGGATAATCTGTGGCATTAATAGTAGCAGTAAAAAAACCTGCCAATAAATGCTAAAACTAATCCTTCATAATTTTTTTCACCATTTTGCCATTGATTCCATCAATAGTTACAAAATACACACCTTTTTGCTTTGAAGTAAGATCCAGCTTATGGTCGTTGCTTTTAATAACGCCGGACTCAATCTGCTGTCCCAGCATGTTTGTAACCTGATATTTCTGTCCTGCAGGGATATTTGCAATGGTAAAAACTCCCTTACTTGGATTTGGATAGATGTCGATTGATTGATGGCTTGCATTTTTAATACCACTTGATGGATCTACAAAATATTTGTTGGTAACACCACCTTTTGTGACTATAAGATTTTTCATCTTAAACCCAGTTATGTTATTTGCGAAAACAACAAAGAATGTAGAAACAGCTGTTGGTTTTAATGAAGCTAATGGAGCCTGATAAGGAACATCACATACGTATCCATTCAATTTGCAGCTGATCAGTCCTGTTGCATCCACATTTATTTCAAATGCGTTGTAGCCATTTTTAACCACTGCAGCCTGATAACTGCTTGGATCAACTATCATCCATTTGTCATTTCCTGCGCCATATGAAAAATCGAATGTAGCCTGGCATAACCATTGGCTAAACTCGAGGCTAACACCTTTACTACCCCATGTTCCATCATAACCAAGAAGAATCTGAGTATTTGTAGCAGCATCAAAAATAATGCAATCAAACTTCATGTTAAGTCCAGTAAAATCATTACCACCAATTCCGTCAGAAACCATTCCTTCAAAAGTAGTCGCAATAGATGCAGTAGGTGCAGGAGCAACATCTCCGGTGAATACCAATTCGAATTGTTCATTTACTGCCCATTGTGCATCTTGCCCAAATTGGGGGAAGAAACCATCGACCTGAGCTTTTGCAGTAAAGCCTACAGCCAAAACAAGAAAAGAGAAAATAATTTTTTTCATAATAGTAGTTTTTAAGTAAAGTTTAAATCATAATTTATTATTAATGAATGGATAATTCGTTTTCTTCAGGATTTTAACCTGTCTTTAAAATGATCAATGTCTTTGTAGCCATTGATAGTTGTTTTATTGCAATTCCCAAAAGCAAATTTCACCAGCAATAACCGGGTGGCTTCATTCCCAGTAAATCCGGAAATTTTTGCAATGTTTTCTATTCAGTTTTTTACCTCCATTTTTCTGAGCGCTTACCAGGTAATGGATACGCTTTCAATGCATCTCTGCTTTCAGAAATGCAGATAGTATTTTTCAGTTCTGATGTTGTTTTCTTTCCTGTAAGTAACATTTCACCGTTTTGCTGAGGCACTACTGTTGCGCTCCAGACAGACCAATTTGCATTATTGACCAAGTCAGCAGGAACTGTTCCTGTAAGTTTATTCTGCTGCAATGTCAATTTCTGCAGGGAGCTAATTAAACCTATTCCTGCAGGTATGCTCCCGGTTAATTGATTATAATCCAATGCCAAAGCCTCCATTTTCGAAAATGTTGAAAGGTATACTGGCATTTCTCCGCTCAGCTGATTGCCATACAGGTAAAAATATTTCATTTTGGTGAGGCTTAGCCATTCTGCAGGAATAGTGCCGGTAAAATCATTTAATCCCAAATCAAATACCATTAATGAAGTAAGATTATTTACATGAACAGGCAGTGTGCCCGATAAGGTGTTTTGCCCCATACTCAGATATGCCAGTGAAACCGGCAATAGGGGAATACCACCGGTTAATGTATTATTTTTCAATTCCAAAACAACCAATTT
Organism: Bacteroidota bacterium; assembly: GCA_020047715.1. Lineage (GTDB taxonomy): Bacteria > Bacteroidota > Bacteroidia > Bacteroidales > JACJXF01. The sequence goes on along the minus strand of JAIFNN010000178.1, from coordinate 2,920 downwards.
AACAAGACCGGATAAGTCAGGCACCGAACCGGTAAGATTATTACCTGAAAAATCGAGGTAAATCAATTCTGTAAGATTCTTTATAGAGTCGGAAATGGCTCCTGTAATTATTGTATTATCAGGAATGCTTAATTCTGTTACCCTGCGAGAGCCGGAAATAACATCAAGCTTTACCCCTGCCCATTTATCCATTGGTTCGGCAGTATTCCACTTTGTGGTACCCGTATTCAAAGCGACCAGAGCAATACTGTCGCGCATTGTAGGGGTGATTATAATTACAATTACTTCTCCGGCTGCCTGGGTAACTGAAATGGTAACTGTTTTGGTTCCGGCTGTCACTGTTATTACGGCACTTCTGATAAGATCCAGATTATTTGCAGTGATTGAAACTGAAAAACTACTGTTAGCAACATTGGAAACCGTTGTACACCATGTTGCATTGGAAGAAACCTCAAACTCTTTAGCTGAGGTTGTGACCTTTACTTCATAGGTATTCGAATTCGCAGAAGCTGAAATGGAGGCAACTGAAACCGTAAGAACATCTTCTTTTTTAGTTTTAGGATCGCAGCTAAACCAGAAAAGAGACAATAATACCAATATCAGTGATGAATATTTATAAATCATGTTTATGTTTTCTTCGGTTTTCAATTCTTCAGTTTTTAACGATTGCTTTTGTAACTACTCTATTATTCCCCACCATTCTTATTAACAAAGTCCCTTTTTGGTATGGACTTAAATCAAGAAAAAAATCATCTCCGGAATGCCTGCTTTGGTCAAGAACAATTCCGTCAGTTGTCATCACTGTGACAGTATAAATATCCTTTTCGGAATTCCCTTTTTCTACTTCTGGTTTAAAATCATTATCAATTGCAACATTCACTAATGAAACTGCAGGATTCGGATAAATACTTGCAGACATTGTGTGCACCTTTGATCCTGCGTCGAGTTTTTTGGGTGCCCCTTTTAAAGATACTTTAAGTTTTGCAGATGAAGACACGCCGCTTATGTTTTTTACTTTAAAATATACAGTTTTTATCCCGGGATTGGGAGATAAACTGAAGGGTACTATTGCTTCATAAGGTAACCATTGTGCATCAGAAAAACCAGAGTTTTCACTTACCAAATAAACATTCGGGGAACCTTTGGAAACAACGCTGGTAATAAGGATTTCCTGTATATCAGTATATAAATCGCCATTATTTGCGAGTAAATTTGATATTTGCGGGGCTAAAACCGCACTCACAATTGCATTATAGGTAAATAATTTGCCTAAAAAAGTAACCGTTACAGGCTGTGCTGCTTCGTCTAAATAGTAAACATCATTATCAGAAGCAGTAATATAGGTTCTGTTGGAATTTATAAAGCCGATTGCCAGATTATCAATATTTGTTTTTCGTAGAAATGCAATATTATTTCTGATTCGGATATTTTTGTGTCCGTCAATCCCATTCGATAAGCTGAACTCAAATAAAGAAGGGCTGCTTTTAACATTATTGGCAAACAGGTTTTTCTGAATGGTGATATCGGTGTTGCCACCAAAAGGACCGCTGTTCATTACGAGAATAGAATGGCCATCGTTACTGAAAAACTTAGTGTTTTGAATTGTCACACGGCTAACGTCAGTTTCAAAATCAAAGCCGCATCCATCAGGGTTTCCCTGATTCAGGATATTTGAAAACTCACAACTGTCGACAAGAAAATTCTGACTGTTTGACAAAATTACGGCAGTTGTTCCGTCAGGCCAGGTACGGTCAGGATGTGCGTAAGTATCATTCACTTCGAAATGTTTTATCACGCCCCATCCGTTTTCGTCGGCTTGCATAACGCCATTTTCATCTGCAACAGCACCACCGTTTACACCATCGAATCCGATTGCTCCATTCACCGAACCAGTTGAAACGCAATTGCTGATTTTTACTTTATAAATCAATTGCCTCCAGACATCTGATCCTGCAATAAATGGGAAATAAAATGAGCTCATCACGCTGCATGATCCATCAAAAAACTTGCAGTCTGCAACTTCAAATTCTGTAAGAACTGTTGTATGAGTGCCTGAAACCGTTTGAACGCCTGCAACCTGCCCTCCAACAAAAATGGCGGCAGGAAATATATATTCGTAAGAACCTCCGCCTGAGGTAGTGTTTAATGTTTGAAGATTTCCTTTCGCTAAACTTAGTTGCCTGGATATTTCAGCATGTTTCAAATCCTTATCGTTTCCTGCATTGCAAGCCGCCATCACTTCATCGCAGTTAATATTGTTGAAGATCACGTTAGAAACCCTGAATCCTGTGTTTTGGGTACCGCTTATCACCCGGTAGAAAATTCCCAGTCGTGAATTGGCAATTTCAATATCTTTAATTTCGATATAACTTATTTTCTGCGCTCTGGCAATTCCGGTTGTTTTATCCAAATCGCAAATCAAAATGCCTATATCGTTTATATTGTTCGTTAGGGTGATTAATGGTCGGATTTCACTGGTTCCATAGGCACTTACTGTAATCCAGTTATCAACGGTTCCTGACCCTCTGATTTCGAGTCGATGGTTCCATACGGCACCTCGCTTTAAAAGTATTTTGGTGCCTGCAGACAAAACTGTTTTATTGACATTAGTGAATGTTTTCCAGGCTTCGGATTCCGACTTACCGCTGGACAGATCATTTCCATCTGCGGCGTCAATATAGTAGGTTCCGCTTAAGCCGGCTGTCAAATCCAATCCCGATGTAAGGAATAGAATCAGAATGATGAAGGAAACAATCTTTACTTTTGTCAATTCTAAGTTCATAGGTTTTTCCTAAAAGCCACTTGTTGCAGACTTTATTTTTTAAACGCCCAATTTACCGGCCACTTTTTCAAGTGTCAGTTTAATTATATAGTAAAGATAATGGCCAACAACAGAAAATTTAATTGCAGGCGTATCGCT
>JAIFNN010000134.1 GCA_020047715.1 Bacteroidota bacterium | reverse complement strand
TTTTTAAACCAGAATCCTTAGCTGATTCAAAAATTTCCCTATTCAAACCAAATGCCAGGAAGTCGACTTTTATGTATTGGTAACCCCAGTCGGTGGTCATGGTTTTTAATACATCCTTTATATATTCACAGGTTGCAGGATTAGAATAATCGAAGAATACTCTCAACTGATCTCTAAACGGAGCGTAAATGGTATTCCCGTCCTGGTCTTTTAAAAACCAATCGGGATGATCCTTATACACCATTGCAGTACTTACTGCTCTCATTCCGTCCAGATGCAATCCGGCTACAATTACCTTTGCAACACCTTTCATCCCACCGGGCAGATTACTTCGTGTTTCAAGGTAATCGCCGCGGTTTACCCACCAGCTCGCATCCAGCTGAATTACATTTGCCCCAATATTCAAGGCTTTTAGCTGTTCCATGTTAGAGGTAATATCCTCCATGGTGTAATTATGCCCGTAATAATCCCACGATCCCCAACCTTTCCATTTTCCGGTTTCTTGAGGTTTTATTGAATGAATTTTTGCAATTTGCTCGCCATACCCAAACATCATATCCTGCCAATTATCGCCGGTTTCTATCACAAACTTCTCAAATTCTATTGTCTCTCCCGGTTTAATTGGTTTATTTTCTCCTTCTGCCGAAATGGTAACTCCGTTTTCTTTAGAGAAAGTTATCGATGCCCTAAAAATCTCCCACGTTAAAACGCCAACTTTAAAATACTTGTTAGCGGCATTTTTAACCATAAACAGAGACTCGGTAAAAAGCTGATCATCGTTATATCCCCTTTGCTGAATGGGAGTTTGCGAGCTCATTTGGTAGGCGCAGTAAAGAAACTTTGATTTTTCATCGAAAACAGGCGTATTGTTCAGCTTAACAAGAATATCATTTATATATTCTGTCTTATTGCCTTTGTTTGTAAGGCTTATGCTTACAAGTTTTGAATTCCTGCCCCAATTTTCGACGGTATAATCTGTACTGATATTTTCACTTTTATCCTTTGTGTTTACCGCAACGGATAACATATTCCCAGTATCTCTGCAACCGAATAAAAATAGGAGAGCAGCAACAGCACATGCAATAATAATTGATTTCATTTTTCGTAGTATTAAATGTTATCTTGATAGAATCGGATAGAAAGAAATTTTTAGGCGTGATTTTAAAATGACCGCGAACTGACAATGATTAGTACTCCAGTTTCACATTTAGTAATCATAGTTGTCCGGTATACGATAGTTCATCCTACTACTTCAATTCACGCACCTCAAGATCCTTAAACCAGATTTCATTTTCATCTTTCTGATGAAGTTGAAGAGCGATATGTCCCTTTAATCCAACATTAAGCTTTTTATGGTCTTCCGAATCCAATAAACCGGAACCATCAAAATCTGCTACAAGAAAATTATTGAGATACGTTTTGATATTTGTACCCTTACAAACAATTCTCATATCGTTCCAACCCGTGTAATCATCCTCTTTATAGTACACAACTCTCTCATGTCTTGCATTTTCCCTTTCAATTTCCCAATTTTTCAGTGATGGATATATCCAACGCTTTTCGGTACGGGTTTCGTCATAAATTAAACCATTTCTCCATGGACTTCCCGGATCTATGTCGACCTGGGGACCATCAAGCCAACCTTTTACATTATTAAGAACCAATGCATTATCATCGTATCTGCTTCGAATCTGAATCCCTGTGTTTCCTTTATGGTCTATCGATACTTTAAATTTCAGGCGAAGCTCAAAATCTTCGTATTCATTATCACTCATTAGCCACACATATTCATGATTTTTATTCCCTAATGAATTGCATAGGATTGCACCCTCGTCAACACTCCAGAAGTTTTTCTTTTTGTCTTCATCTGTGGCTTTTACATGCCAGCCATCGAGATTATTGCCGTTAAAAATTCTTGTGTACCCGTGATTGAGCGTAAATTTATCAATCGTAGCAAGATTCCCTCCACCTTTGTTCCCACTACCGGCGGCAAGGTAAATTTCGTTGTTGAGCACTACTGCAGCACTTCCATGTCTTCCGGTATGCATTGTTGCCAATTGCGACCATTTACCGGTTGCTAAATCCAAACATTGAGTTTCACTGTAAGCCTGAGGTTTGCTGCCTTCGCCTCCCATATATATGAGCTTATTATCAATTACAGCAACTCCTCCGGCACCTGTAGAAACAGGGAGATGATCTTTTAAGGTGAACCATTTCTCTTCTTTAAAATCATAATAATCCGCTTCTGGAACAGTGGCTCCAAAAAAAGCGGCAAATTCATCTGCATAATGTACGCTGGAGTTTCGGCCGCCTACAACATACAATTTATCATTTGCTACAATGGCATGAACATGATCCCGAATATGAGGAGCATCAGTAAGCACTTCCCACTTTCCGGTTTTTAAATCGTAACTATCGAACATATTGTTGGTTCCGCTGGTATGTCCGAATTTGATTCCGCAAACAAAATAGAGTTTATCGTTATAAACAGCAACGCCACCCGCACCGCGGCGACGCACTTCGGGAATCACAGTTCCTTTTTCCCACGTGTCGGTCTCGGGATAATAGACCCAAATATTTTCATGTGGCTTTTCAACAGGATATCCATCGTACATTCCTCCAACAACATAAATGGCATTACCATATTTTACTGCCTGAAAATGGTGCAAATCAACAGGAGCTTTTCCTTTTGTTTCCCAGGTATTTGTATTCGGGTCAAAAACGTTTACCGGGGGATTCCCACGACCGCCAATAAGGTAAAACTTGCTGTTATATTCAACAAAACCGTTTTCATGACGGCCAACCACATTGCCTGTTGCCTCAACCGGCAGCCATCGATAATCCTTTAACGATACGGTTTGTCCATTCAAGCCAATAATATATGAAAGGAGCAAAACTGACAATAAAAGAGTTTTCATTTATCTATGCGTTTATAGTTAAAAGGCAAGGGCATTGGTATATACTTTTCCGCATTTTTGTTTCAACTGAATTTTTTTATTGTCTGACAGGTTTTGCGCTTTCCCTGAACAAAAGCATAAAACCCAACAATAATCCGACTGAAATCAGCGTGGTAATTCCCCAGATTGAATCCCAGTTATAGCCGGCTTCAGTTTTATAATAGTGAATTAGTTTTGCACAAAAGAAGTTCCCTACAAGTAAACCAGCCCCAAAAGTGACAAGGAAAATAAATCCCTGTGCCTGAGATTTTAAATGTGCAGGTGCTTTTTTATCGATATAAATCTGTCCACCCAAATAAAAGAATCCAAAGATTAACCCGTGAACAAGTATGCCGATAAAAAACATCCAATTCTGACCGACAACGCCTCCGGAATAAAACGACAGATAACGAATTACCATTGCAACAAGGCCCAGAATCATCACATTGCGCAAACCAAAACGATTTATAGCCAATGGAACAAGCAGCAGAAATCCCATTTCGGCAAGAACGCCCCAGTTCATGGTAACCGAAATATATTTTGTATTCATAAAAAGCAGAAATTCGGAGAAAAAGGAGAAATACATTGCAAAGGGAATCATGGACAGAAATGAAAACACTATAAAAAGCGAAAAATTACGATCTTTCATCATCTGTATGGAACCCAGTCCGAATATATCCATAAGCGTTGATTTTTGTCCTTTGGCCAAAGGGGGAGTATCGGGTATTGAAAGATTCAGAAAAACAGCAACAAAACTTACTCCTGCACCGCAGTAAAAAGGAATGTGTGTTCCGTCGAAATTGAGATTTAACAATTTTATGAAAACTAAGCTGAATACGCCCGATGCAACCCAGCCAATGGAACCGAAAACCCGTACTTTGGGGAAATCTTCTGATGGCAAATGCGCCATAGCAATAGCGCTGGTGAGACTCCACGAAGGCATATAAGCCAGCATGGCCAAAACCAGGAAGATGAAAAGCACATCAGGATTATTCGTGGAAGCGGCTCCCAATAACATGAGTGCATGAACAAAATTCAACCCGGCCAACACTTTTTGTGCCGGCCAAAACCTATCGGCCAACATCCCCACAAGTGGCGAAGCCATACAACCTATTGCCATTGAGCTTAAAATCAACGCTTTTTGCGTACTGCTTACTTCCAGATTGGTGAGGTAAGCCGCCAATGGAACCCACCAAACGGCATACATCATGTATTGAAACAGCATCATCAGGGAGAGCTTGATTCTTGGCATATTTATCTGGATATTAGTGCTTTATCAGAAATCAATTTTGAATTGTTTATACCAATTTATCTTGTATGTTCTACCATTTTTATGGTGCCATCCTCGTTGTAGTATAACTTGTCGTAACACGCAATTCTTCCCTGTGCTTCCTTATATTTTGGAAATTCACCAATTGCTATGTGATAGAAATAGTACCACTGTCCGTTAAACTCGATGATGGAATGATGATCCTGAGCACCGTCAGGTCTTGGGGCCATAGCACCTTTCCATTCGAAGGGTCCGTAGGGATTGTCGGCTACGGCGTAAAAACCCTGAAACGATTTGTTTTTCCAGTTGGTATAAGAGAAGTAATAAACTCCGTCTTTTTTATGCATATAGGGTCCTTCAAGGTATTTCAAGGTATCATTTTGCATAATCTCTTCGGGAGCATAATCTATTTTACGCGGAGCTTCGGCCATTTCAATCATATTAGGCTTCATTTTTGCCACCACTCCCGGATTGTTGTAAATGTAGGCCTCTCCGTCATCATCAATAAAAACTTTTGGATCAATCCCCGTCAAACCTTCAAGGGGGCGGCCGCTATCGGTAAAAGGCCCTGTTGGAGAATCGCCGGTTGCAACCCCTACGCGCCAATCTCCTTCTTTGTTTTTAATAGGATAATACAAAAAGTATTTCCCATCCTTGCGTGCTGAACCGGGAGCCCACAAAAATCCACCTTTTTCCCATGCCCAGGGAACATCACTTGAATGAAAAATCTCGCCATGATCCGTCCAGTTTACCATATCCTTAGAGGAGAAAGCATGATATCCATCCATTGCATCGTAATGGTGTTCGTGTTTTGCGGAATCGACTTTTCTGTCCTGGGAACAATACATCCATACCACTCCATCCCATATCTGAACATCGGGGTCGGCTGCACTATGCATGCGGCTGAGAGGATTTCCTTCGTATTTGAATTCGTAAGGATACTCAAGCTTTCCTATTAAGGTTGCATCATTTGTCGATTTCGGAACATTGGTTTTATTAACTTGTGTGCAGCCGCTAACGACCAAAAGAGTAATGATTGAAAGAATACCAAGTAGTTTCATAATGATTTGGTTAAAATGTTAATTTCTGCAATAAATAATAGTCGTTGTTTTTAATTTCTGTGGATAAACCTATATCCACCGGCCTCTTGGCTTTGGAATCGAAGAGACGGATCGCAAGCCAATATTCCCCTTTTGGTTTTCCGCTTAGAGCAGTCGTATATTTCTCTGTTGAAATACTGTCTGGCATCCAGTTTTTATTTCCAGAGTCTTCAATTGCAAAAACTATTTCAGGGGATGAATTGTCAACCGGAATCAGCTTCCCATTTAACTGATAAGCAGAATAAGCAGGAGCAACTCCTTTATTCGTCCATTCAATTTCAAACGACAACTTTCTGTTTTTG
>JAIFNN010000092.1:45784-57607 GCA_020047715.1 Bacteroidota bacterium | reverse complement strand
TGCCGAAAACTTTATTCCGGTAACCATTGGCAACGACGATGGGATTTATGTTGGGGTGGAAGTAAATTCAACTTTAACAGCCGGGTCAGATAGTATAACTAATCCAGGTCCGGGTTCAACCAATTACACGGATGGAATATTGAAATTAAACGAATCCGGAACTCCCGTCTGGCTTAAGTCGGTAACAACCAATGCTCATGCATGGAGTATACTTAACAATCCGGATGGAAGTGGTGTTTTTTGTGGTGGCGATTTTATCGGGCCTTTAACATTGGGTAACTTCACTATCAATAATACAAACGGTAGATCATTCATAGCCAAAATTGATTATGACGGAACTTTTAAAAATGCATTTGCCTTTGTGACCGGTATTGAAGTAGGCTCAAAAGTGAATAGCCTGGCAACTAATAATAGCGGAGTTTTTTATGTGGGGGGCAAATTATTCAGCAGGAGTGCTCCTACTTTCAGCTGCATTCCACGTGATGCCAATACAGGATTGTATTTGGGGAAATTCACGGAAGAACCGGATGTGGCACCCCAGCCTTCAATAACTCTCTCAGGAATTGAGCTTGCCGCATCACCAGAGTTTTCAGGAACTATCCAGTGGAACCTCAATGGAACGCCAATTCCCGGTGCAACAAACCAGACCTATTCAGCTGCAGTAAATGGGAAATACACGGTTTCTTATTCTTATATTCCGGCTTGCGTGTCCACTTCCGCAGAAGCAAGCATTTTAACGATTGGTGTTGGTGAAGATAATTTCAAATCGGTTAATATGTATCCAAACCCCTTCCAGAATGAAATTGTGGTTGAACGCATGGAATATTCCGGATTGGCAACCCTATCGATTTTTGATTTCAGTGGCCGTAAGCTGCTTGAAAAAGAAATTTTAAACTCCGTTGAAAACCTGGAATTGGGACATTTAAGTAAGGGAGTATATGTATTCCAACTACGCAGTCCCACAGGTGTATTTACGAAACGGTTTGTTAAAAATGAGTAAAACGATTAGCTGTTGAAAATGCATAAAACTTGTCAGAAAGTCCATCTGACAAGTAAAACAGTCCTGCTTTGACCGATTGGTAAAATCAGTAACAATGCCAATCTGTCAAAGGGGAATTGGAATCTGACTTTTATTTGTAAATCCCCCTAAATCTCCACAACTAATAATCCACTAACTTAACGAGCTTGAGGGTATGGGTTGTCTTCCCCTCCAAAACATGCAGGAAATAAATCCCCGGGTACAGTTGTCCAACCGCTTTAACACTTGCAGGGATGGATGTTAGTTCAGTGCTCAGAGGGATTTTTGCTCCCTTTAGATCAAACAGGCTAACTTTTTTAATTTCACTTCCACCGGGAGCATCGATAAAAAAAACGTTGCCGGTTAAGGGATTTGGAAAAACATTGATTGTTTTATCGGGGGAGTTAAAAGGCAAGGCGTTAAACAGGGATGGGTCGGAGTTCTTTTTGACCAGATTACCGGTCTGATCGTAAAAGTAACTGCGGATAAACGTCGGATATTCAAAACCTTTTAACCTGTTGTTTTTATCATAAGCATATTTAATGCTTATCTGAGCATTGCCTGCAAGAACCACAAGGGAAAATATAAAACTTAAAAGAATTGCTTTCATCTCAATTATATTTACTGATCAGTATTTTTATTGCACTAAAAATGAATCCCTGCCGGGGGGCCCATCAGATTTGCAGGCCCTGTATTTTTTACCGATTTGCTCGGATCCGAGGGCTTGTTTAGAAATTCGGAAGCGGCATCCCCACTGCCTTTTACTGCCTGATCAACTGCGATGCCAATGGCAATGTCGGCAATTTCCTTTGTAACTGTCGCGCCCAGTTTTTCGATAAGCATCGGGGCCATTTTCCCGCCCACATACTTCCCGATACCCAAAGATGTTGCTTCCATTCCCGCCTTGTAATATTCACCATTGTAAAGGTAGTAGCCTGCTTTGGTGATGGCTTTTGCATCGCCTATGCCTGGAGTAAGATCACTTACAATATCACCAACCTGTCCTATTGTCTCATAGGTCTCTTCAGAAATAAAATCATCTCCATAAACAGGACCTTCACAGGTGTAAAGGTTGGCCGTACCATTTCCGATTTCCGTTCCCAGTGGATCGATATGCACCATGGGGTTATTCATTGCATAGGTATAAAGGTTGGTCCCGTCAACCATTCCTTTTGGATCACGTTGTATAAACCTTCCGTTGCGGGGGTCATAAATTCTCTTACCCATGCGGTAGAATCCATTTCCCTCATCACTTACATTTAATCCCCCAATATAAGTAAACCGGTTTTCAAGAGAGCCGTGTTGTAAAAGTTTTTCCCCAAAGGGAGAGTACCAATAAGCAGCATCGAGCTCACCCGCAGGACCTGTAAGCGCCAGAGTACTGCCATTTTTATCGAAATGGTAGAAACTCACCCTTCCATTTTCATCGGCCATAGCTGTGAGCCTGTTTCCTGAGTAAATGTATTTGCAGAGCATCTCACCCTCCGCATCGGTTTCAAAAAGCAATTTATCCTGAAGATCGTAGTAAAGCAGTCGGATTACATTGTTTTTACTGATACTGACAGCTTGCTGAAGACCGTTATAGTTGTAGTTAACCGACAAATCGCCGGAAATAAACCCTTCCGGAAGATTTTCATCCGTGTAGCTGGCAGTAAGAGCTCTTGGACCAAGAACCGACGTAAGATTGCCATCATCATCATACGAATAGGTATTCCCGTTTTCAGATGTCAACTGATTCAATGAATTGTATGAAGCGTCGTCAATTCCGTCACTAGCTGAGAAATTGAAACTATACGGGAACCGGATGTCGGTTTGAATTATATTCCCGACAGCATTGTATGTATATCCCAATCCGATAAGAACTGTGTCCATGCTCAGATGATTAATATCGGTGAGTTTCCCGAGATTATCATATAAATTATGGGTTTCGGTATTATTGGATCGTTTTTCCGAAATAAGTTTTCCGGCACTATCATACGAAAAACTCACTGTATCCTTGGGCATTTTCACCTTAGTGATTCTTCCGGCTACATCGTACTCATAACTAACCGCAAAGCCGTCGGGATAGTTCATGGTTTTGAGTTTATTAACCTCATCGTATGAATATTCGGCATGAATATCGTTTTTCCATACTATCCCCAACAGGTTTCCTCGTTTGTCGAAATTATAGGAAGTAGAATCCACCCCGGATTTCTCTGAGCGAATTCTTCCAGCTTTATCGTAGTTGTATGCATATACTTTGTCGGTTGTGGTCTTTTTTACAACTGCGCCCCGGTAATCATACGCATATTCAACCGACGAATTTGCTCTGGAATTAATAATTTTCCAAACCCGGTCTCCTTTATCGCGGTAGAAATACCGGGTTTTGTTGTTTGCGTCGGTTGTGGAATAAAGGAAATTACTGCTGTATTCAAAGATTGTTTTATTTCCCCGTTCATCGGTTACCGACGAAATCATATTATTTGCATTGTACTCGTATTGTACCGAATCGCCCTGAAAATCGACAACCGAAAGCGGCATGCTATTATCGGAATACCTTATTTTGGATTTATTTCCAGCGGGATTTGTCACTCCGGTTAAATAGTTGTTTTTATCATATTCCAGTTTTACACTGTTTCCTCCGGGGAGATTAACCGAGGTAACCGCATTTAATCCGTTTCTTGAAAAGCTTGTTGTATTGCCATTCTCATCTGTAATACCCGTCTGACCGCAGCACCCGGTTTCATAATTCAGCTGCGCCATATCTGGTTTGGTAATTGATTTTATCCTTTTGTTATTGTCATATTCATATTGAACCACTCCCCCTAAAGCATCCGTAAGACTTTCCACAAAATGTCCGGTGAAGTCGTATTTCAATGATACGATTTCGCCCTGTTGATCTTTTAAGGAGTTAATATTGCCAAATTCATCGTAGGTATATTCAAGAAAACTATCGTCAGGCTTCTCAATTTTAAGAAGTTGTCCTTTCTCATTGTACAGCATCCGGGTTGAATCGTTTTCAGGATTAATGTAAAGAACCGGCATATTTTTATCGTTATAAACAAGCTTATAGACTTTTCCATACCGATCGGTAAACGACTCCGGCTTTCCGCTGGAATGGTAAGTCATTAGTTCAAAAGCAAAATTATTATAGGTGACTTTTGTAAGTTGGTTGAGGTTATTATACTCATAGTCTTCAACTTCGTAAAAAGGCAGTTTTTTGCTGGTCATTCTTCCTTTGGTATCATAGGTGTACCAGGTGGCATTTATTCCATCGTCGATTCCTAAGGTATTTCCCTGACTGTCGCCGTGATAGATAACTTTTTTCCCATCGGGATAGTTAATTGTGTTCTGAGAATAACCGGTCCACATATTCAGGTCGTATGTATAAACGTTGCCCAGGGCATCGGTAACAGATGTTATAAAGGATCGTCCGGCAATATGCTGGTATCCGAACATCGTTTTATTTCCTTCAAAAGTAATAGAGCTGATGTTTGAAAATTCATCGTATTCAAATTCAGACACTAAACCTTCCAGGTCGATGCTGTTTACCAGCCTTTTCTCCGCATCGTACTCATAATCCGAGGATCGCCCATCGGGAGTAGTAAAAGATGCCAGACAGCCTTCAGGATTATAATTCAGGGTAACAATCCGGTTGGCATCATCGGTTATAGACGCTATTTTGCCAGGTGAGACATAGCTGTATTTCAGTTTATTACCAAACAGATCCCGGATTTCGGTTACATAAAATACACCGGAAGCATCGAGAGTGTCGAAAGTATATATCAGGTCTTTTTGACGGTTCATCCATACCAGCTGATCTCCCTGAATATAGAGGGAATCGGAATTACCCTTGGGAGTGAAACTTTTGTTAAACTGGGAGAGGGTGAAATACAAGTCCTCGCCTCTTTCCGGTTTTATGATTACAGGTCCGTCAAGCGAAGAAAACAAGGTTTTCGCATCAGCGGTTATTTCAAGAGTGCTTTTCCATCCTTTTCCGAAAATGCCATTGTGGTTTGGCCTATAGTATCTTGTTATGTCAACCGATGGTCCGGTACCGGATTGAAAATACTCCCGATCGTTAACACCCAGGCTCAGAATCTGCATATTTACGCCATATTCAGGCCGGCCATAAATGCCGCAACTCCCGGACCCGTCATCAAGGTTCTCGGGTTGGTTTCCGTGACCGGGGGGGAAAGGAATAGAGTTATCCTTATCATTTATGGAAGGGTTCCAACTGAAATTTTTATTGCTGAACGGGTCCCTTCCATCCGAACCTTCATTAACATCTCCTACTGTTGCCATACTCAGGGAAGGAGTAACTGTAACATAATGAGAAAAATTAGGTGATGAAATCAGCAAGCTATCCTCATACCTGGCGCAGGTTCCGGTCATTATAAAATTAACCTGATAAACCGCACTTGGTATGCCACCGCTGTTCATATATATTGAATGGGAATTGTCGGTATAAATTCCTGTTACTCTTTCCTTTCCAATATCTATAGAACCAGAAGCAGTCCCGTCAGGATTATATCCTGTTATAGAACGAAGACTAATCTCAAACGCAGTTATTCCTGAATACCAGCAATCACTTTCACATGGTGAAATCAAACTCCCGAAATTAACGGTTGCGCCTACAGAAGTGCTCACATAACTGTGCTTGCTCGTATATCCGATTTTGTAATTGTCTTCTGATAAAGAGCTTCCGTTGACACCGCTCACGTCAATATCCATGGTTATTCCCCAACCAATATCTATTGTGTGTTGTGAAAATAAGGTGGAAAAGGGGAGGCAGAGAAGGGACAGTAAAACAATTGTGTAGGGCCTGATAAATTTCATTATTTGAGAGCTTTTAAAATTAGGTACTTCCAAAATCTAAAAATACTTAATAATTTGTCACTTATTTAATTTAGGGGGATAATAAATTTGGCATTGCCCAAATCAGGAAGAGTAATCAGTGTTTTCGCGACCCGCCATGAATCATGCCGTGTTCATGAAAGATCTGATAGCCTGTGTTTAAAAGTTTATTGCAGCTATAGCGGAATCTCATTGGAAAACAGGTGCTACTATCAGGGGGGCAAGTCATGCATGGCCCATTGATAGTTTTTGCATATCTTTGTTGTCGAAATGAAAAAAGTGGAGGTCAGAACCCACTTTAAAAAACGAGGAGCATTCAACGATTCGCGAGGATAAAAAAATAAAACCTTAATGACATGGACAGAAATGATGAATTCAGCTCAATAACGAATGCTTTGAAAAACAAGTCGGTAGTTCTCGGAATTATCATCGTGGTATCTTTTTTATTTATATTGATATTGAAACCCTGGGTTCAGATTGGTGCTGGGGAGAGAGGCGTGGTTCTCAATTTTGGAGCTGTGCAGCCTATTGTGCTTGGGGAAGGTCTGCATTTCAGAATGCCCGTAATGCAGCAAGTAGTAAAAATGGATGTTAAAGTGCAGAAGGCAACCACCGATGCTACCGCATCATCATCCAATCTTCAGGAAGTGAGCTCAACAGTTGCCATAAATTATCATGTTATTCCCGATAAGGCAAATGTTGTGTATCAGTCCATCGGCCTTGATTTTAAAGCCCGTATTATCGATCCTGCAGTGCAGGAGGTCGTGAAAGCGGTATCGGCAAAATATTCGGCAGAAGACCTTATCACAAAGAGATCCTCAGTTAGTGATGCTATGAAGTCTACACTTACCGAGCGACTTTTGGTTCACAACATTGCTGTGGATGCATTTTCGATTGTTGGATTCAGTTTTTCAAAAATTTATATGGATGCAATTGAGTCGAAGCAAACTGCTGAGCAGCTCGCTATGAAGGCCGAGCGAGATCTGGAGCGTATTAAGATTGAAGGCGAGCAGACAATAACCTCCGCAAAGGCAGAAGCAGAAGCATTGCGCTTGCAGAGGGCGAATATTTCCACCGACCTTATCGAACTCAGGAAGATTGAAGCCAATCTAAAGGCAATTGAGAAATGGAATGGGATTCTTCCCCAGGTTACAGGAAACGGTGCTATACCCTTTATCGGAGTTGGAGACGTGATTAAAAAATAATATATTATGTACAGGTATCTCATTATCCTCATCATTGCTGGTGTTATTGGCAGCATTATTGCTCGTAATAAAGGTCACAACCAGATTTTGTGGTTCGTTTTATGTGCAATTATCCCCTTGTTAATTATTGTAATTCTCATCCTCCCTCCGCAGGCAGCAAAAGGGCTTACTAAGAAGTGCCCCTACTGTTCAGAGATAATTAAGGATGAAGCAATAGTTTGCAAGCATTGTGGTAATAATACAACGCTGCGGTAATTGATTCACTTTGGCTTTTAATGTTTAAAAGCCTTTATAAGTATGATGCTGCAACGGGTTTAAGTATTGCACAGGAAATATAAAATCAGTCTTACACTATTCTTATGGATTACAGTCTGGTTCCAAACGATCTTATCAGGTTTCTTCAAAAACCTGCATCAGAATTTACCAAATCGGATATCATCCGGTTTGTCCGGTCTGAAAATGTAGAGATGCTCAACTTTCGGTATGTTGCTGAAGATGGGAAGCTTAAAACGCTCAATTTTGTTATTCAGGGGGATGAGCACCTCAACGACGTCCTTTCGTTTGGCGAGAGGGTCGACGGCTCCAGCCTCTTTTCGTTTATCGAAGCGGGTTCCAGCGATCTTTATTTAATTCCCAGGTTTCGGACTGCTTTTTTAAATCCATTTACAGAAAAGCCCTGTCTGGATATCCTTTGCTCGTTTTACACCAACGAAGGGCTTCCATTGGAGAGCTCCCCCGAATTCATTCTTCGTAAAGCCCACGAACACTTCCGGGATCAAACGGGTTTCACTTTTAAGGCGATGGGCGAATTGGAGTATTATATCAGCAGCCCGAAAGAAACAATTTTCCTTTCCGAAAATCAGAAAGGATATCATAATTCCGGACCCTTTGCAAAATGGGAGGACTTCCGAACAGAGGCCATGTACCTGATTGCCAAAGCTGGGGGCAATGTGAAATATGCACATGGAGAAGTAGGGAGTTTCACTTCAGATGCGGAAGCTTTTGAACAGCATGAGATCGAGTTTTTGCCCTCTCCGGTTGAGGAAGCTGCCGACCAACTTGTAGTGGCCAAGTGGATTCTCCGTATGCTGGCATGGCAGTATGGGGTTGAGATCAGCTTCGCCCCAAAAATTTCTGAAGGGAAAGCGGGTAGCGGTTTGCACATCCATATGATGATGGAGAAGGACGGGAAAAATATTATGACCGAAGGCGGAAAGCTCTCAGATATCAGCCGATGCATCATTGCCGGAATTCTCGATGTTGCCCCCGCCTTGACAGCTTTTGGCAACACCATCCCAACTTCCTACCTCCGGCTTGTACCCAACCAGGAAGCTCCTACCTATGTGTGCTGGGGCGACCGCAACCGCAGCGTTTTGGTGCGTGTTCCTCTGGGATGGCTTGGGAAAACCGATATGCTTAAAGATGCAAATCCCTCTGAACCCACTGTGAATATACCTGTTGGGGACTCGCAGACCGTTGAATTCCGTGTTCCCGACGGCTCTGCAGATATTTATAATCTTCTGGCGGGATTGGTTGTGGCCGCCGCTCACGGACTTGCTATGAAAGGCGCCACTTCTTTGGCCGATTCTCTGTATGTGGGAGTTGATATCTTCAGGAACAAGGAAAAGCTGTCTGTATTGAATCATTTGCCTTACAGTTGTTTCGACTCTGCTGAGGCGCTTAATGACAAACGACAAATATTTGAGAAATCGGGAGTTTTCTCCCCCGGGATGATCGACAATGTGATACGCCGGCTAAAGGCTCACAATGATCAGGGATTGTCGGACAGGATCATGGGAAACACTGAAAAAATCAGGGACTTGGTGCTTAAGTACATTCATGTGATGTAAGCGGTGGACAAGCTGTTTTTCAGGGAGAGAGCCTTTCGGTTTTCCAAGCACCAGTTTCGGATGTGTAGCTTATACGGTCGTGAAGACGGCTGCGGCGGCCTTGCCAGAATTCAAAATAGTTGGGCTTTACGATATATCCGCCCCATTGTTCCGGGCAGGGTATTTCCTTTTCCCCGAACGCATTTTCCAATTGCCGGAATTTTTCTTCCAGAATCTCTCGGCTTTCAACCGACTTGCTTTGTTCGGAGGCAAGGGCACTGATCTGGCTGGCACGGGGTCGTGAGAGGAAGTATTTCTGCGACTCCTCCCTGCTTATCTTTTCAACGCTTCCCTCAATGCGTATTTGTCGCTCGAGTTCTCCCCAAAAAAAAAGTAATGCTGCATGGGGATTTAGAAGCAGTTCGTTGCCCTTGCGCGATAAATAGTTTGTGAAAAACAGGAAGCCATCACTGGAAAAACCTTTGAGCAAAACCACTCTTGAAGAAGGTTTCGCGTCAGCTCCGGATGTACTTATGATCATGGCATTCGGCTCCCCCGAAATACTTGCCTTTGCCTCTTCAAACCAGGTCGTGAATTGTTTGAAAGGATCCTGATCCACGTCTTTTTTGTTGAGACTTTTAAGGGCGTATTCTTTCCTTAGTTCGGATAATGACAAGCTCATTTGATTTTCTTGCTTAAACAAAATTTTTAGGAAGGCGGTTCATTTTTTTTAAAGGCTTCGGTTTCGGCTTCGACAATCTCGGCTTCGACGAGCTCAGCCTCCGGGTACCGTCGTCACCCCATCACCCCGTTACCTTGTTGCTTTGAACTGCCCCTCCCCAGCCCTCCCCCGAGTGGGCGGGAGCTGGACTATCGCTAGACTGTGGATTTAAATAATGCATCATCACCCCGTCACGTCATCACCCCATCACCCCATCACGTCCTAATCAAAACGCCGCCTTCAAACTCAAATCCAAACTCTTGATCTGGTGAGTAAGGGCTCCCACGGAGATATAGTCTACGCCGCATTCGGCATATTCGCGGATATTCTCAAGACTTATGCCTCCCGACGATTCTGTTTGGCACCTTCCGGCAACAAGTTTAACAGCTTCGCGGGTGAGTGCAGGGGAGAAGTTATCGATGAGGATTCGGTTAGCGCCGCCATTCTCGAGAATCTCACGGATATCGTCAAGGCTCCGGGCTTCGATAACAATTTTCAGATCTTTTTTATTGTCCCTGAGATATTTGCGGGTCCATTCCAGAGCATTGGCAATTCCCCCGGCAAAATCGATATGGTTGTCTTTGATGAGGATCATATCGTACAAACCAATTCTATGGTTTTCGCCTCCCCCGAGCTTAACCGCTTCCTTTTCGAGAAGGCGCATGCCTGGGGCTGTTTTACGGGTGTCGAGGATTTTCGTGTTTAATCCTTCTAGCTTTTTGACGTAGTTGTGGGTTTGTGTGGCAACTCCGCTCATGCGCTGCATTACGTTCAGAACCAGTCGCTCCGTTTGCAGAATGGTGCGCACCAATCCTTCAACCTCAAAAACGATATCCCCGGGAGTTATGGGGCTACTGTCAGGAATGAACACTTCGATTTTTAGGGTGGGATCGAAACGGTTGAAAATTTCTTTGGCAATCCGAACTCCTGCAATAATGCCCGACTGTTTGACAAGAAGTCTGGCTTTGCCGGTAGCCTCGGCAGGAATAGTAGATAAAGTAGTGTGATCCCCGTCGCCAATGTCTTCATCGAGCCATAAGTCGATAAGGATATTCAGGTGGGAGTTAGAATGAGCTTCCATTATCTTTTTCTATTTCAAGGAGATGAAGCAGATTTTGCTCTCCGACTTTCTTGAAAAACAGATTCACCCGGAAGGTTTCTGTTTTGGTTTTCAGCTTGCCCACTGCAAAGTTAGAGTCTTTCTTATCTCCCTTATGAATAATTTCGAATGAAACAGGCGGGTATTTTTTAAAAAACTCTCTCATGATCTCTTTAGCCTGAGGCTGACTAACCCTGTGGTCAACCCCCAGCAATACAAGCTGAAACCTCTCGTTAAAGTGAGGAGCCAGGGCTGTTGCATCGCCTTCCTGAAAAGCCTGTACGAGCTTGGCGGGTATCTGTTGTGCAGAAATGCTGTCTGCTCCAAATCCCAAAGTCAATGTCAGCAGGATAAATACCGTTATTCTTTTTATTTTATTCATTTCGATGGCTTTTTGTTTGAAACATTTCATGACAATTTCATGAATTTTCAGCTAAGTTTGTATAACTATTGCAAAAGGTCTGCCAGAGTGTAATAAATTGACGGCAAGATACAAAAAATCCTTTAGTCTGAAGATTATGCGAATTACATTGATTCAACTTGGTAAAACAAGGTTTTCATACCTGCAGGAAGGGATCAGCGACTATCATAAGAGGATTCAGCACTATGTTACTTTTGAGGAAGTCACCTTGCCGGATCTCAAGAACTCGAAAAACCTCAGCGTTTTTGAGATTAAGAAAAAAGAAGGGGAGCAGGTCCTTAAGCTTATTGAGAAAGCAGCATTCCTTGTTTTGCTCGATGAAAGGGGGAAGCAAAACAGCTCTGAGGAATTCGCAGAATTTCTTCTTAAAAACATGAATTCTGGCAGGGATATTGTTTTGCTCATCGGAGGTGCTTACGGTTTTTCCGAAGAGGTTTATTCAAGAGCCAACGACAAAATATCCCTCTCCAGACTAACTTTTTCGCACCAGCTCGTACGGCTTATTTTTGCTGAACAGCTCTACCGGGCAATGACAATTATCAGGGGAGAGCCTTATCATCACAGTTGAGGTAAAAACAAATAACCAGGGAAAGCGGATATGGATATAAAAAACAACTGCGCGGTTCAGGCACTTCTGAAAGGTCGATGGCTCTTCGTCTTTATGTTGGTATTTCTGGCGCTTTCGGTATGGCTT
>JAIFNN010000092.1:0-45759 GCA_020047715.1 Bacteroidota bacterium | reverse complement strand
GGAGAGCAAATCGGGCACTCGCTTCTACAATCAGGACGACACAAAAAAATTTCAGCAAACCTTGCAAGTAAAGCAGGCTCAACTGGATACCATTTTGGCAGAAGCTCTGGGGGATGCGCAGAAACTTAGTGGGAACGATTTCGCCTCCTTATACACAAAAGCCTCCACTGAACTCAGTGAGAATGGTTTGGCCTTATTCGTGTACCGAAACGACTCACTTGCCTTTTGGAGCGACAATACTGTCCCCGTTGCAACACTCAGGGAAAATTTCCCGGTCAGGGATTTGGTGATGATAACCAATTCGTTTTTTATTAAAAGGGAAGTCAAAGCCGGAGGGGTTGATGTTATTGGTCTTATTCTTCTTAAAAAAGAGTACCCTTATGAAAACCGCTTCCTTAAAAATGGTTTTCACAGGGATTTCCGGCTTGACAACCAGGTGAAGATCCAACCAAAAATGGTTGATAAAGGTGAGAACGCTGTCTACAACAGCGACGGCGGTTTTCTGTTTACACTCGACTACAATATTACCCGGAAGTTTAGTCCCCTCGAAAAACAATTGTCGGTTTTCATGTATCTGTTTGTGTTTATCCTATTCTTGTTTTTCTTACGCAGATTTATTCATAACGCGGAGGGAAAACTTAAGAAGATATTGTTCTTTGTAAGTGTGATCCTTCTTTTTGGGGTTTATTACTTCCTTCATTATTTCCGGCTACCCGATATAATTTACAACCTGGATTTATTCTCCCCCGAAAAATATGCCCGTTCGGTTTGGTTCCCTTCTCTTGGCGATCTGCTCTTCCTGTCTTTAATAAGCTTCTTCACAATTTATAATTTTTACAAAGAGTACATTATTGATCTGACGATTTTAAAGAAGTCGAAGACTCTTCTGTCCCTGTTGGTGCTGATGTTCTCAATTCTTATTTTAGGATGGTTTGGACTTACAGTTTTCCTTTTTGAAAGTCTGATTCTCGACTCTACAATCTCGTTTGAAACATACAAGGTACTCAACCTTACGGTATACACCTTTTTTGGGTTTCTGATCCTTGCTTTCCTTTTTGCTTCCTTGGCGTTGCTCATTGACAAGTTTTTAGGGATCCTCAAAAATCTGCGCAAAAAGAAGGAAGCGCTGTTCCTCATTTCCACGATGAACCTTATTGTTTTCCTTGAGCTGATCCCTGCTTCCAGCTTTATAAATACCGAATCGGCCTTTTTCTTTTTCTTCCTGAGCTTCCTGATCTATTTCATCAGGATTTCGAGGAAGGGAAACTATCGTTTCTCGGGATTTGTAAGTTTCGTTGTATTGTTTTCTGCCTTTACCGTTTTGGAGGTGGTTAAATATACTGCCAGAAAAAGCCAGACGGATATGAAGATCAAGGCTGTTAACCTCTCTGCAGAGCACGATCCTGTTGCCGAATTGCTATTTGTGGATATCGACAGGAGACTGAAGGGCGACAGCGATTTAAAACAAATGCTTTTCGATCGTCAGATAGATTTCAACCTTATTTATTCCACCATACAGCGTAAGTATTTTAGCGGGTTCTGGGACAAATACGAAATGCAGATTACCTTGTGTCGACCCTTTGACAGTCTTTATGTAGCTCCTCCGGACGACAACTGGTACCATTGTTATCAGTTTTTCGAGGAGATTGTTCTTTCCGACGGGATTAGTGTGCCAAACACACGGTTCTATTTTCTCGACAATCTAAATGGCCGGATCAGTTATTTCGCAGCTATTCCCTATGAGCAGAACGATACCGAAATGACGCTTTACATTGAGCTCAACTCCAAGCTGATTTCCGAAGGCTTAGGTTATCCCGAACTTCTTCTCGATGATAAGTACAACCCACCTCCAAGCGCAGGTGATTATTCGTATGCGAAATACAATAACGGTCGACTCATTACCTTTTCAGGGAGTTTTGCCTATTATATGACCAGCAGCATTTATACCGACGGCAGCGAAGGATGGTCGTTTGTGGAAAAGGATAATTTCGATCATCTGGTGTACAATATAGACAAATCAAACACGATTATTGTGAGCAAGCCCACTGTGTTTTGGGTGGATATAGTCATCTCCTTTTCGTATGTCTTCAGTTTCTTTTTTATAATTATGGTGTTTTTCTTGATAATAACCAATATCAGTCCGGTTATCACAAAACTGCAATGGAACTTCAAGAATAAAATCCAATTTGCCATGACAGGTCTGCTTTTTTTCTCCCTTTTATGTATTGGCGCGGGCATTGTTTATTTCAGTATCCGCCAATATCAGAGCAAGCATGTGGAGATTTTGCAGGAGAAAATACAGTCGGTTTACGTCGAGCTTATCCATAAACTCGAATATGAGCATGATTTGCATAACTGGTCTACAGAAAGCTATTACAGTCTCGACGATTTGCTCGAGAAATTCTCCAACGTGTTTTACACCGATATCAATATGTACGATGAGAAGGGAGAGATTCTTGCCACATCGCGCCCCGAGATTATAGAAAACAACCTTATCGCTGGCAGGATGAACAGTCAGGCATACCTGGAAATGGTAATCCACAAGCGCTCGGAGTTTATTCATAAAGAAAATGTAGGGGGATTGGAATACCTGTCGGCCTACGTACCTTTTGTGAACTCCGAAAACCATCTGCTGGCCTATCTGAACCTGCCCTATTTCACGCGTCAGAACGAGCTAACAAGCGAAATAACCAACCTTGTAGTTGCGATTATTAATATTATGGTGCTGATGTCTCTGCTCAGCTTTACCATTGCCGTTTTTCTTTCGAACAAGCTAACCCTGCCCTTGAGGCTGCTGCAGGAAAGCTTTTCAAGAATAAGCCTGAATGCGAGTAATGAGAAGATCCGATACAAGGCACGCGACGAAATCGGGAGTCTTGTGAGTGAGTACAATAAAATGGTGGACCAGCTAACCTCAAGCGCAGAGCTTCTGGCGAAATCGGAACGGGAGTCTGCATGGAGGGAAATGGCCAAGCAGATAGCCCACGAAATAAAAAACCCCTTAACACCTATGAGGCTCAGCATTCAGCATTTGCAGCGGACATTGCACGACAAACAGGAAAACTGGGACGAGCAGTTTGAGCGCTTAAGCAAGATGCTCATTGAACAAATTGATGACCTTTCGGCTATTGCAACAGAATTTTCCAACTTTGCCAAAATGCCTTCTGCCAATAACGAAAAGCTCGATCTCATCAAAAAACTCAGCAATGCCTGCAGGCTTTTTGAGAACACAGAAAACCTGAGCATAGATCTTAATGTGCCGGAACACGAAGGGTTGTTTGTATATGCCGATCGAGAGCAGCTATCGCGTGTATTTATCAATTTGCTGAAAAATGCGATACAGTCGCTTCATGATTCCAAAGAAGGGAAACTGCATGTGAGCCTTGAGAAAAGCGGGGATATAGCGATTATTCGTTTCCGGGATAATGGGAAAGGAGTACCCGAAGAAATCAGGGATAAGCTTTTTCAACCTAACTTTACAACCAAATCCGGTGGGATGGGCATGGGCCTGGCAATTGTGGACAGCATATTGAAGAATGCCGGAGGCAAAATTTATTATGAGACCGAAATGAACAAAGGCAGTGTATTTATCGTTGAATTACCCATTTATCAGCAATAGAATATGGACAACAAAAACCCGTTATACTTAAAGTTTACATACGTACTACTGTTGATCATACTTTTCTTTTATGCAATCATACAGGCAAAGGATTTCCTGTATCCTATTGTTTTGGGTGTTTTGTTTGGGTATCTGGTATATCCAATAGCGAACTTTTTCGAAAAGAAGGGCCTCCCCCGAATCCCTGCGAGCCTGATCGGTATTGCGTTTTTTGTGTTTATAGTTGGATTTGCCCTTGTTTCAATCTACAACCAGGCAGGAAATTTGTTGGATAACCTCCCCCTTTATAAGCAAAAGGCGCTTTCAAACATCGATGCTATGGAGACGTTTATTGAGCAGGAGTTTGGATTGGCAGACCTCCGGCTTACTGATTTTCTGCGAACCCGTGTAAAGCACCTATTTGAAGTGGGAAACGTGGCAATGAACAGCCTTTTCTCGAACATTACCGGAACCCTCTTTCGCCTTGCCATATTACCGATTTATATGTTCCTTTTTCTTTATTACCGCACGAAACTCGCCTATTTCATAATGAAAATGGTTGTGAAAGAAAACCGCCCCATTGCGGTTGATGTGCTTAACCGCTTTGCGAGCGTTGTTCCGCGCTACATGGGTGGCGTTTCGACTGTGGTGGTTATTTTGATGATCCTGAATTCCGTGGGATTGTATTATATCGGATTTGAACATCCACTTATTTTTGGTGTGGTGTCGGGCTTGTTTGCTTTTATACCCTATTTTGGAATTCTTATCGGGGGGATATTTCCCGTTGGCTTTGCTTTGCTGACGGGCGACACTCCATTTTTTGCAGTGCAGGTCACTATTTTTTTCCTGATTGTAAATTCCCTCGAAAACAATATCCTCACGCCGAATATTGTAGGAAGCAGTTTACGGCTGAACCCCATGATGATAATCCTTGGGATTGTTGGGGCGGGAATGGTATGGGGGATACCGGGAATGTTTTCCATTGTTCCACTGATGGCAATGTTCAATATTATGGCCGAGGCTGCACCAAAACTCCATGCCTATTCTTTTCTGCTGGGAGAAACAGGAACCCGCAAGCACGCAATCACAGGAGAGAATATAAGGAGATTTGTAAACACGATTAAAACCGGTTGGCGGAAACGGTTTGGAAAATAAATGCATCATTTTTTCCGAAAAAAGGCTGCAAACGTTTATAAATTATTATTTTTATGGGAGATTTTTAACTGAATGGATCATAAGAGAATCGTAATACGTCTAACTCATTGGATTACAACTGGATTTATCATCCTGTTCTTGTCTTCGGATTTCAATGCTTTCGGTCAGGAAAATATTGGGGGTGTTATTAACACGGTATCCGCAAGGATTGATGAGGTTTATGGCCTAAACGATTCGGATATTGACTCTTTGAGGGTAAACAGCACAAGTGGCTTCGCATCCGGGGACACAGTGTTGATCCATATGACGGTTGGGGCAGATTTTATCACTATCCCCGGTTCCACTGAAGGAAAAATGGCTGCTCAGCGGAATTCCGGCAAGTATGCGATTTTTATTTTAGACAGTCTTGATGCTCCCTCAAACCTTCTGTTTTTAAATTCTACTCTTGGTGGTTTTGACAAACTCTCTGCAGGGGAGTACGGGCAGGTTATCAAAATCCCCACTTATCGAAGCGCTAAAGTAACCAGCACCCTTACTTGTTTACCCTACGATACAGCCACAAAAACAGGCGGGATACTTGCCTTGATGGTTAAACAGGGTCTAGAACTTGAAAGCGATATCGATGTTGACGGCAAGGGCTTCCCGGGTGCCGCTCCCGACGATTTTGATTATACGGGAACCTGTGCATCGCTCGATCCAACCAATTATAGCAAAGCTTATTTTACCTCTTCAGAGTCAGTGTATTCGGCTTCAAAGGGTCAAGGAGTTGCAAACACCTTCAACGATATCACCCGGGGCAATGGGGCCATCATAAATGGAGGAGGCGGTGGCAACGGACGATTTTCGGGTGGGGGCGGAGGTGCCAATGGCGGATTAGGCGGATCGGGTGGTAACGAGTATTCCGATTGTGCAGCAGTGTCCGGTATGGGAGGCAAAGGAGGCCGGCCACTTGAACTCTATTACGGTGCCGATAACCGGATCTCTCTGGGTGGTGGCGGTGGAACTTCTTCACAGATGCTTGCCGGTTTTGGTGCAAGCGCGGGCGGAAATGGAGGAGGCATTGTTATTATTGTATGCGACAGCCTTATCGGGAACGGAAATATTTATGCGCGAGGCGATTCGGTTTCTGAATTGTCAACATACGGGGCAGGCGGCGGCGGTGGCGGCGGCACCATTATTCTTCATGTCAATACGGTTCCTGCACCCAATAAGCCAAAATTATGGGTAAATGGGGGCCACGGCGGCAGTATTGATAACTCAGTAGTTAAACCAGGCGGGCCAGGCGGCGGCGGTGGAAGTGGAGTTATCTGGCATAACAGGACTACCCTTACAGGTCCGGAATTTTACCTTGCAAGAGGGAAGGCCGGTTCCTCTAATCTGGGTACCCGGGGAGCTACCGATGGTGGCTTCAAACCCAGATTGGGAGATCTTAAAATCCCGATACGGGGGTTTCTGTTCAACTACATTCCCGATGCCGATACAATATGTTTCGGCAGTCCTCCCCAAACGATAAACGCGGCTCCTCCTGCAGGAGGAACCGGAGTGTTTGTATACAAATGGATGCAGAGTGCCGATGCGGTGAACTGGGTTGACGCAGCTGGAACCATCGACCAGGCTGCATACACGCCTCCTCCGGGAACCAATGTTACGACCTTCTATAAAAGAACGGTTTACAACGCTCCCGCGCTTTACGATACAAGCAATGTTGTTGAGATGTTCGTAATGCCCGTTATTTCCAATAACTCCATTGTTGGCGATGCAACAGTTTGCACCAATCTCGATGCAGGGACTCTCTCCCCAAACCTGGTTATTTCGGGAGGCAACAATAGCTATCGCTATAAATGGGAAAAATCTTCTGATGCCGCCTTTACATCTGCCGACAGTGTTTATGCTGCTGCATCTTACCCCACATTACCCTTTACAAACACTACCTGGTACCGAAGAATTGCCATGTCAGGGCCGGCAAAAACAGCTTGCGTGAGCAACAGCAACAGCATAAAAATTACCGTTCTCCCTTTGATTACCAATAATAATTTAAGTCCGGATCAGGAAATCTGTACCGCCCGAACGCCTTCACAACTAACCGGAAATCCACCCGCCGGAGGTGCCGGGCCCCTTTCCTATACCTACAAATGGGAACAAAAAACCACAGCTTCTACAGTATGGTCGGCTGCGGTTACCAGTGAGAACTACCAGCCCCCACTTGCCTTAAGCAATAGTATGAATTATCGCAGAATCGTGATTTCAGGTCCCAACGAAACTTGCAAAGACACGTCCGCCAAGCTTACAGTTGCTGTAATGCCCGATATTTCCAATAACATCCTCAACCCAATAGCTCAAAATATATTATGCTCCGGGCTGCCAGGAGACACCCTTAGCGCAACTACCACTGCCTCTTCCCCTGCCCTTTCAGGAGGGAACGGCACGTATGCCTTCCGCTGGCAGGTTAATAACACCGATGCAGCAGGTGGAACCGTGGCAACCGGCTTTATCCCGGGAATCCTCACCAGCACCTCAAACTTCAGAAGGATCGTTTCTTCCGGGACAAATCCTGTTTTATCCCAGCGATGCTACGATACAACAGATGTAAGTACAATTACTATTTTAGAGGAAATTACTAATAACCTGATATCAATTCCCGAAACAACCTGGTGTGAAGGCGATGAGCCCGACGATGTTACAGGCAATATTCCCGAGAATGGCAGCGGCAGCTATCTGTATACCTGGCAAAGTATGACCTCGGAAAACAGTTGGGCCAACACAGGCGAAACAGCTATTTCACTGAATACTCCGGTTATCGCCTCCTCGGTTGATTACCGCAGAATTGTGGAATCGGGATTAAAAGCGACTTGCAAGGATACCAGTAATATTATTAGCCTTACCATGCAGAAGAGTATTGAGAATAATCGCATAAATAACAACGATACAGTGTGGGTCTGTTTTGATAGTGACACAACGCTTCAGGCAGGCGTTTTAACCGGGGGAGACGAAACCTCCTACTCTTACCTATGGAAGGAGAGTCCTACTTCAGATGGCACGTACGAGGACGCAAGTCAATCTGCAGAAAAATCCAATCCGAAATACCTAACCGAAGCAATCCAAACCGTTCGGTATTACAAGAGACTTGTTACCTCCGGGGTCTGCGAAAGTACCTCACTCCCCGTTAGAGTAGAGCCTCTTGATCTTCCGGAGCTTTCCAGCCTTACCGCCGATCTGGACTCTATATGCTCCAATAAGAACTACCCTTTTATTACGATAAGTGTTGAATCGGGAGCGCTACCTTATACCGTAAGTTTTAGCGATGGACAGATTTTCACTTTTGAAACCGGATCGAAGGCAATTCAGCCCCTTATCGGTAAACCTGATCTGGATCCCGGTTTTATTGAGTACCATTTCAAAGTCCTCTCCATTATCGATTCCAAGGCTTGTCGGGCAACAAACAATAAGCTAAATGAAAGTCTTCCGCTGACGGTATTTGTTGCACCTGAGCCTCGATTAATTTCAGCAAGCGACACCCTCATAGAGTCTTGTTCCAACAGCCTTCTGGTTTCTGTTGACAAGAGTTTTGGAGTGCCCTCCTGGCATTTATGGAATGCAAACGGAATAACTGCCAGTCAACTTAAAAATCCTGATATTACTCTCACAGCCCTTTACTCCCCCGATAAAGACTTTGCCTCGGTATCCCTGGCTTATGTTGAGGATATCGCAAACTGTCCGAGCGACACGCTTTTCATTGATGCTATTTTGTACAATAACCCCGACACCATTAGAAACCTTTACAAATTTGCAAATAGTCAGGAGTCGGCCATAGGTGACACTCTTATTGTATTTATAAGCGATAATCAAAACCTTAAAGCAGACGAAGTTGTTACGGGAGTGCCTGCCTGGAGCATCAGTTCAGGTGCAGGCGAGCTTTCGTCCACAACAGGAATTACTACTTCTATCAGCAAACTGGATCAGGACGATCCGACATTCCTGACCTACAGCATTTCCAACGGTACCTGTCCTGTAAGTCTCCGCACGGTTAAAATAGTGAGAAAAGAATTGCTTGTGTACGATGGCTTTTCACCGAATGAAGATGGTGTAAACGATGAGCTTTGGGCAGTTGGGCTTGCCGATGAGGAAGTGGACTTCAAATTCCAGTTGTTTTCGAGTTCGGGGAATTTTATCCGTGAGATTGTGCGGAAAGATTTACCGGAAGTGGATTTGCTGAATAACCAGGTTGTAATCTGGGATGGCACTACCAGTTTGGGAGGGGCCGGGAATTATGTTCCCGACGGTACATATTATTATGTGCTCATTGTTGATTACCGTGGACAAAGTTTTGATAAAAAGGGATATATAGTTGTAAAACGTTAGAGGATTAAATGCGCAGACTTTTTAATATAGCTTTTGTTTTACTGTTTTGCTCTTCCGTGCAAGCGCAGGATATACCCTATATTCATAGCGTGGATCAGTACCTGAATAACGGGCTTATCATCAACCCCGCGTATGCAGGCAGCCGCGAAGCCATGAGCACCACACTGATGCATCGCTCCCAGTGGCTTGGTTTTGAAGGTGCTCCCGTATCTCAGATCCTGGCCTCCCATTCTCCCCTTAAAAATGAGAAAATTGGCCTGGGTATTATGTTTGATAATTTCTCCATCCCCTCGGTTCAGTACAATAGTCTATATTTCAATTATGCCTACAGGATGTGGCTTGGAAGTTCGAGGCTCTCGTTGGGATTTAAAGGTGGGGGGTATGTTTTCAAAGAAACACTTAAGGATTTGAATCTCAAAGATCCGGTGGCAACCGACCCTGCCTTTGTTCCCCGCAGCGGTTTCGCACCTAACTTTGGTGCCGGTGCCTACTTGTACAATAATAAATATTTCGTGGGATTAGCTGTGCCGTTTTTCATGAGCAAGTCCGATTCCACAAAAGCCAAATTCGATTTGGGCAGTTACCATTATGTCCTTACTGCCGGTTATCTATTTGATTTCGGCCCGAATTTCAAGTTCAAACCCGTTACGCTTATCGATTACAATAAATATTTTGTTTCGTATCAGTTTGCCAGTCATTTTATACTTTTAAACGATGCGCTCTGGTTGGGAACCGCATATAAATCGAATAAAGACCTTACTTTTATGCTCGAAGTGCAGATAAACGCAGCCCTGAAAATTGGGTATGCTTACGACCACTCATTTAGCGAGATATCAAAGTTTTCGAATGGATCCCATGAAATTATGATTCGTTATGAGTTGAAGTACAAAGCCAATGTTGATGATAGTCCATTTTATTTTTAAGTGATGAGGAGGCTTGTTAAAATAGCATTTGTGTTGTCCCTATTGTCAGCGATGGTTTATCCTGTTGTTGCGCAAAGCTATTACGATACAAAAAAGCATCCTCGTTCAACCCGTGAATATGATGAGGTGGCACCCGTTATGCTGGGAAATAAAATGATTTTCTGCTCAAACCGACCTGTTCCCGGTCCCAAAACGGGCACTGATATGAATAATAAATCTTTTTTCAAAATAGTAGAAAGCGAAAAAGATGAAAAGGGAAAATGGAGTGACCAGGCCCCATTCGGTCTTGAGATAGCCAGCGATTTTCACGACGGTCCTGTTTGCTTCAACGAGAAAGGCGACTATATGGCTTTCTCAAAATGCTTTGACGAGAAGACAACCTCTCGGTCGACTTCGAAATTCGGGTTGTTTTTTGCCGATAATCAGGGCGGGAGCTGGGGAAATTTACAGGAATACGAGCATAACGACAGGGAAGCAAATACAATCTATCCCAGCTTTAACAAAGACGCCTCGGTTTTATATTTTTCGTCCGACCGTGCCGGAGGTTTTGGAGGGTATGATCTTTATGTCAGTCGCTACCAGAACGGCAAATGGGGCTCCCCCGAAAATCTGGGACCAAGGGTAAATACAGCCGGTAACGAGCGCTATCCTTTCATTCACGCAACCGAGAGATTGTACTTTTCTTCCGACGGGCATGATAACAACATTGGGGGCTATGACCTCTTCTATTCCGAATTTTATAAAGGGAAGTGGATATCACCTGTCAAATTGAGCGCTCCTTTTAACACAAACTTCGACGACTACACCTATTTTATTGATGAGAAGTTTGAAAATGGGCTTTTCTCCAATAACCGTGGTGGTTCCCGGGAAATATGGACATTCACTTCAACAATGCCGAAATTCGAATTGTGCCGCCAGCAGCGCGAAAACAATTACTGTTTTGTGTTTTTCGAAGAGAACACAGTTGAACTTGATACCACACTCTACCAATATGAGTGGGATTTGGGCGACAATTCAAAAATTCGGGCTATGGAAGCACAACATTGCTTTGCCGGCCCGGGAAGCTTTATGGTGAGTCTGAATGTTATTGATAAACTCACAAAAGAAGTCTTGTTCAGTCAGGCGGAGTATGAATTGAATATTGAGAAGATTATCCAATCCTACATTACTATGCCCGACAGTGCCAAAACAGGTGAGGATATTCTTTTGAGTGGTTTGGAATCGTATTTCGGGGGAGAAATTAAGGGTAATTACTATTGGGATTTTGGCGACGGGCAGAAAGGAACGGACGCCTCCATCCGACATAAATACCTGATTCCAGGCACTATTACTGTTAAACTTATGTTTATTGAAAATAACCCAGAGGAGGCAAAGTCTAAACCGGGGCAGGCTAATGATGATCCGGACGCGATAGAAGCAAAGAAGTTTTGCACCTCTAAAACAATAGTTATAACGGAAAATTAATACCTTGTTGAGGTTTAAATTGTGAGAGAAAAGTTGAAATGAAAGCACCCGGTCTGAAAATTTGCACAGTATTTGTAAGTTCTTAGGTACGCCGCATTCAACTTTAACGGGAATTTTTTGGGAAACAAATGAAGAGATACTTTTTAATAGCAACAATAATAATAGTGTTCCTTTCGGAATCAGCTTTTTCGCAGCCGGTACCGAACGTGGATGAGAACATTCCTTTTCTCATGACTTTTGGCAACAAGGCTGAAACCAGTTGGGGCGATGATGACTTTTCCTCAACCTTCTTCTTTTTGCTTCCGAAATCTCATAATCAACCCGTTTTCATACGTGTATACGATCCCGATTCTGGTGGGGATATTGATGAGCTTGCAGGGGTTTGGGACAGCCGAACTACCTTCTCGGTTTATGGGGGCAAAGGATGCTGGTCGGATAAGGCTGCACAGGGAACAGAGACCACTGGCAACTATAAAAGCGGAACCTTGCTTGCCACAAAAACCTTTGGTGAAGAACCCCGGTATGACAAGAATTATTACACTTTCGGCCCGTTTAATCCCAGTGAAGGCGAATATACCGAGCGATGGGACGGCAACGTGTTTAAAATTATCTGCGAGGGAATATCAGGTGACGACGGCAATATGTACCGTTATTTTCTGAGCACGGATGCCAACTCAGACAAACCTGTGGAAGGAGCCAATGCCTTTGCCTATGAGTACTCTTTCAGGATGCATAATAACCCGGAAGAGGTTTCACACATTTACCCTTTCGTTGACGATCAGACGGTAACCGTTAGACTTTCGAATTTCGACTGGGACAGCGATGGTTTTATCCGAACCGTCTCTGTTGCCAGAAAAGGGCAGTTGAGCCCTGTTTCAGCAGAAGATGTATGGGAAACCAGCGAGTTCAAGATTTTGGATGCTGAGAAAAACACCTCCCTTGATATTCAGTTCATCAAGAAAAAAACTCCCCCGATAAAAAATAACAATGTTGTAATATATGTCAAGAACCAATACGGACAAAACCTTGAGTTTTTTACCAGTCCTATTGGCGGAGTGCCTAAATACAAATACAGCATCGGGGTAAAGCCAGTACAACAATAGTTTTAACGGGGAACAGTGAAAAAAAACAAATTCCATCTAATAATACTGATCTTTCTGCTTACCGCAGGGGACATTTCTTTTTCCCAGGATTTCCGTTTTAAAACTTTTGGGGCGGATAAGGGACTTTCCAACAAATACATCAACCGCATCAACCAGAGTGCTGAGGGCTACCTTTGGCTGGGCTCAGGAGAGGGCATATTTCGCTTCGATGGATTTCAGTTTGCAAATACTTTTCAGGGAGACACGCTTCCGCAAAGGATTGTTGTAAGCAGTTTTCTTGACAGCAAGAACCGGATGTGGTTTGGATACAGAGACGGATCGATAGCTTTGCTGGAAGGGATACATTTTAGGATTCTCTCAACAGACGACGAGCATAAGAGTAGCATAAATGGGATTCTTGAAACTACCGACGGACGAATTATTGCCGCCACCCAGGATAAGGGCCTTATAATAATCGGTAGCGACTATGCTTTTCAATACCTCACCGAGGGATTTGAAGGACAGCTCCTCTCATCGGTTATTCTCACGGATGATAATAATCTGCTTGCCGGGACGTTTGACGGGCTTTTTATGTACAACCTTGATTTTGAAAAGGGCAAAGTCTCCCTGTCCAAACGAATAGAGAGCGTTCCATACACTAAAATACAGGCAATCGTGAAATCCCCTGAAAAGGGAAAATTCTGGATTGGCACCGAAACCGACGGAATCTACATTCTTCGCGCCCAGGGAAGCGATTCGAATTCCTTTGAAGCAAGCAAAATCGGGAATGACCTTGGGCTCCAGTATACAAACATTATGGATGTATATGAGGATGGAGAAAAAAATGTTTGGGCTTGCTCAAATGGCGAAGGTGTTTTCAGGCTTCTACCCGGAACGGAGCCATCAAGCTATACGGGAATACAGCATTTTGAGGTTAGAAATGGTTTGCCCAGCAATTATGTTTCGGATGTTTTCGAGGATTATCAGGGTAACTTGTGGTTTGCCACGGTGGGTGAAGGAATAACGGTTCTCAAGGACCAGTCTTTTACCTTTTATTCTTATGAGAGCGAGAGGTTTAACGATAACATTCTTTCGTTATGCAGCGATGGGAGCCGATATTATCTTGGAGGTGAATCGGGTATTCTTGTTACCGATAACACCGGCAACAAAGCGGAGTATCTTCTGGAACGAAGCAGTGGATTACCGTTGGACAAAATCACATCACTTTACAAGGACAGCAGGAATATAATCTGGATCGGGACCTCCCGTTCCGGGGTTTATCGGTTGAAGGCTGGAAGCAAGAACGTGGAATTATTCCATTTCTCCCAGAATTCACTCGAGAATATTGTAAACAGGATAGCCGGAACCGGCGATAATATTTGGATAGCCACCAACGGTGGGGTAATAAATTATAATTCTTCCACGGGAATACGCACACGATATACCACCACAGAGCGTCTCCCCCATAATAAGATTAATGATCTTTTTATCGACTCCAAAGGAAATGTGTGGGTTGCTACCCGGACGAATGGTTTGTATTGCATAACGTCGCGCCAGGAGTTTCGAATTGAAGCGAATACCGAACTTGAATTTGTTTCTATTACAGAAGACAAGGAAGGCGATTTGTGGGGGGCTACTAACGGCGATGGGGTCTTCCATTTCTTGAGCGATTCCCTTCATTATTATTCGACCGATAATGGCTTACTTTCCAACTATTGTTACAGCATTTCAACCGACAGGGAGGGATCTGTTTGGGTTGGACATAGTCTGGGGCTTAGCCGAATCAACAAGGCAAGCGGCAGCATCAGGCGGTTTAGCGTCGACCAGGGAATAACTTCCAACAGCAACTATAATGCGAGTCTGATTAATGCCCGGGGAAACCTTGTAATCGGCACGTCGAAAGGAATGGTTGAGTTTGACCCATCAAAGGAGCGGAAGACCATTTCTCCCCCGAAAATGAATATTACCGGTCTGAAAATTTCCGATGTCGATTATGATTATAGCCACGATGTTAGGCTTCCCTACGGAAAATACAAGATACGTATCGATTTTATCGGAATTGATCTTAAGAATCCTGAAGGGGTCAGCTATCAATATAAACTTGATGGGTATGACGACTGGTCTGAACCTACCGAGAATCCTTATGTAAATTACAGCCGTATTGAAGATGGCGATTTTACCTTTATGCTTCGTGCTTGCAGTGAATCGGGGATTTGCTCTGAAACGCCTCTTGAACTTCGCATATATGTCAAGATTCCCTTCTGGAAATCCTGGTGGTTTATTCTTTTATCGGTTGTTACTTTGGTGGGTTCAGTATTTGCGATAATCAAATATAGGGAGAAAAAGCAGAAAGAAATTCAGGAATACCTTGAGAAAGAGCTCGATGAGCGGACCAAGGAAGTAATCGAACAGGCCGAGGTTATTGAGAACAAAAACAGGGATATTACCGACAGTATAAATTACGCACAGCGAATTCAGGCCAGTATCCTTCCCCCGATAAAAAGATTGCAGGATACCTTTAGCGGGAGTTTTGTTTTTTACCAGCCCAGGGATATTGTGAGCGGCGACTTTTATTGGTATGACAAGGTTGCGGAGGACAGGTTTGTGATTGTTTGCGCCGATTCGACCGGGCACGGGGTTCCGGGCGCTTTTATGTCGATGATTGGCACAACCCTTATCAAAGATATCTGCAGCCGCCCGGGTGTTAATTCTCCCTCGGGAATCCTCAAAACCTTGGACACCGAGATTATGACGGCCCTGAATCAGAATCTTGAGGCCGAAAAATCAAATGACGGAATGGACATTATTGTTGCAGAGATTAATATGCGGACGAAATTTCTTAGGATAGCCTCCGCCATGCGGCCTCTTATTATTTATGTGGGAGGGGAGCAAGTGTATGTTAAAGGCAGCCGAAGTTCTGTTGGGGGCCACTACGATAAGGAATCCGATGACAAAGTATTTCAGGAAGAAGGATATCAGCTTTCTTCAGGCGACATAGTTTATATGTTTTCCGACGGCTATCCCGACCAGTTTGGTGGGCCGCTTGGCAAGAAGTTCAAGATGGTGAGGCTTAAGAATCTCCTCCACGACATACATGATAAGCCCATGGACGAGCAGTACAATTATGTGAAAAGCAATTTCAATCTCTGGAAAGAAGATCTCGAGCAGGTGGATGATGTGCTTTTTATGGGGCTAAAAGTCTAAGCCTGTAAAAACGATTACTTCGGAGCTATCGGTGTTGCTTTTGTGGAATTCCCGATCGGTCATGTAAAAGGTGTAGAAGATAGTGTCGTGAACGATCAGTTTATATTCAAACTCAACGATTATTGAGCCTTTAAGGGTTTTGTTCTGCCCTTCCCTGGTGATGTAAGGAATCCTGAAGTTTTGTTCGCCTACCGCCCCTTCGATTTTCTCGAAGTTTCCATTGTTCATGCTGTATAGGGTGGTGAAGAAATTGTATTTGAGGCTGTCGGCAATTTCCGCCGAATCGGGCTGTACCAGGCCTACGTCCCCGTCGCCGTCGGTAAAAACCACCTCCATTTTACCCAGAAAAATTGAATTTCCAAGATCATCCGTTGTCCTGTAAAGGGCAAATGCTTTGTATTCGATTATTGGAGTTTCCGGGTAGGTCACAATCTCTCCGCATCCGCTAAATATTGCGAAAGAGGCAAAAAGAATAACTGCAATTTTCCGAATAGTAAGCATTGAGTCAAAGTTAGGAATCGGAACTTAATTAACACAAAAATAATGCTAAAGTTTATTTGTCCCTAAAGAATAGTTGAATGGGAACGCCTGTGAAATTGAAATTTTCGCGCAAGCGGTTTTCAAGATATCTTTTGTAAGGCTCCTTAATATATTGGGGAAGGTTGCAGTAAAACGCGAATGTAGGTGCATGCGTAGGGAGTTGTTGGACATATTTGATTTTCACGAACTTTCCTTTGATTGCAGGGGGATGCAGTTCCTCAATGGCTTTGAGCATTACCTCGTTAAGTTTATGAGTGGGAATGCGTTTAATTCGGTTTTTGTAAACCTCAACAGCCGTTTCCAATACTTTGTGTATTCTTTGGAGTGTTATTGCGGATGTGAAAATAATGGGAACATCGGTAAACGGTTCCATCCGCTTTTTAATTGCTTTTTCAAAATGCACGGTGCTCATCTGATCTTTTTCGATCAAGTCCCATTTGTTAACCAGCACAACTACCCCTTTGCGGTTTTTGATCACCAGGTTTAAAATGCTCATGTCTTGGGCCTCAATGCCTCTCTCTGCGTCGAGGAGCAATAGGCAAACGTCGGAGTATTCGATAGACCTGATAGAGCGCATAACCGAATAAAATTCAAGGTTTTCGCTTACTTTGGTTTTTCGGCGCAGGCCAGCTGTGTCGATCAGGTAAAAGTCATGCCCAAATTTGTTGTAACGGGTATGCACCGAATCGCGGGTAGTACCGGCAATGGGTGTCACGATATTTCGTTCTTCACCAACAAGTGCATTTATCAATGACGATTTTCCTACGTTGGGTCGCCCGATGATGGCAAAGCGGGGTAATTCTTCCTCCTCCTCGAACGTTGGTTTCGAAAAGGTTTTAACAAGTGCGTCGAGCATGTCGCCGGTTCCACTCCCCGTTAGTGAAGAAACAGGGTAAATCTCTCCCAGTCCAAGGTTATAAAATTCATTGGCCTCCAAGCTGCGTTCGTAGTTGTCAACTTTGTTTACAACCAGGAAAACAGGTTTTTTAGCCTTTCTCAGAAATCCAGCAATGCTTTCATCCAAATCGGTAATCCCGTTGGAGGCATCCACAAGAAAAAGAATGTTGTCGGCTTCATCCATGGCGAGGCGAACCTGCTTGCGGATTTCTTCTTCGAAAATATCATCGGAATTGGTCACATAGCCACCCGTATCGATCACGGAAAATTCCACTCCGTTCCAGAGCGATTTCCCATAGTGACGGTCGCGCGTAACTCCTGCAGTTTCGTGCACAATGGCACTGCGGCTTTCTGTAAGCCGATTGAAAAGCGTTGATTTACCCACATTGGGTCGACCCACAATGGCAACTATATTACCCATAATTTTAAGATTACCTGTACCCGAAATTTTTTAATGCATTTTCATTGTTTCGCCAATCTTTGCGGACTTTGACGAACATCTCAAGGAACACCCGCTGACCGAAGAAAGCCTCCATTTCAATACGGGCTTGTGTGCCAACCATTTTAATGGCAGCTCCCTTGTTGCCGATAAGAATACCTTTCTGACTGTCGCGCTCCACATAAATTACCGCGCCGATCCGAATAAGCCTCTCTTCAACCTTGAAGGTCTCAATTTCCACCTCAGTGGAGTAGGGGATTTCCTGCTGGTAATTCAGAAGGATTTTTTCACGTAAAATCTCTCCGGCAAAGAAACGCTCGGTTTTATCGGTCAGTTCGTCTTTTGAATAAAACGCCGGACCTTCAGGAAGGAATTCCATAATCATCTTGAAAAGCCCGTCGAGATTAAACTTCTCGATGGCGGAAATCGGCAATATGCGCGCTTCAGGAAGGATCGTAGCCCACATCTCCACCAGCTTCTCCACCACTTCCTGATTACTCTTGTCGATCTTGTTCAAGACCAGAATTACGGGAATCTTGATTTTTGCAAGTTTGTTGGTTATTTCTGACAACTGTTCAGGATCTTCTCTAACCTCTGTAACATATAGGATTACATCAGCATCAACAAGAGCCGACTTTGCTGTGCGCAACATCGTCTCCTGGAGCTTGTACTTGGGGTCGAGTATTCCGGGGGTATCGGAATATACAATCTGGAAGTCTTCACCGTTCACTATTCCCTGAATACGGTGCCTAGTGGTCTGTGCTTTGGCTGTAATGATAGACAATTTCTCGCCTACCATAGCATTCATAAGAGTGGACTTCCCAACATTCGGACTGCCAATAATATTTACAAATCCCGATTTATGAGCCATTATTCGAAAGCATTCATTTGCAACATGCTGATTTCTTTGTCGTTGAGAAATCTCCATTTTCCTCTCGCAAGATTTTTCTTTGTAAGTCCGGCAAAGTAAACCCGGTCGAGGCGTACAATCTCGTAACCGAGTTGTTCGAATATTCGGCGAACGATCCGGTTTCTTCCGGAATGGATCTCAATACCGACTTCATTTTTCTTTTCGGGACCAACAAGTGAAACTGCATCGGGCTGAATAAATCCATCATCCAGAGTAATTCCATCTGTAATTAACTGAAGATCTGTGGTTTTTAGGTTTTTATCCAAAACCACATGGTAGATTTTCTTTTTATTGTACTTGGGATGTGTGAGTTTTCCTGCAAGGTCACCATCGTTGGTGAGCAATATCACACCCGTTGTGTTGCGGTCAAGGCGTCCCACAGGATATACTCTTTCCGGACATGCGTCAGCGACAAGGTCGAGAACGGTTTTGCGCCCCTGTTCGTCATCGGTTGTCGTAACATAATCCTTGGGCTTGTTTACAAGGATGTAAACTTTCTTCTCGGTGGCAAGACGTTCGCCGTTGTAACGGACATCATCGCTTCGCTTGATTTTTACTCCCATTTCGGTTACAACAACGCCATTTACAGTTACGAGTCCTGCTTTGATGTAATCGTCGGCCTGTCGTCTGCTGGAAATTCCTGCGTGAGCCAGATAGCGGTTAAGACGCATCTCTCCTGCATCGTTAAACTCCCGTTTGATGGGAGTATTATCGGCTTCGGATGTTTTTTTTGGTTTGATGAATTTTTTAAAGGGAGCTTTTGGACGATCGTTTCTGAAAGCAGGCTTGGGTCGGCTGTCGCGGTTATAATTTCCACCTTCAGACCTGTTGCCGTCTCTGGAGCTGCGGTTTCCATAAGAAGGAGCTCTGTTGCCATCCCTTTGAGAGTAGCCACTTTCGCGGTTTCCGTCTCTCTGTGAATAACCACCCTCACGTGGCGCTCTGTTTCCGTCTCTTGGAGCTCTGTTACCGTCTCTGGGCGCTCTGTTCCGGTCAGAATTGTAACCGCCCTGATCTCTCTGCGGTCTGCTGCCGTTATTGTTATAGGTTCTGCTACTGTTGCCGGATCCCTCTCTCCTGTCGGAGGAACGGTTAGGGCTAAAGTTGCTTCGACCTTCACCGTATGGCTTTGGGCTGTATGGTTTTCGGGCACCCCATGGTTTTTCTTCCCTTCCTCCACCGAAGTTTCCGCGATCGGGAAAACTGGTGTTGCTGCGGTCGTGAAAAGGACGGTCGCCCCTGTCATCGGAACTTGGCTTATGGTTATGGGCTGCATCGTAAGGACGCGTCTCACCGGGCCGTAACCGGGTGGTGCGGGGTCTCTTGGGTCTGCTTTTCTGGTTTAAGGGGTTTCTGGTTGCAAAGGATCTTGAATCCTCATTTTCCTCTTTACTGTTTTTTTTGTAATCTTCCGATTCAGGACTTCGGCTCTTCCCAGAGCGACTTGAATTGTCCCCGGCATTAAAATCTCTTGTCATTTTTTATTTTACTATTATTAATTATTCATAGCGAATCACTTCGCTTCAGTTCAGGACGAATCACTTCGTCAATCGAACGGATGCAAAGTTAAGTTAATTTATCGGCAAATACATTATCTTATTTATTATTAGGTTGATTATTTTGAATTCGGATTAAAACGTTCAGACAATAGTCTTGTTTTTGGTTGTTGATTTCTTAAACGCTTCAGAAATTAACTAATAAGCTTTTTTGTTACCTTTGCAAGGTATCATTTCCAAATAGCTTATCATCAAAACTTTCTAATCCATGACACTTATAAAATCGATCTCCGGCATACGCGGTACCATAGGAGGGAAACCCGATGAAGGTCTGACCCCTCTCGACATTGTGAAATTCTCCTCGGCTTATGCGCGCTGGCTTACCGACCGTAATCCTTCCGGAAAGCTCAAGGTTGTTCTGGGCCGCGATGCGCGTGTTTCAGGCGAAATGGTGGAGAAGATTGTTTCCGGCAGCCTGCAGGGAATGGGTGTGGATGTGATCTGTCTTGGACTTGCTACCACCCCAACCGTCGAAATTGCCGTGACGCGCGAAAAGGCCCAAGGCGGTATAATCATTACTGCCAGCCACAATCCGGGTCAATGGAACGCCCTCAAATTGCTGGATCAGAACGGCGAGTTTCTGTCGGCTGCCGATGGACAGATAATAATTTCGCATACTCAAAGTGATGAATACAGCTATGTTCCCGTTGAAAAACTCGGTAAACAAATTAATATAACATCTTACGGGAAGATTCATATCGACCAGGTTCTTAGTTTAAAGCTGGTTAACACTGACGCAATTAAGAAAGCCAATTTTAAGGTAGCCGTCGATTGTGTCAATTCAGTAGGGGGAATGGTTATTCCTCAGCTTCTCAAAGCACTTGGCGTGGAGGTTGTTTATGAGCTTTACTGCGAACCCAATGGTCTTTTCCCTCATAATCCTGAACCACTGCCTGAGAACCTTCAGGAAATCTCAAAGCTGGTAAAAGAGAAAAAAGCCGATCTTGGCTTTGTGGTTGATCCCGACGTGGATCGACTGGCCATCGTTTGCGAAGACGGGACCATGTTTGGCGAAGAATACACGCTTGTTGCCGTTGCCGATTATGTTCTGTCGCACACTCCTGGAAACACTTCCTCCAACCTGTCATCTTCCCGGGCACTAAGGGATATAACAGTGGCAAGATCTCAGCAATACTTTTCAGCCGCTGTTGGGGAGGTGAACGTTGTGAAAGTAATGAAAGGCAACAACTGCGTCATTGGTGGCGAAGGTAATGGGGGAGTTATTTACCCTGAGGCCCATTATGGCAGGGATTCACTTGTTGGAGTTGCCCTGTTTCTTAGCCTTCTTGCCGAAAAGAAAATGAAATGCAGCGAATTGCGCTCAACCTACCCCCGGTACGTCATTTCCAAAAACAAAGCGGATTTATCAGCCGATGTGAATGTTGATGAATTGCTCGAATCCGTAAAAGAATACTATCGGAGTGAAAAAATCGACACACGCGACGGAATAAAAATAGACTTTGAAAATGGATGGGTACATCTCCGCAAATCCAATACAGAACCCATTATTCGTATATACGCAGAAGCTAAAACTCAGGAGGAAGCAGATAATCTTGCATTGAGTATTATTAATTTTTTAAAAAAATAGACGAATAATTTAGGTTTCTACGTTGTCTAAATTGTTGTTGGATGTTTTGGCTGGAAATGAAGGATGAATTTTCAGTGAAACGCATGTATATTTAATACAGTTATTTTTAATGAAGAAAAAAATTCTAATCCCATTGATTATTCTGGCAGTGGTAGTTATTGCTATTATAATATATTCAATGGTTCCCGATGGTGAGGCAGCGGTTAAACTAACCTCCAAGGTCCAAAAAGGCAATTTTGAAATCGTGGTGGCTGTCACAGGGGAGTTGAGAGCGCGAAATTCGACGGAAATCCGGGGCCCTTCCGACCTCAGAAGTCAGAATCTCAGGATACGCTCAGTTAAGATCCAAAGTCTTATCCCCGAAGGTACCGTTGTTGATTCAGGCGATTGGGTTGCTACCCTCGACCGTTCGGAAGCCGATAACAGCCTGAAGGATATGATTGATGAACTCGAGAAGGACCAGTCGCAGTTTATTAAGACACAACTGGATACAACTATTCAGCTTCGGCAGCTTCGCGACGACCTTATTAACCTGAAGTTTAATATGGAAGAAACAACAATCGCCCTGGAACAGTCGAAATACGAACCCCCGGCAACGATTCGTCAGGCTCAGATTAACCTCGACAAGGCCCAGAGAGCATATGAACAGGCAATGAAAAACTATGAGCTTAAGGTAGCTCAATACCAGGCCCAAATGACAGAGGTAAGTATTAACCTTTCAAAAGAAACCCGCAGGAAGCATGAGATGGAAGCTGTGTTGAACAGTTTTGATATTCGTGCTCCGGCATCAGGAATGGTTATCTACAAGAGGGAGTGGGACGGACAAAAACGAACTGTTGGATCCGAGATAAACACATGGGATCTCACAGTTGCTGAATTACCCGATCTTTCCACATTGGTCTCCCGCACCTATGTCAATGAAATTGATATTTCCAAAGTTAAGGTTGGACAGAAAGTAATGATCGGAGTGGATGCTTTTCCGGAGAAAAAATATACAGGCATCATTACCGAGGTTGCCAATATTGGAGAGCAGCTTCCAAATACCGACGCAAAGGTTTTCGAAGTGAAAATCGAGCTGTTTGAAAAAGATCCCATCCTAAGACCTTCCATGACCACCAGTAACAGGATTGTGACCATTGAATTCCCGGATGTTATGTTTATCCCCCTTGAAACCATTCATACAAATGATAGCCTCACATTTGTATATACCGTAAAAGGGCAGAAAAAAGTTATTCTTCTGGGTGAGTCCAACGAAAATTCTATAATCGTTGAACAAGGTCTTGAACCGGGAGAAGAGATATATATTTCCATTCCCAATGAACCTGAAAAGTTTAAGTATTCCGGACTTGAGCTAATGGATGTTATCAAAGCCAGGAAAGCTGAGGAAGCCAGCAAAATGGAAGAAATGAAAGAAAAGCCCGATAAAGAGACTAAACAAGGAAGCAGGGAAGGAGCCCGAGGTCCGGGTCAACAAGGAAAAAGACAGAGAAACCAATGAGTCGCTATTTTCATGATATCGTAATTGCTGTTGAATCAATCCTTGGAAACAAGTTTCGCAGCCTGCTTACAGGCCTTGGGATTATTTTCGGGGTGGCAGCAGTTATCAGCATGCTTGCCATCGGAAACGGCGCTCAACAGGAAATCCTCGAGCAGATTAAGATGGTTGGGGTAAACAATATCATGATTACTCCTATTGTTGAACCTGCCGATGGGAATTCCGGCTCGGAATCTGCCGCAAACGACAAGGAGAAGTCCAAATTTTCACCCGGTCTTAATTTGGCTGATGTTGACGCGATCAAAGAGGTACTGACAACGGTTCACCGTATAAGCCCGGAGGTCTCGCTAAACTCATACGTTATGCAACACGGAAAGAGGGAAACAGCCAAGCTTCTCGGCGTTTCGAACGAGTACTTTGATATTTTCAATCTCCAGCTCGAAAGTGGACTTTTCTTTAACGATTATCATGAGGAGAAAGGCATTCCTGTATGTGTTATCGGTTCAAATATTGCTGTAAAATTCTTTCCAAGGCAAA
Organism: Bacteroidota bacterium; assembly: GCA_020047715.1. Classification (GTDB taxonomy): domain Bacteria; phylum Bacteroidota; class Bacteroidia; order Bacteroidales; genus JACJXF01. The sequence continues at coordinate 22,012 of JAIFNN010000092.1, read as the reverse complement.
ACCCGGTGGGACAGTTTATCAAGTTCGACCAGGTCTGGCTAAGGGTTATCGGGGTTCTTGAGAAGAACAACATTAAACTCACAAGGTTTGAAAACACAGGCGTGAATGTTATGAACGATAACGTTTACGTTCCGGTAAAGACCATGCTGCTTCGGTTTCAGAACAGAGCCTTGGTGTCATCAAGGTTGAAATCCACCCAAACCACAATGATGGGCAACTTCAGTTTTTCAATCTCCACAACCGCAAACCAAAACACTTCTTCAAACTACAATCAACTTGACCGGATTATTGTGCAGGTCAACGATTCGAAAGAATTAACACCATCCACCGAGGTGCTTAGCAGGATGTTTCTTCGAAGGCACCAGGAAGTTAAAGATTTCGAGATCACGGTTCCTGAATTACTTCTTAAACAGGAACAGCGTACCAAGGATGTGTTCAACATCGTACTTGGGGCTATTGCCAGTATCTCTCTTTTGGTAGGGGGGATTGGTATTATGAATATTATGTTTGCAACAGTAATGGAGCGAATAAAAGAAATTGGTACCCGGCTTGCCATCGGTGCCAGAAAAAAGGATATCGTTGTGCAATTCCTCTCAGAGGCTGTTCTGATTAGCGTTTCCGGAGGTCTGATCGGGGTTGTTCTGGGTATCGTGGGAGCAAAACTAATAACCGAGTTTGCTGATATCCTTACAATAATATCCCCATTTTCAGTGCTGATTGCTTTCTGTGTTTCCGCATCGGTTGGAATTGTTTTTGGCTATTCTCCGGCTAAAAGAGCCTCAGAGAAAGACCCAATTGAATCACTCAGATATGAATAGAAAAATATTTTATTGCCTTATTGGTTTATGCTTTGTCGGCAATTCGCTTTTGCTGGTTGCTCAATCAGACTCGGCAAAGATCAACAACAGGCGGGAGATGAGTTTTGAGCAGGTCATCGCTACAGCCCGCAGCCAATCGCCTATGGCCGTTACCGCCAGGCACCAGTTCCGTGCAAGCTATTGGGAGTACCGTTCCTATAAGGCAGGATATTTGCCTAACTTGTCGATGAGCGCAACCCTGCCCGACCTGAATCGGAGCATTGAAAAAATCTCTCTTGAAGAAGGTGACATCTTTGCTGAGCGAAAGCAGATAGGAACAATGGGAAGCCTTGAACTTAACCAGAACATCCCTTTTACCGGGGGAAATATCTATATGAGCTCGGACCTCCAGAGAATCGATTTTCTTACCGAGGATGGGGGTACATCCTATCTTACCAATCCTATAAACATTGGTTTTAGGCAACCAATCAACGGTTACAACCGGATGAAATGGGAGAAACTTATCGAACCCCTGAAATACGAGGAATCCAAGAAGGATTATATCAATGCCCTTGAACGGGTGTCGCTGCGGGCGGTAAACTATTTCTTCGACCTTGCCCTTGCACAGAAGAATCTTGAGATTTCCAACCAGAATTACTCGAATGCCGACACCCTATATAAAATTGCCAGGGGAAGATACCAGTTGGGCACCATCGCTGAGAACGAACTTCTTCAGATGGAACTTTCAATGCTCAATGCAGGCACATCACTTAACGAGGCTAAAATTGATCTCGCCATCCGGAAGTTTCAGCTTAATTCTTTCCTGGGATTCAACCAGGATCAGGATATTGCACTTATCATCCCCGAAGAAATCCCGGATAATGAGGTGCAGCTCATAAAAGCTCTGGAGGAAGCCCGGAAAAACAATCCGGATGTGCTTTCACGTCAAAGACAGCTTATTGAGGCCCGTCAGAGCGTATCGCTTTCCAAAGCCGAAAAAGGCCTGAATGCCGATCTTTTTGCAAGTTTCGGTCTAAGTCAACGAGGAGATAAATTCGATGGACTCTATGTAAACCCCCAGCAGCAGGAAAGGGTGAGATTGGGTATTGAAATTCCTCTGATGGACTGGGGACTAGCCCGCGGAAAATACAAAATGGCGCAGTCGGCCCAGGAAGTTGTTAAAACCAATGTTGCTCAGGCTGAGATGGACTTCGAGCAGGAAGTGCTGCTGCAGGTAATGCAGTTTAACCTTCAGGACGACCAGCTGGTTATCGCCGCCAAAGCCGACACAATTGCCCGATTGCGCTACGAGGTCACAAAACAGCGGTTCCTAATCGGGAAGATCAGTGTTCTTGACCTCAATGTAGCTCTTCAGGAGAAGGATATAGCAACACGAGCTTATATCGAAGCCCTGAGAAATTATTGGAATTACTTCTTCAATATGCGATCATTAACACTTTTCGACTGGATAAATAACCAAACCTTGTCAGAAGAGTTTGACAACTTGATTAGATAATGTAAATTTGGGATCAAAGAGTATACAGAAATGATCCTACCTCGCCCTATTTGTTTGATTTTCGTAATTGCCGTTTTAAGTATCAATTCTTTTGCGCAAAGTCCTGCGCTGGTGAGCTTTGATGATTTGACGTTTACTTCGGAGTTTGAAGAGGAGACATTCGCAGGGGTTAAGAAAGACTCCATCGATTATCTTAGCCTTTTTCTTGCTGTTTCTCCATCAGCTGGCAGAGAATTGCGGGATCAGATTTCCAACAAAATACATCAGGAAACAGAAAAAATCAGTCAGAAAAAATTCGAAAAGCTAAAAGACGAGAAAAAAATTGAAAGAGTCTATGAGCTTATAAATGGCGACGTGCTTAAACAATACAAGGAAGAAACTCTATTTCCTGAGGTTCTTTCCTCAGGAAATTTTAATTGTCTTACAGCATCGGCTTTTTACGGTTTCGTTTTTTCTAACCTCGGAGTGAGTTTTGAGTTTAAAGAGAGCGCGAATCATGTTCATCCTGTTGCTTTTCCCGGAAGCCTGCAGATAAAAGTCGAAACCACCGATCCGATTTTTGGTTTTCAATATTTCGATGCGAAGCTTAAAGCGCAATTTGTTAATTATCTGGTATTTGCCAAAAAGATTAGCAAAGAAGAAGCAAGCAGCGTTTCGGTGGATGATATCTTTAACAAGTATTATTTTCCTGATTCGAGCATTGGGATGAGGGAGCTTGCCGGATTGCAATATATGAATGATGCGTTTTACAACTTTGGCAAACGCAATTACGCCTGCGCATTTCAGCAAGTTCAAAAAGCTTATTATCTCTACCCTTCCGACAGAGTTTCGACGGTAATGTTATTTCTTTTATCGTGGTGTATTACCGAAGCCGATTATAACGATATTCGGGATGCCTCATATCTCGTATTCGCATCAAGGTTTGCCGGAAAAGACATAGAGACCGAAATGATTCTGCTTGAATTCAGAAACCTTACCGATAAAGTTCTGCTGGAAAGATCGCAGAATGCTCTTTACGATCAGTTTTATTTCTTTCTTATGGATGAGATCGAAATGCCCGATGTTCGCATTTCCATCGAAAAAGAATACTACTTCCAAAAAGGAAGGTTGTTGCTGTCATCCTTCCGCGTTAAAGAGGCCCTTATCTATTTTGAAAAAGCACTTTCTGTTGAGCCTGATGATCTGGAAGTTCAAGCTTACTGTGTGCAGAGCCTTGCCTTTACCTTTTCATCCGCCTCAAACCAGGAGATCGTTAGGTCGATTGAGGAATTTGAAATGCGATTTCCGGTTATGCAAACCAACGAATCCTTTATTAGCCTTCAGATGCTTGGATACCTTCAGCTAGGTGAAGAGAAGTTTGATTTTGACCAACCTGTGGAAGGAGAAGTTTTATTGAAGAAGTTCGAAAACTTGTTCTATCTGCACCCAGGGATCAGCATTCATTATGAGAAAGTTGGCGACGCCTACTCAGCTGCTGCTGTATATCATTTTAAACGTAACAATAAAGCTGTTGCACGCACATACCTGAATAGGGGGCTAAAGTTCTCTCCCGAAAACTACAAGTTGATGTATCGCCTGAGAGCCTTGTGAATTGCGTTACTATTTATTGTCAATAGCAAGGTTATAGTTCCTGCTGATTACGCGGTAATTTGATTTGTTTGTTTTATAGCTTGCCGTTAAAACCAAGGTTTCCATTCTGAAGCCACCTTTAAAAACGTTAAAGGTGTAACTCGCGCCATCCGAGTCTTCGGGAAGTTGCCATTGATTGGGAGAAAGAAATTTCCCTTCCACCAGTTCCCCGAGATAAAAATTTGCACCTTTTACCGGCTGGCTCAGGCTCAGATGGAGTATGAACTTGTTTTCGGCAAAAAGCCTGTTTTCTTCCCTTACAACAATTTTTGTTTCATCTTTAAGGAGCTCTCCTTTCATGTTGTACTCTTTCAGTCCAATCCCGGGCATACTGTTATGGAAAGGAGCTTCCGCCATAATTGTACCATCTTTGTAATAAGTAATTTTGGTTCCTTCAATTTTTCCCTCTTTGAATGGAATTACCCTATACAACTCACCTGTATTGTAAAACCATTGTGAGCTGCCTTCCCGACGGCCATTCCTGTAGACCATTTTCTGTTCCAGTTTGCCGTTCGGATAGTAGGTCACCGCTGGACCATCGAGTTTCCCCATCTTAAAGGTGTAAACACTGCTGAGGTTCCCATCCCTATCGTATTTTTTCATAAGACCGTGTGCCAGAGTGTCCTGTACCTCAGTTTCCGTTTTTATAATACCGTCGGAATAATACTCATATGCAATACCATCTTTAACCTTCTTTTTGGTCGAAGAATCGTCGCAGGAAAAAATAAGAAAACAACAAATAGCGGTAAACAGTGAGATACTTTTCATGGCGCAATTTTCGGTTTCAAGAGGCTTTCGCAAAGCCCTGTTTCAAAATAAATCTGACCCTCCAAGATATAGATTTTTTTCTGATCCGTAAAGCTTGGGATGCTGTCAGTTTACAAATCTGAATTTCAAGATCATATTTCTGTACCGAAGGCGAATAACTATAAAAATGTATATATTTAACTAATTTAATTATATTTGCCTATTGCCTTGAATAATAATAACTAAAGCTTCTGATTATGAATAAGATTACAATTATTGGAGCAGGAAACGTTGGAGCAACATGCGCAAATGTTATTGCTCACAAAGATTTGGCAAAAGAAGTTGTGCTGGTCGATATCAAGGAAGGCGTTGCTGAAGGCAAAGCTCTGGATATTTGGCAATCTTCTTCGATAAACAATTTTAATTCCCGGGTAATCGGCTCAACCAACGATTACTTAAAAACCAAAGGTTCAGGAATCGTTGTTATTACTTCTGGTTTGCCACGCAAGCCGGGGATGTCGAGGGATGATTTGATAAAGACCAACGCACTTATTGTTAAGGAAGTAACCGAAAAGGTGATCAAATACTCCCCCGAAGCCATAATTATTGTAGTATCCAATCCTCTGGATGTTATGACCTATGCGGCTTACATGACAGCAAACAAGCCCAGTCAGAAAGTTTTTGGGATGGCGGGCACACTCGACACAGGTCGTTATAAGGCGTTCCTTGCTGAGGCACTTGACGTGTCGCCAAAGGATATTCATGCGATGCTTTTGGGAGGTCATGGCGACACAATGGTTCCACTCCCCCGTTATACTTCTGTTAATGGTATCCCGGTAACTGAATTGCTCAGCACTGATGTGATTGAGAAAATTGTGGAGAGAACCCGAAAAGGAGGGGGCGAATTGGTAAATCTCATGGGAACATCAGCATGGTACGCTCCCGGTGCAGCTGCAGCTCAGATGGTTGAGGCGATTGTTGACGACCAGAAGCGGATCTTTCCTATATGCGCTTACCTGAATGGTGAATACGGCCTTAAGGATATTTATCTTGGGGTTCCGGTTAAGCTTGGCAGAAAAGGGGTTGAAGAAATCATAGAGATCAACCTTGACGCCGATGAAAAGAAATTGCTGGTCGACTCGGCCAACTCTGTCAAGGAAACCATGAAAGTGCTGGATGACATGAATCTTTTCTAATCGATGTTGGTTCCCTTCTTTGTACGAATTTAAACTTGCTTGAAAATTTCGCGGAAAGTCGCTATAGTGCGTTCAGAAAACCGCTATCTTAGCCCTTTGTTTGCTAGTGCTTGCGCACTTAGCGTCTTTGCGTGAAATTACAGAACTATGCCTTCCCGATACAAAATTCCCATTCATATCATTGAACTCGACGGAGAGAGTTTCCATCTCCTGATTGAAGTGAAAATTAATAAGCTCCCGGTAAATTTAATCATCGATACGGGAGCATCGAGAACTGTATTTGACAAATCCCTGCTGGGCAGTAAGATGAGGCTCTCCGACAGACGAAACAAAGAAGAGATTCAGTCTGCCGGTATTGTGGCCGGAAACATAGAAAGTGTATTTGCCATAGCCGACAGCTTTAAGCTGGGCAAGCTCAAGCTGTCCGATTTCCCCGTGGTGCTTATCGATCTTCAAAGTATTAATATGTTGTATCAGAAAGTTACCGGCCGACAGATCCATGGTTTGCTGGGAAGCGATTTCCTCCTCGAAATGAATGCCGTGATTGATTATTCAAAAGCAATGCTTATTTTGAAAAAGCCTGCAGCCAATAAACGCTAAACCCTTTGGCATCCTGCTTCTTTAACAGTTTTAATCCCAATATGAATTCTAAAAAAATAATACTATATTTGCGGTCATTTTAAAATGATACTCAAAAAAATACGAAAAATTAAACCGTTTACAAATGCAAAATAAAGGAGCTATCCGGTTATTCGCCATTGTTTTAGCACTGGTTTGTGTCTATCAACTTTCATTTACCTTTTTTTCCAAAAAGATTGAGAAAGATGCTGCCAAATACGCGCAAGGGGATCCGATAAGGGAAAAAAACTACCTCGATTCAATCTCAAATGAGGTAGTTTACAATTTCGTGTGGTTAAGAAAATACACCTACATGGAATGCAAGGAGAGAGAAATTAACCTTGGTCTCGACCTGAAAGGCGGGATGAACGTAATTCTCGAGATATCTGTAGAAGATGTAATCAAATCTCTTGCCGCACCTCATTACCTTGCTGATCCGGTTTTCAACCAGACAATGACTCTGGCTAAACAGAAAAGAGCAACCGTGCAGGAAGACTTTGTGGTATTGTTTGCTGAATCATTCCAGCAAGTGAACCCGGGAGGAAAGCTGGCGCAGTTTTTCATGACACCCGACACACGCGGAGAGATCGATTTAACCACACCTAATGAGGATGTTGTTTCATATCTAAGAACCCAGGCTGAAAGTGCCATCGACAATTCTTTCAACGTATTGAGGAACCGTATCGACCGCTTTGGGGTTGTTCAACCTAATATTCAACGTCTGGAACGTCAGGGTCGTATTCTCATCGAGCTACCCGGTATCAAAGACCCTGAAAGGGTTACCAAACTTCTGACAGGTACTGCTAACCTTGAATTCTGGACGACTTACGAAAACATTGAGGTTCTGCCATATTTCCAACAGGCAAATTCCCTTTTGAAGGAAATTGCGGAAACCGAAGGTGGTTCTGCAATTCTTGGCACAACGCAAACGGATGAAGTAAAAAGTCCTTCGGGAGAGATTTCCCTGCTCGACACACCTAAAGATTCAACAGGCGAAATCAGCCTGATTGAAGCACAAGACAGCGCCAGCATCATGGCCTCGCAGGAAGATCAGATGAGGAAGGAAAACCCTCTGTTCTCAGTGCTCATACCCTACCTCGATCAGCAAAATCAGCCTGTTGGAGGTTCTGTTGTGGGTATTGCCAATATCCGCGATACAGCCACTGTAAACACCATGCTTCTGAGACCTCAGATTAAAACACTATTTCCTGGCGACATGAAGTTTTACTGGCATCAGAAAACCCTGAAGGAGAATGAAACCTTTATCGAACTTCATGCCTTGAAAGCAAGTCGCGAAAAAGGAGCTTCAATGAGCGGTAAATATGTTACGGAAGCAAACATGCAGTTCGGCCAGTTTAAAAACGAGGCTCAGGTTCACATGTCGATGAACGGTGAAGGTGCAAAACGCTGGGCAAATCTTACACGCGAAAATATAAATCGATGCTTGGCAATTGTACTCGACGGATATGTTGTTTCTGCTCCTGTTGTAAGGGGTGAAATAAAAGGAGGGAGCTCCAGCATCGAGGGAAACTTTACCCAGGCTGAGGCAACCGACTTGGCAAATATTCTGAAATCGGGAAAAATGCCAGCCCGCGCCAGGATCGAGTCCAGCGAGGTAATCGGACCATCACTCGGACAAGCTTCCATCAGCTCAGGATTGAATTCCTTTATTCTTTCTTTTGTGGTTGTTTTTCTATATATGTTGTTCTGGTACAGTCGCAGTGGAGGGCTTGTAGCAAATATAGCTCTTACTGCCAATATGTTTTTCCTCATTGGCGTGCTTGCTTCCCTTCAGGCTGTTCTTACCCTGCCCGGTATTGCCGGTATCGCACTAACCATTGGTATGGCTGTTGATGCGAACGTTCTTATCTTTGAGCGTATCAAGGAGGAGCTCGCCTCCGGAAAAGGTGTGAAAATTGCAATTGCCGACGGTTACAAGAATGCTTATTCGGCTATTATCGACTCCAACGTTACGACTATACTTACCGGTGTTATTCTTTATGTGTTCGGAACCGGACCTATCAAAGGTTTTGCAACCACACTGGTAATCGGTATTTTAACATCCCTTTTCTCCGGAATCTTCATTACCCGATTGATCTATGAGCGTCTGCTTGCTAAAAACCGCAATCTTACTTTCAGCACTAAGTTCACCGAAAACCTTTTCAAAAACGTGAATATCGATTTCCTGGGAATGAGAAAGTACTTTTATGTCATCTCAGGGATTTTTATCACTATTGGTATGATAGCTCTTCTTACCAGGGGATTAAGTCTGGGCGTTGATTTTACAGGAGGTAGAAACTATGTGGTTGAATTCAAACAGGATGTGAACACGCTGGAGGTTCGTGAAGCATTAAAGAAAAGCCTCGGCGAATCACCAATGGTAATTACTTTCGGTGAAAAAAACAGAGTAAGGATTACCACAAAAGTTTTAATCGAAGACGAGGGCTCTGCTGTGGACAGCATCATTAAATCGAAATTTTATGACGGCCTCGTACCTGGATTAATTCCGGAAGGAGCTATTTCCAGAGCTGATTTCATCGACACGGACCAATATGTGAAGAGCTCGCTTAAAGTTGGACCCGCAATTGCCACCGACATTAAAGTACAGGCTGTTTGGGCAATTTTGCTCTCTCTGGTTATGATTTTCCTTTATATACTGATGAGGTTCCGCAACTGGCAGTTTGGAGTGGGCGCACTTGTATCTCTGGCGCACGACGTGCTTATTATAATAGGTATTTTCGCACTCTTGCATGGTTTCATGCCATTCTCTATGGAGATTGACCAGGCATTCATTGCAGCAATCCTTACAGTAATCGGTTACTCCATCAACGATACCGTGATTGTGTTTGACCGTATAAGGGAATTCAGGAACCTGTTCCGCAAGCGAGGCGATTACGAAACTATCAACGGAGCTATGAACAGCACCTTGAGCCGTACATTCAGTACATCATTCTCAACCCTTATCGTTATTGGTGCTTTGTTTATCTTCGGGGGAGAAGTAATTCGCGGATTTGTTTTCGCGCTCCTGGTAGGTATCGGCGTAGGTACATACTCTTCAGTGTTTATTGCAACTCCTGTTGTTTTCGACACCATCAAAAGGCGTATTGCTGACAAAGATGACACAAAATAATTATTGAATCGAAATAACCGGGGCCACTCCTAAAACAAGGGGTGGCCCCTTTTTTTTTCCTTAAAGTTCGCTATCTTTGACCAAAATCCCGATTATGCCTGATGTTATATTATTTATCAGTGGACAGGAAATCGTCGTCATCTTTGTGGTAATCCTGCTGCTGTTCGGTTCCAAGAGCATTCCTGACCTTGCCAAAGGTCTGGGGAAGGGAATGCGCGAGTTTAAAAAAGCCTCCGATGACATTAAAAAGGAGTTCAGGGAAAGCACTTCTGAAATAACTAAAGACATAAACGACATTAAAACCGATATCGAGAACGAAACCCGGGAAATAATAAATAAGGTGGAAAAGGACATCAAATCGGATTAACTACTTGGCGTTTTACTTATATTCCTAAATCCGAATCAATGATCCTCGCAGAAAATATTCACAAATCCTTCGGAACCTTGGAGGTTCTCAAAGGAATCAGCCTGTCTATTAAGCCTGCGGAAATTGTTTCCATCGTTGGGGCAAGCGGAGCCGGCAAAACAACTTTGCTGCAAATAATTGGTACCCTCCTTCCTTTTGAAACCGGAAGTATTGCAATCAACAAAATTGAGATCAGCTCCCTTAAAGAAAAACAACTTGCCCGATTCCGCAATCGTAATATCGGGTTCGTTTTTCAGTTTCACCACCTCTTGCCCGAATTTTCCGCGTTCGAGAATGTTTGCATACCGGGATTTATTGGCGGAACTTCCCGAGCCAAGGTGGAGGAAAGAGCTAAAGAACTCCTTACATTCCTTCGTCTCGATCACCGCCTCGAGCACAAGCCCAATGAGCTATCCGGGGGAGAGCAGCAACGCGTGGCCGTTGCACGTGCTCTTATCAACAACCCTTCGGTGATTCTCGCCGACGAACCCTCAGGTAACCTCGATTCCCGCAACAAAGAAGAACTGCATGAACTCTTCCTTACCCTGCGCGAAAAAATGCAGCAGACCATTGTTCTGGTTACCCATGATGCACATCTGGCCGACATGGCCGACCGGAAGCTCACCATGCAGGATGGAATGATTCTGGATTCGTAGAAAATCCCTTGCCTTGAAAACTTCGGAAATAAAGAACCTGCTCGACACCTATGTTGATTATTTCAACCGTCGGTCGTTTATAGCTTCCGACCCCATTCAGGTGCCCCACAGTTTCTCCAAAAGGGAGGATATTGAAATTGCTGCTTTTCTTACGGCAAGCCTTGCCTGGGGACAGCGTCCGGTGATGATCCGCAACGCGTTTAGCCTTCTTGAAAGCATGCCCGACGGACCCCACCAGTTCCTTATGGAGTCGGATGCCGATCGTTTCGAATACTTTCTCGGTTTTAAGCACAGAACTTTCAATGGTGTTGATTGTGTCTTTTTCCTTACCTCACTCCAAAATATTTATCGTAATCACGGAGGATTACAAACCGTTTTCGAGGAGGGTTATAGCGCTGCCGGAAATATCCCGGCTGCAATTATCCATTTCCGGAATATTTTTTTCAATATCCCTTTTCCTCGCCGATCGCTCAAGCACATTGCTGATATTGAAAAGAATGCGGCGGGAAAACGCATCAACATGTTCCTTCGATGGCTTGTGAGAAAGGATGACAAGGGAGTTGACTTCGGGCTCTGGGATATTCCACCCTCCGCCCTATATATGCCGTTGGATCTTCATTCGGGTAAGGTGTCCCGCGAACTGGGCTTGCTGAAGAGGAGTCAGGACGATTGGAAGGCCGTTCAGGAGTTAACCTTCAGGTTGAGGGAATTCGACCCGAAAGATCCCGTTAAATACGATTTTGCTCTTTTCGGTTTAAGCGCTTTGGGAAAAAATTACAATCATGTCGAACAATTGGTTTAAGTTCAAACAATTTATCATCCGTCAGGATAAAACGGCCATGAAGGTGGGCACCGATGGGGTGATGCTTGGGGCATGGGCTGAAGCTTCCGGCTGCAAGAGAATTCTGGATGTCGGCACTGGCACAGGCCTTATTGCACTTATGCTGGCCCAGCGTTCCGACGCCTTCATCGATGCTTTGGAAATTAATCCTGAAGCAGCTTTGCAAGCAGGGGAAAATGTTGAGGAATCCCCATGGGCCGGGAGAATCTCGGTTACCTGTGTTTCTTTCCAAGACTTCTGCCAAACTGCGCAATTTCCCTACGACCTGATGGTATGCAATCCTCCCTTTTTCAGCGATTCCTTAAAGGCTAAGACTTCTTCAAGGAGCCTCGCCCGACATAACGACAGTCTGGCGATGGATGAGCTGATATCAGGCGCAAAAAGCCTGCTGAATCCCAATGGACATTTCTGTCTTATTCTCCCCGCCGACAAAGAGGTTGAGATGATAGCGCTTGCGGCTGCCTATCACTTATTCCCGGCAAAAATCCTCAGGATACGGCCAATCCCCCGAAAAGAATATAAGCGGGTGCTGCTTGACTTTTCATTTTTTGAGCAAGAAGCAAAAGAGAGCGAGATGATAATTGAAACGGGTGGGCGACATAAATATTCCAAGGAATACAAAAACCTTACCTCAGAATATTATCTCGACTAGCCCGGCCAATGCTTCGTTTCGCATTAACTTAGTTTAAAATCCCTTTCCTCAAACTTTATCCCATAATTTCCCAGTTCTTTCATCACCGGATCGTAAACCTCACTCAGCACAGGGATTTGAACCCCTTTCAATCCTATCTTTCCCTGAAGGATCAGCTTGGCAGTAATGGCAACCGGAAGTCCAACCGTAATCGACATGGCGGTATGGACCTGGTCTTCGCCAATAACAACCATAGTGGAAAACCTTTTACGGTGCGAACCGATATGCAGATAGTCGAATTGGTGCTCCATAACGATCATGTCCTTGTCGCCCGGGTCGAGTTGCCATTTTTGCTCCAAAATGTGCTGAAGACACTGAGCCGGAGTCAAGCCATGAATGCCGATCTTTTTGGTGTCATCGAATAACCCGAGCCATTCAAGTTTTTTCATCAGCGGGGAATCTTCGCTAATGCCGAGGTACCGGGCAATTTTCGACTCAACCGGGTCAACGATGTTATAGGCAAGGAAACTGTTCGTGAAAACGCGGTACGTCATGTTTTCCGAATCGTCCATAACATAGGAGTCGTCGGTGGCGCCCAGTTGGACCAACAGGTTCCATGCTTCGCAAAAGCCAGGCCTTCGAATAGTTCCCCTGAACATGGTCATTAGGTCCGAAAGACCGTAAGCTTCGCGGTATTGAAGCGAATCGCGGTTTGCATAAACCTCAAATTGACCATAACCGGGAATTTCGATAGTTTCGGTTCGTTCAAAGAGCTTGTGGTAGGGGATGTATTTGAACTTCCCGTTGTGGTAAAACCTTGCTCCCCCTTGGCCAGCAAGCACTACATTTCTGGGGGCCCAGGTGAATTTGTATCTCCATGGATTATTGTCATAACTTGGGGCAACGAGTCCGCCGGTGGCCGATTCAAAGGATATAAGCTTGTCCCCGTCGCCTTTTATGCGGTTTATCACCTGCATGGCCGACATATGGTCGATCCCCGGGTCAACCCCTACTTCGTTCATCAGCAGCACCCCATTGGCTTTTGCATCCTTGTCCATTTTCTGAATCTCTTTGGAAACATAGGAGGCAGTAACCATGCTTTTTTTGTTTCTGATGCAGCTCTGAGCTACCAGATAATGCAGTTTTGCCGGAAGCAAAGAAATAACCAGATCGGATTCCTTTACCTCCTGATCCAATTGAATCGCGTTGTGAACATCAAACTGCAGCGATTCGCCACGGGCATGACCGTTGAGCTTTTTCTTCACTGGTTCTTCAGTGAAATCGCCCACTCTGAGAATCCAATCGTTTTCCTGGGCGTTCTCCAAAAGGTATCTGATTAAGGTGGATGCCGATAAACCGGCTCCCAATAAGAGAATTTTTTTCATTCCGGGGGTTTGTAAAATAATGACCCTAAAGATAAGCGTATTGTATTGGGATTTGTGTCGGGTTTAATGTCTTATAAAACATGAATTTGAACCGGGAAACCAGATATCCAAATATGAATGCGGATCTGCCCACTTGCTCGATCAACATAATTTTGTTTTAATTGAGGGGTTTTTCTTACTTTTAAACCATCTTATCAAAACAACAAAAATGGAAGGGCATCTTAATTCCGGAATATTCCATTTGTGCGCCTGCAAAACTATTCGAACAATACTTTTTTGTCTTGGTTTTTTTATGCTCATTCATAACCATATACTGTCTCAGGAGCTTGTTATCAAAGGGATCGTTATGGATAGAGAGTCGATGCAGCCTGTCAATTCGGTTTCGGTTTATGATAAGACAACTCTCAGGGGAGCAATTACCGACAGGTCAGGGATTTTCATGATCTCCCTGCCGGCCGGTAGGCATAACTTGGTATTCTCGTTCATGGGGTACGAGAAAGTCGACACTTCTATTAGTTTCATTGAAAATTCAAACATTTCCATATTTCTGAATCCTCAAGTCTTCCCGGTTGAAGAGATTACCATAACCGCCGATGCTCAGAAAGATCAGGTATCTTCCCTTCAGATGGGAACTTTTACATTTTCTGACGAGGAACTGGCCAAATTACCTTCCCTTTTAGGCGAAACGGATGTATTGAAGATACTCCAACTTACTCCGGGAATCCAGTCGGCCACATACGGGGGGGTGGGTTTTTATGTCAGGGGAGGAGGGATAGACCAAAATCTGATATTGTACGACAACACGGTGCTATACAATCCCGGGCACCTTCTCGGCATATTTTCCGTTTTCAATCCCGATCTGGTAAAGGACCTGAGTATTGTAAAATCGGGCATCCCGGCCCAGTATGGAGGAAAGCTCTCGTCGGTGATCGTTGTTGACAGTTATAAGGGCAATCAGGACTCAATAGAGGTAAAGGGAAGCCTTGGTCTGATTTCTTCGAGGGTAGCTGCAAGCGGACCTTTATTCGGGAAGAGGGGTACGTTCATAGTTGGAGCAAGGCGAACCTATCTTGAGCTGATTGTAAAGCCCATTGTGAAGCACGCCGTTTCAAGCACCTCATTTTTGGTAAACGACAACAGCTACAATTTTTATGATCTTAATCTTGGCGCATCCCTCCAACTTAGCAATAAGGATTTGATTTCGCTCTCAGGATACAATGGTAGGGATAATTACAGGATGGATCAGGCAAATCTTAAACAGGGCAATTATGTGGATTGGGGAAACAGCATGGTTTCTTTGCTTTGGGATCACAAGTTCAATCAGAATGATAATTGGAATACCAGTATATCGTGGACTAAGTATGATTTTGGGCTTTCAGGTTCACAAGGCGAATATTCCTTCGATCTTTTCTCGTCGGTTGCAGACTACAATTTGAAAAGCGAACTTGTTTTGAGAAGGCAAAGAAATAAGATTGTAGCAGGTTTCGAACTTACCGAACACAGTTTTGTCCCTAACAGGATCAGCGCACAAACAGGAAAATTCGACCTGAAATTCGGGCAGCTTAGTCCTATGAAAGCGCTCGAAGGCGGGCTTTTTGTAAATAATGAGTTTAGCGTTTCAGAACGGATTTCTGTTTCCGGGGGAGTAAGACTATCAGCATTCGACCATCATGGTCCATTTAGTGAGAATGTTAGGAACGCTTCAGGAAGCATTATTGATACAGTTTACTATTCAGGCAAAGAATCTCTGGCATTTTTCGTAAATCCTGAGCCAAGGATGGTAATCAAATACCAGTTAAGCAGCAAGGCATCCATTAAAGTATCATATATGCGGATTGCCCAGTACATTCACCTTGCAACATCCGCAAGCGCATCATTGCCTGCCGACATTTGGATTCCCAGTTCCAGAGATATAAAACCCCTGTTGGGAGACCAGGCAAGCATCGGCTATTTCCGGAATTTCAGCAAAACCGGCCTTGAATTCTCCACCGAGCTTTATTATAAAAAAATGATGAACCAGCTGGAGTTTCTGCGCGGTATCGTTAATATCTCAATTGAAGGGAATATGGAGTCCAACATGGCATCCGGCTTCGGGCAGGCATATGGAATGGAGGTTTACCTTGCCAAAAAACTTGGTAAAACAACGGGTTGGTTGAGCTACACACTTGCAAAAACGGAACTTCAGTTTGACGAGATAAACGAAGGCTATTTTTATCCGGCAAAATATGATAGGCGCCACGATGTTTCTTTTACGATAAGCAGAACCTTAAATGAAAAATGGAGCGCATCGGCAGTTTTTGTTTATGCAACGGGCAATGCTTTCACCATGCCGGTGGGGCGCTATATTATCCAAGGGAATGTGATTAACCAGTACGGGGATGTAAATAGTTTCAGGATGCCTCCAAATCATAGGATGGACATTTCGTTAACCCGGAAAATAACCACAGGGAGAATCCGGAATTCGGAATTTGTTTTCTCCGTTTATAACCTTTACAACCGGGCCAATCCCTATTATATTTATTACGAGATTGTAGGTGATGTTGAGAAATACTCTCTTAAAGTGAAGGCTTTTGAAGTTAGCCTCATCCCTGTTATCCCATCCCTAAGCTGGAATTTTAAATTTTAAAACATAATGAGAAAACAATTATTAATCTCTTTGGTTACTCTTTGTTCGCTGACAATAATGTCCTGCAGCGATGAGATGAACCTGAACATTCCAGACCCTGGTGATTTAATTGTTGTTGACGGATGGATCGAGAACGGACAGTATGCAAAGGTTCTGCTAACCCGCAACTCGCCTTACTTCTCTTCAATTGATTCGGCATCCATGCGTGCACTTGTTTTAACAAGGGCTAAAGTTACCCTTACCGATGGCATACAGACTGAAACCCTTATTTTAAGGAAAAACGAAGATTACTTCCCCCCATATATTTTCGAGGGAAATGAGATAATCGGGGAAATTGGAAAAATCTATACTTTAACGGCAGACTATGGTGGAAAAACTGTTACTGCAAGCACAACCATACCTTCCAGCGTAATGCTCGATACGGCTTATTTTAAACTGGAAACAGGAAGCGACAGTCTTGGCGCTATTTTCCTCGAATTCACTGACCCGCCTGAGGAAAGGAATTTCTATCGAATGCTGACAAAACGAAAAACAAAAGACCCACGGTACTATTCAACAATGGTAATGGCATTGGACGACGGACTGTTCAGCGGTGAAAAAGTTGGGTTCTCTATTACCAGGGGACCCGAATCCATACTCTCCTCCTATGGGCGTGAGTATTTTAAGATTGGGGATACGGTAAGTATAAAATTTTGCACCATCGACAAGCCTCACTACGATTTTTGGAACTCGTTCCAGAATGAGGCTTTTAATTCGAGTAACCCTTTTGCATCTTCTCTTTCGAAAATTAATACAAACATCCAGGGTGATGGATTGGGAATATGGGGGGGCTATGGGGTAAGCTACTTTAACTTGATTATAAAATGAACTGGAATGCTGGAATGGTAGCAGAATGGATATAAATGAAAAACAAGGATTAACGGGCTTTCATTTTAAATGTGAAGGCGGCAATTTGCTGTTAGTTAGCAAAAATCGAGCCTCTTGAAATTCACAAATATAAAACCGTTAATCCTTGTTCTTATAGCAGGGGATTCGGAAGTTGTCGGCTAGCTATTTGTACTCAACCGGATCCAGATCCAGATCATAATCGGAATTAATGTCGCCCAATAAAGCGTTTATTTCATCAATAAAGTCTTCAAACCCTTCTTCAAGGTATGTTTCCATATCAACATAAGAACCATCGCCAAAGGTTAACCGGAAATCGATATAGGAATCATCATATTCCAAGTCATTAACAACATACGCCTCAGCCTTAGCCATGATCTCATTGGTTTTCACATTAACAAGGCGGAGGTTTACATACTCGTTTATTGCAGCTATTCCGCGGGAATTTGCATCATCCTCTGAAATCAATTCGTCTTCCAGGTCCTTATCGATCAGTCTGATTTGATCCATCATTCCTTTAACATTGATCTCACCTTTTATGGCAATGTCAAATAGCTGGAAATGAGCGTTAGCAGAATTAAGGATTTCCTCAACTTCGACTTCGGTTTCATCCCATTCATAGATATATTCAACCCAAAATTCATCATAGTATCCTGTACTTTCGTTGTAGACATAATCATAGTATCCACGAGTTTCAGTGTAAGTGGTGGTGATAGTGTTGTCGTCAATATTGTCTTGGGTAAACAATCCCTCGCCACTGGCTCCCATCTCCATAATAACATTTCCGTTTTCAGTAAACTTGTAATTAACAGAAGCTAAGGCAGATGTGTTTGAAATATCGACTTCAAACTTATAGGCTTCAATCGTGAGATCGGAGGCTATAGCTTTCGGAATCCCTTCCTCATTATAGCTGGCACTGAATACCATGGTTACAAGAGACTTGGTTCCGGATTTTAACTCTGCATTCAGCGAAACAGGCAGGTCACCTGTATAATCATCTTCAATCGGATTGCTGATAATAATGCCGGCATAATTCGAAATCGTAAGGCTGGCGTCATTTGTCACTGAACTCTCCGAAGAGGGAAACAGTACAAGTATTTTATTGCCCCCATAAACAATATCCCAATCCTCAAAAGATGGGTTCCAGGTATAGGTTCCTACATTTTCCTCCCATACTTCCTGAATGCTTTCGGGATCTTCTGAGAGTTCGTCAGAGGAGATCATTTCACGGTACAGGTCATTAACTTTCTTTTCTCCCTTTGCCACGGAAGCAAAAGTTTCGAGAGTTGAAATGACTTTTGATTCTTTTGCTATAAAGGATTTCTTTGGGCTGGTGGTAGAGAGGATTTCCCCGAGATTAACAACAACACCTACTGTTTCAATATTCTCCATGCTGCTCATTTTGCCAACGAGCTCTATGCCGGCATCTTCAACAGTGGCTTTGTTTGCCTCAACACTCAGGGTGCTGAATTTTTCAACAGTGTTGTCATCGTCATCCTTCTTCTTGTCGCATGATATAACCAACGCAGCAAGCAGTATTACCGGGATAAATAACCAGGATCTTTTTTTCATGTGGGTAGGTATTAATTAAATACTAGTTTGAATGTTTAGTAAATTCTCAGCTCAAACGCCGAACTATTTTGGCCATTAAAGATAGTCCATGTTTGGTTAATTATCCAAATAGTTTGTCATGGAATATGGCCAATTGATCAAATATAGTTTCTTTTGTGCGAAATGGCGTACAGGATTGTCCTTGAAGAAATATTCAGCAGATTTAACAGTGAAACCAATAAACTGCCCCAATTTTCTTATTTTTGTTTCTTACGATAATAATTTCCGCTGTGAGCGAACTACCAAAGTACGTCGAAACACCCCTGATGAAGCAGTATTACACCATCAAGGCCAAACATCCTGATGCGGTTTTGCTTTTCAGGGTAGGGGATTTCTATGAGACCTTCGGGGAGGATGCCATCCGTACTGCCGAAATTCTGGGCATCACCTTAACCCGTCGCGCCAATGGCTCAGCATCATTTGTGGAATTGGCCGGATTCCCTTACCACGCGCTCGACACTTACCTTCCAAAGCTGGTCCGCGCCGGACAACGTGTGGCAATTTGCGAACAGCTTGAAGACCCCAAGCTTACCAAAAACATCGTGAAGCGCGGAATTACCGAGCTGGTGACACCGGGCGTATCTTTCAACGATAATGTGCTCAACCATAAGGAAAATAATTTTCTGGGCAGCGTTTACCTTGGGAAAAATATTTCAGGGGTTTCGTTTCTTGATATTTCCACGGGGGAGTTTTTTACAGCCGAGGGAAACAGCGAGTATATCGACAAGCTGATCAGTAGCTTCCAGCCCAAAGAAATCCTGATTGAAAAACGGAAACTCGACGAGTTCAACTCCATCTTTGGAACAGGCTATTACACCTATCCCCTCGACGAATGGATCTTCCAGGAAGATAATGCGCGCGAGAAGCTCAACTCCCACTTCCAAACCAAAAGCCTAAAGGGCTTCGGAGTGGATAGCCTCAGCAGCGGGATTATTGCCAGCGGCGCCATATTACAGTATCTCGACCTCACCCGTCACGACAAGGTGAGCCACATTACCCGGCTGGCTCGGATCGAGGAGGATCATTACGTATGGCTCGACAGGTTTACCATCCGCAATCTGGAACTGTTCCGTTCCATATATGAAGAGGGTCACAACCTTATCACTGTTCTAGACAAAACGGTTTCTCCTATGGGATCCCGCCTGCTGAAGCGCTGGGTGGCACTCCCCCTGAAAGACATTTATCCTCTGGAAGAACGGCTCGACGTTGTGGAATACCTCAAGGAAAACGAGCCGGAACGTAAGCTCTTTGAAGATCAGCTAAAGAAATTGGGCGACCTGGAGCGGATAATCTCAAAAGTTGCTGTGAACCGAATCAACCCGCGTGAACTCCAACAACTCAAAATCTCGCTGTCGGCCATTCATCCCCTGAAAGAATATTGCCTTAACTCAGGCATTGACTCCCTCAAGAGGCTGGGCGAGCAAATGAATCCCTGTGACACGGTAATAGAGCGGATTTCGGGGGAGTTGCACGAAGACCCGCCGAACCAGCTGAACAAAGGCAATGTTATCGCTTCGGGTGTGTCGGAGGAACTCGATGAACTGAGGAAAATTATGTATTCCGGCAAAGATTACCTCCTTGAAATTCAACAGCGGGAGATTGAAAAAACAGGGATTACCTCCCTCAAAATTGGATTTAACGGCGTTTTCGGTTATTACATCGAGGTTCGGAACACACACAAGGATAAGGTCCCGGGCGATTGGATAAGGAAGCAGACCCTCGTAAGTGCGGAGCGCTATATAACCGAGGAACTCAAGGTATACGAGTCGAAAATCCTCGGAGCCGAGGAAAAGAGCCTTGCACTCGAAGGAAAACTCTATCAGGACCTTGTGTACAGTATCGGGGGATTTGTTCCCGCAATACAGCTCGACGCCAGCCTGCTGGCACGGCTTGACTGTCTCTTGTCGTTTGCGCGAATCGCAGTGGATAACAACTATGTGAGGCCTGTGCTTTCCGATTCCGATATTATCGACATCAAAGAAGGCCGACATCCGGTCATCGAGCTGCAACTTCCAGTGGATGAAAAGTATATTTCAAACGATCTGATTCTGGATAGCGACGATCAGCAGATCATAATCCTTACAGGGCCCAATATGTCAGGTAAATCGGCTCTTTTGCGACAAACAGCTTTAATTGTGCTCATGGCACAAATGGGTTCGTTTGTTCCGGCTGCGAAAGCCGAGATAGGCCTGGTCGATAAGATTTTCACCCGGGTGGGAGCCAGCGACAATATCTCTCTGGGCGAATCCACTTTTATGGTGGAGATGAACGAGGCAGCAAGCATTTTGAATAACCTTTCGGGCCGAAGCCTGATCATTCTCGATGAAATAGGTCGTGGGACCAGCACATACGACGGAATTTCGATTGCCTGGGCCATGGTAGAATATATTCATGAACACCCAAGCTTTAAAGCGAAAACCCTTTTTGCCACGCATTACCATGAGTTGAATGAGATGGAAAACGCCTTTGGCCGGGTTCGAAACTATAACATCTCAATTAAAGAACTCGACGATAAAGTAATTTTCCTGCGCAAGCTCGTCAGGGGGGGCAGTGAGCACAGCTTTGGTATTCACGTTGCCCGTATGGCGGGAATGCCAAAGTCGGTTGTGAAACGGGCCGGGGAAATTCTTGTTGAATTGGAGAAATCCTCAGGCGGACAAGGACTAAGCAAACCTGTTGCTGAAATCGCTTCGAACCGCGAAGGGATGCAACTCAGTTTTTTCCAGCTTGAAGATCCGGTGCTGCGACAGATTCGGGATGAGATCATGAAGATGGATATCAACAATCTCACTCCCATAGAAGCTTTGAACAAACTCAACGAGATCAAGAAACTTTCAGGGTTGAAATAGGTTTTATTTTGTTGTAACTTACCTTTTTCCTTATCAATTTCTAACCGTAAAAAATTTAGCTATGGGTAAGTTATCCTGTACTCTATTCGGCTTTATAACCTTTATGGTTATGTTCTTTTCGCAAACGGCCCAATGCCAGCGGCCGATAACTCTTGAAGAAAACTTGATTCGTTTCAGTCATGGCGAATATCCGGGATTGAAAATGGAAATCCCTGAAGCAGGTTATGCAGAGCTTGCAGATGCATGGACCAAAAAATTGGAAAAAGGAACCAAATCCAAACTCACTGTCCAAAATGGCGAATACACCATTTTTGGTGCCCGGCTTTCCGAGATACAAGAGCCTCCGGTAAATGTCTATAGCATAATAAGATCCGGCGATTCGGCAGTTGTGATGGAAGTAACTTTCGAGATAAGTCCGAAAGTCTACGTAAGCAGGGAGCAATCGGAAAAGGAATTCAGCCTGGCTAATGAATTTCTTCACGAATTTGG
>JAIFNN010000108.1 GCA_020047715.1 Bacteroidota bacterium | reverse complement strand
AACTAGGCAAGCGGATACTTCCAAATTCCAATAGTATTATGGGCATATAATTTCTAAAAAACAATAGTATTATATATATTCGCTTCCAATATCCAATACAATATGTTATTTTTGTAAAAAAAAGTCATGTATAGGGAAATTGAGAAGTATCTGGCGGAGTGGAAGGTAAGTTCCTACCGAAAGCCTCTGATTATAAGGGGCGCAAGGCAGGTTGGTAAAACCTATACTATTGAGAAATTTGCCAGGGAAAACTTCAGGTATTTTCTGAGGATAAACCTGGAACAGGAGAGAAACATACAGAATGTGTTTGAAAGCCTCCAGCCTCAACTCATCATTAATGAGCTTACAGCCTTGTACCAGATACCCATTATTGAAGGGGATACATTGCTTTTCATTGATGAGATCCAGGTATCACCTAAGGCCATTGTAGCTTTGAGATACTTCTACGAACAAAACCCCGGTTTACATATTATTTCTGCCGGATCGCTCCTCGATATCAGCCTGAATGAAATGAAGTACCCAATGCCCGTTGGCAGGGTTGATTTTGCATTTATGTATCCCATGAGCTTTTACGAGTTTCTGGGTGCACTTGATGAAAACGGGCTCGTAAATGCCATCCATGAGTTTGCTCCCACCGAAGCTTTCAGTCTTGCAATTCATAACCGCATTCTGGAATTACTCCGCTTATACTTTTTTATTGGAGGTATGCCCGAAGCTGTTCAATACTACCTTAACGAAAAGAATTTATCCGGAATCGAAAGGATCCATTCCGGGCTTATTCAATCCATACAGTTTGATTTTGCTAAATACGGTACCCGAAAGCAACAGGAGCATCTGAAAGATGTATTACATTATGTGGCAAACAACATTGGGAAAAAGGTAAAATACTCAAATATCACCTCGGGCGTACACTCCAGTCTTCTGAAAGATGCTTTTATAAAATTGGAGATGACCAGGATAATTCATTTGGTCAGGCATACCCGGTCTGCAACCGTACCCATTACCCAATTACAGGAAAAGGATGTTTTTAAACCCGTTTTCCTTGATATAGGTATGTTAAATCATTTGGCAGGAATAAAACTACAGGATTTAGATATGCTGATAACTGCATTTGAGGGGACTCTGGCTGAGCAGTTTGTGTTTCAGGAGTTTATTGCCGGCAGCAAACCTTATCTGGAGAAGAACCTTAACTATTGGGTTCGCGAAGCTAAAAACTCAAATGCTGAAATTGACTGTCTGTTCCAAATAGGGAACAGTGTTTTTCCGGTTGAAATAAAAGCAGGAAAAAGAGGGACTCTAAGGTCTTTACATGTATTTTTAGCTGAAAAAAACAAGAAAACCGGCATCAGGTTAAATCTTGATATTCCATCAACAGGGAAGGAATTGCAGGCATCAGTAAATTTACCGGATAAAGAGCTGCTCAGCTATAACCTGGTTTCTTTGCCGCTCTACTTTGCAGGAAGGTTGGAGGAAATGGAAAGCTTCTTGTTATAAATGTTTTCAATAATTTAACCCAAAAGCCCACAGGGGTATCACATTAAGATCCCCAAACTCAATATCATCTTTTACCACAAATGATTTACCATCTTTCTCAATTTGTGTTTGCTTCTTGTTTTTCCCACCAACCTCAAACGTGTAATTATCAATAACAAAATCTGTTTCCAAAGTTTGCACAATTATTTGCCCTAAACGTAAATCCATTTCATTTTCAAGTCCGAACGGATAGTAACCTCGATTCAAATTTCTGGTAAAGTGTCCTCATTGCTTTGTTAAAGTAATTTTTACAAAGACACAAAACGCACAACAAAATGAACAAATAATCTAATAAATGTTTATTTGAATGTGCAATTAGTGATTTTTGTCATGGCGTTTACGTCCTGCATCGGTCTGTATGCGTTATTTGACAGAAAGTGGACTTCTAAGAAAAGCATATTGCACATGTATTTTATAAAATATTAAGGATATTGCACAAGTAATGTCTGAACTATTTAATTTATCGAAACCTACATTCATCCCCAGCTTAATAGTTGGCAGTCCAATTATGATATTTATCGGAGGGAATTACTAAATTTGCGATGATAAGAACGAAGTCATAGTCCAATATTATTTTAACAATATATCCCATGAGCAACATTAAATCCCTGAAACCCGAATCCCTTTGGAGCAACTTCCACGAACTCACACAAATCCCCCGTCCTTCCAAAAAGGAAGATAAAGCTGCTGCTTGGGCAAAGGCTTTTGGTGAAAAACTAGGACTAGAAACTATTGTCGACGCAATTGGGAATGTTATTATCCGCAAACCCGCATCACCCGGAATGGAAAACCTTATGGGAGTTGTTTTACAGGGACACCTGGATATGGTACCCCAGAAAAATTCGGATAAAAAGCACGATTTCGAAAAGGATCCCATCGAAACGGTTGTTGATGGTGAATGGGTTAGAGCCAACGGTACCACCCTCGGAGCCGACAACGGAATTGGCGTTGCTGCTGCACTGGCTGTTCTTCAGGATAAATCGTTGAAACATGGTCCTCTGGAGGTCCTCCTTACCATCGACGAGGAAACCGGCATGACAGGTGCCTTTGAGCTTAAGCCGAATCTTTTGAAAGGAGACATTCTTCTGAACCTTGATTCGGAGGATGAAGGCGAATTGTATATTGGCTGCGCCGGAGGGATGAATACAACCGGTAAACTCAAATACAAAGAAGAACCTGTGCCGGCAGGAATGACAGCCTTCAAAATTTCAGTTACTGGGCTCAAGGGTGGGCACTCCGGATTGGATATCAATCTTGGGCGTGGAAATGCCAACAAGATTATGAACCGGATACTTTGGGCTGCTCAGGATCTTGGTTTGCGCATCGCTTCATTAGACGGAGGAAGTCTGCGAAACGCCATTCCCCGCGAGGCTTTTGCAACGGTCGTAATCCCTGAAAAACACAAGACGGATTTCTTAAACCTTATAAATGACTGCAAGGCTGTCTACAGTAATGAATTTGCAACACCCGATCCGGGACTTACCTTACTTGCCGAATCTGCCGCAATGCCTTCAGGGATTATGGAAGCAGGAGCGCAGTCGCGGTTAATTAAAATCGTCTACGGCGTGCCTAACGCAGTAATGCGCATGAGCACTGAGATTTCAGGTATTGTTGAAACATCAACCAATATGGCTATTGTAAAGGCCGAAAAAGGCGAAGCCAGGATTACATGTCTGCTTCGTAGCTCTGTGGATTCGGCAAAAATCAGTCTCGGGCATATGACGCAATCTGTTATGGAACTCGGAGGAATGGAGGTTCTGCATGATGGGACTTACCCGGGGTGGAAACCAAATGTCAATTCGGTGATTTTGAAAACCATGAAAGATGTTTACCTTAAGAAGTACGGAAAGACACCTGAGGTGAAGGTTATTCACGCCGGACTGGAGTGTGGCATCATTGGTGCCGTTTATCCTAAAATGGAACTCATTTCTTTTGGACCTACCATTCGCTTCCCTCACTCCCCGGATGAAAAAGTAAATATTGCAACCGTTGCGAAATTCTATGATTTTTTGACAGAAACTCTGGCAGCGATTCCCAAAAAATAAAAAATCTATTTTTTCTCTGAGGCAATAAATGATTCTCATTGTAAGTTATTAAATTTTTTATACTGAACTAAACATCAATAATTCAATATTAAACGAAGATTTGAAAATGAAAAGTCAGAAAATGGTTTGGTCAAGGAGGCAATTCCTTGGCACTTCAGCAGCAGGACTCGCTGCGCTCATGGTTGTGCCCGGTGCTTATGGATGCATAGCCGAGAAGGCTTCCGGCGATATCAGGATTGGTTTTATTGGTATTGGTCGCCAGGCAATATACTTAATGAATGGCTTTCTTCAGATTCCAGGCGTTAGAATAGTAGCCGGTAGCGATGTGTATGGCATCAAACGTGACCGCTTCGAGAAAAGGGTGAAAGCATTCTATGCTAAAGAAGGCAAGGAAGTTGACGTTCAGATGTATGAAAATTACGAGGATCTTTTAGCCAACAAGGATATCGACGCCGTAGTGATAGCTGTGCCCGATCATGCACATGCAATGATTGCAATTGCCGCTTGCAAAGCTGGAAAAGATGTTTATCTGGAAAAACCATTAACCTTTACAATCAAAGAAGGACAAGAGTTACGAAAAGCGGTTCGCGAAACCGGACGAATACTGGCGGTTGGAAGTCAGCAACGTTCCGATCCAAATTTCCAGCATGCCGTAAGTTTGGTTCAAACCGGCGCCCTCGGAAATATCAGCCTTGTAAATGCCTATGTTGGTGCTCCCCCTACACCCTATAATCTCCCGGAAGAAACACTTCCTGCCGATTTGAACTGGGATCTTTGGTTGGGACCACTCACTGGTTCCATACATTTCAACCACGAACTGAATCCCCCTATCTCCCTTGACCCTGAGCAAGATGAGGAAATCTGGGGCGCATGGCGCTGGTATAAAGAAATGGGAGGAGGATTTACAACCGACTGGGGCGCCCATATGTTCGATGTTGCACAATGGGGTCTTGGAATGGACCGGAATGGTCCCGTTGAGATTTCACCTATCGGCGACGGAACCGAATATATGTCGTTCAAATATGCAAATGGTGTTATAATGACTTCCGAACCTTTTAACGAAAGTAAGACAAAGGGCGTGAAATTTCATGGGGAGAACGGCTGGATTGAAGTCAGTCGCGGTTCTTTCAATGCATCCGACCCCAAGTTTTATGCTCCGAAATCTGAAGAGGAGGAAGGTCCTTACGAAACCAAAATCCCTCATCAGATAAATTTCATTGAATCGGTACGTTCACGGAAAGATCCTCTCGTTCCGGTAGAAATCGGGCACAGCAGCTGCACCGTGTGCACCCTAGGAAACATTGCATGCGAACTGAAGAGAACCCTTAAATGGAATCCTGAAACCGAAACCTTTGTGGATGATGAAGACGGTGCTGCAACAAGAATGCTGCACTACAATTATCGCGCAGGCTGGAAACTGGTATAACAAGCAATAAAAAGAGGCTGTCTTAGTTTTAGGCAGCCTCTTTTTATTTTGTCTCCTTGCAAAGAGATGTAAATGATTATTGCATTTCCCCCTAAAAAACCTTTGAGGCGATTTGTCTGATGTTGTCGGAAATCCCGATAGTGTAATAATGCAAAGCAGGTACTCCTGCTTTTTTTAGTTCGAGGGATTGCTGAATTGCCCATTCCACACCAACTTGTTTTGCCTCGGCATTCGTTTTGCATTTCTGCACTTCTTTTACCAGATCGTTGGGTATCTCAATATGAAACACCCGGGGAAGCACTTCAACATCCTTTATAGTTGTGATAGGCTTGATCCCCGGAATAATGGGAACTGTAATACCCGATTTACGGC
>JAIFNN010000173.1 GCA_020047715.1 Bacteroidota bacterium | reverse complement strand
TTCCGATTATGGATAATTGCATCCGGCCATTTGTTATATCCCCAAAAAAATGTTGTCTACCAAAGGTGCAAATTGTAACAAAATATGCCCCCTTGCTTCCATAATCCCAGGTTTGCAATCGTGTGGAAGGTATCCGATATCTATTTCTAAATTTTTCGGCCATTGATTAAAATGGTATATCATTTCCTGCTCCTATACAAAACTACAATATTTTTTTTCGATTGTTCTCATTTCTTCCTTCTCCCTGCTCGCTGATGAAACTATGAAAACTACGCCTGATGAACTAACCCCAGTATGGATTCGATGTTTTCAAAAAGAATGTACGGGTACTATTTCGAGTTCTTTTAATCAGGCGGAGAATAAGCTTTCCTGTAAATATTCTGATTGCAAGTATGTTTGTGCCTTAAATGGCTTTTAGGGTCGAGATGGAAAAACAGCTAAAAAATAAACTTGGGATACAATCTTGTGGCAAAAAAATATATGCCACTTATTTTAAGCAACATAATAGCTGAGAATTGCAGTCCCGCCCTGACAAATCCAAACACGAATTTCTCAAATTATTCCAGTAGGGCGTCGGTACACCAAAATAAAAACGCCCAAATCCATTACAGATAAAGGCGTTCCGTTAAAATTAATGTGGGCTATACTGGATTCGAACCTGTGACTTCTACCCTGTCAAGGTAGCACTCTAAACCACTGAGTTAATAGCCCATTATGCTGCAAAAATAGCAAATTCTCTTTAATATGATGCCTACTGGGAAAAAGAATCAAACATAGCACTCTTTCGCACATACTGATTCTATCCATTCTAACCGCTTGTAAGCAAACCCGGCTCTAAAGACCGGCAATTCTACCCGGTCCGGTTTCAGGACTGTAGAGCTTCTTCAAATCCTGGTTTTTGAAATTGAAACTCAGCGAGAAATAAAAAAGCTGTGTTTGGTTGAAATCCGAATAATCTACCGGCGTGTTAAAATCATATCCCCTGTAATCAACATTT
The DNA here is from genome assembly GCA_020047715.1 of Bacteroidota bacterium. GTDB lineage: Bacteria > Bacteroidota > Bacteroidia > Bacteroidales > JACJXF01. The sequence goes on along the minus strand of JAIFNN010000173.1, from coordinate 17,172 downwards.
AAAAAGTTCCGGGGGTAATACTTGAATTTCAGGTTGATGCCTTTGGGAAACTGGATGCCTGCGAAAAATGAAGGCGCAAAGCGCTCGGTACGATTACTGAACCATTGGCTAAGCTTAGCGGTCTTGTCGCCGTTGATGTACAGCTTCTGCTTGTAGTGGAAAAACAGTTCCAGTTCTCCTCCCCCGTAAACATAGATATGGTCGTTAAAGGATCCCAGCTTCAGTGCCAAAGGAACACCTAGCGAGTAAGTTCGCCTCTTTATTACGGTATTTCCTTCTTCGGTTACAATTCCGATATTCCTGATGCCATACCCGCTGAAAAACCCAAAGTTGTTGGTAAAATCATAGTGCATGTTCTGGCCCGCATGAAAAAACAAGGTAAACCTCATTTTTGTGGGTATATCGATACCCATGCGTTGTACCTCGGAAAACGAAAAAATAAATTCCCCGCTGTTTTCCTTCGAGAATTGAGCATTCGCTCCGAAACGAGGGAAGAGCAGAATTAAAAAGACCAGTGAGGTGAGGGTTTTTGACATAATCAGCATTTTTTTCTATTTGAACCTTGAAACAACTTTCCGTGCAATGGTTTCGCCAATTGAAAGCGAAGCAGTGGCTGCAGGTGACGGGGCATTTAACACATTTATCGCTCTATTGTTCTCGGCTATAAAAAAGTCGTCAATAAGCTTTCCCTGTCGGTCGCATGCCTGAGCCCTGATTCCTGCTCCCCCGGGAATAAGATCCTCACTGCTGATTTCGGGAACCAGGCGTTGCAGAGCTCTGGTAAATGCGCTCTTGTTATACGACCTGTAATACTCGCCCAGTCCCATCCGGGTATATTTGAGCATGACCTTCTGAAATCCGGGCCATCTTAACGAATCCCACAAATCGGGAATCGATACGTCTGTTTTCCGGTATCCCTCCCTCTTAAAAGCAAAAACCGCATTGGGTCCCGCCTCAACCCCGCCATTGATCATCCGGGTAAAATGCACTCCCAGAAAAGGGAAATTGGGATCGGGAACAGGATAAATAAGGTTTTTAACCAGATACTCCTTCTCAGGTTTAAGCTTGTAATACTCTCCTCTGAAAGGAATAATTCTCAAATCCTGCTTTTCTGAGGTGAACCGGGCCACCCGGTCGGAAAACAATCCGGCTGTGTTTACAACGAGTTTCGCTGAAAAGTCATTGCCTGTGGTTTGAATATGAGCAATACCTCCATCAAAAGTAATTCCCCGTACCTCATGACTCGTGAAAATAGCCCCCGAATATTTTTCCACAAACAGCTCTGCCATTTTCCGGCATACGCTTTTATAATCTACAATGCCTGTATAGGGCACATACACGCCTGCAATTCCGGCTACATGTTTCTCATATTCGGAAAGCTGATCGCGGTCGAGCTTTTTGATATCACAAAGGCCGTTGGATAACCCTCGTTGGTACAAATCGTCGAGGCTTTTCAGCTCGTCAGGACGGGTGGCAACAATCAATTTTCCTGTTAGTTCAAAGGGTATTTCGTTGTTTCTGCAGAATTCAAAGAGGTAGGAATATCCCCTGAGACAGTTCTCGGCTTTCAAACTACCCGGTTTATAATAAATCCCCGAGTGAATAACCCCGCTGTTGTTACCCGTTTGATGCCGGGCAAGCCCGTCTTCTTTCTCAAGCAGACAGATTTTCAGAGATGGATTTAGCTCTTTGGATTTCAATGCCGTGGCCAATCCTACTATTCCCCCTCCGATGATTACAACATCAAAACTCATTTTTATGCAAGCTGATATATTCGTTTATTACTTCGTCATATAGCTCACTTACTTTTTTCATCAAGGGATGGGAGGGATTGATGTTCGTATCCCCGATTTTTGATATCGGCAGAATCTTGGCCGATGTTCCGGAAAGGAAGACAGAATCTGCATTCAGAAGAAATTCGCGGTTATATACTTTTTCCTCAAGAGGGATTCCTGCTTTTTCGCAAATTTCCACGATTTTTCTCCGGGTTATGCCTTCCAGAACGGTATCTTTTGGCGCAGTATAAATGACATTGTTTTTAACCACAAAAAGGTTCGACTGACTGCCTTCGGTTATGGTTCCGTTCTCACTCTCGAGAATCAGTTCGTAAAGCTGCTTATCAGCCTTAATTATAGCAATCTCTGCTTTGTAGTTCGAAAACCAGTTTTTTACCGAGGGATTGGGCCGCTCGAATTTAAAAATATCAGTGCTTACTCCTGAGGCATATACCGAATCTTCAGGATAATAGTAAGGTACCGGGTAAGCCATAAAGGTTTTCTCCCACTCTCCCGTTCCAAAGTGAAAAACAAATTTCAGATTTCCTTCGGTCATCTTGTTTGCCCGGATAAGTCGAAAAAGCAATTTTTTCATCTCCGCAGCATTCACAAAAGGACGCAGGTTTGAAATCCTGGCAGAGCCTTCCAACCTGTTCATATGGTCTTCCAGAAAGAGCACAACACTCTCCTGTATTCTCACGACCTCATAGAAGTTGTTCCCCTTAGTGAGAAACGAATTATCAAATTCATAATCTTCCCGAAGATCATTCCCCCTCAAAAAGTATTTCCCTTGTATGCTTCCCATGGTAAAAAATATTTCCGCAAAAGTACATACAAAAAAATTAACCTTATTGCAGAGTGGTAAAACATATTTTCAAATCGCTTTAAAACAAAAAAGCAACCGGTCTGAAAAACGATTTCAGAGCCGGCTGCAAGCATACGAGAAAGCGGAATCTACTCGTATTTCAATGATTCGGAAGGGTTTAGCCTCGATGCCTTGAAGCTTTGCCACGAAACAGTTATTAGGGCCGCAAACAGCGACAACATCAGGGCAATTATGAAAAAACCGATGCCGATGTTAATTTTATAGAAGAAGTTCTGCAGCCACTTGTCCATAAAGTACCATGCAAAAGGAAAAGCAATAAGGTTTGCAACGATTACCCAAAGACCAAAATCCTTTAAAAACATCGCTACAACCTGTGCAGAGGAAGAACCCAATACCTTCCGCAATCCGATCTCACGAGTCTTTTGCTGGGTAATAAATGCCGATAATCCAAGTAGTCCGAGTGCGGCAACGAATAATGTCAAGATCGTGAAGACTTTGAAAATCTTACTGATCGCAAATTCTTCCTTGTAATATTCGTTAATGGACTGGTCGAGAAATTTATATTCAAAAGGGAAATAAGGATCAAACCTCTCGCGGGTATTCCGTATCCATTCGATGGCTTCATTAGCTGATCCGGGTTTGATCCGTACGCTGAGGTTGCGGAAGAATTCGTTTCGGTCGGTAAGCATCAGAACCATGGGTTCAATTGGATTATGGAGTGATCCGTAGTTGAAATCATCCAAAACCCCAATGATTTCGCCATCCATAGCTGCCGTACCATCCAAATTGAGACGGTTTTGGAAGCGTTTGCCCAAGGCTTTGTCGTGCCAGTTGAATTCGCTTGCAGCTTTTTGGTTAATAATAAAAGCCTTATCGAGATCTGTTCCCATGGTTCGCGAATAAACTCTGCCGGTATCGATCCGGAAGCCCATTGTTTCGATATAATCGTAGTCTACGAAGAAATTGTTAAGCGCTTCTTCTTCCATAGTTCCATCCGCACCTTCAATCCTCATAACGTTCTTGCCGAAATCCTGTCCCGGGTTTGAAGTTGAGGCGCCAGCCGCCAGAATTAGAGGGCTTTTCTTCAGTTCCTCCTTGAAAGCCTCCAGATTGGTCCTTAGGGTAGAGTCGCGAAGGCTTATTACAATCACATCCTCCTTATCGAAGCCAAGGTCTTTGCTTTTCATGAAATTCAGCTGGCTGCTGACCACCAGACTACCGATAATCATAAATACCGAGATAGAGAACTGCAGAACAACGAGAAATCTTCTGAACGAAGCTCCATTCTTATCGCTAACAGCTATACCCTTCAAAATTTTCACGGGATCGAACGACGACAGATAGAATGCGGGGTACATCCCCGAAAGCAAGCCCACAAATACGGTTATTCCCAACAAGATGAGCAATACCGAGGGAGAAAGCAGATTCATGATGGCAAACTGTTTCGATGAGAACTCATTGAATAAGGGAAGCACCAATACAATTATACCTGCTGCAATTACCATTGCAGCGAAAGAAAGCAGTACGGATTCGCCCAAAAATTGCCGTATCAGCAGGCCCTTGTGGGCACCCGACACCTTTCTCATTCCAACTTCCCTGGCTCTCCGGGCTGATCGGGCAGTGGCGAGGTTCATATAATTAATACTTGCAATTATTACAATAAAAAGCCCGACAAACCCAAGAATGTAAAGGTAGGATTTGTTTCCTTTTGGCTGATCGTACTGCAGGTTTGAGGTACTGTAATGGATCGCGGAAATATCTGTGGCCATAAGCGTGAAGCCCCCGTTGATCTGATCGCCCAGTTCCCTCATGTACTTGTCGTAGAATGCTGGGAACTTATCAAAAATGCTGTTTATTGAGGTATTGGGCTTCAATCTGATAAAGCTGTAAACACTGATATTCCAGAAGGATCCTGCACTCCTGTCGTTAAAACGCTCTTCTCCGATGCGCATCGCTACCGTGGTACTCGAAATCAGACCGTTATAACGCAGATGGGTATTCCATGGGATGTCCTCAAAAACGCCCTGTACGGTAAAGAGGTTATTATCGTTGGTTTTGAGGGTCTCACCTATCACATTGGTTTTGCCAAAATATTTTTTGGCCATCGATGATGATATCACAATGGAATTTGGCTCAACGAGTGCTTTCCTTGCATCCCCCTGAATAAAGCTGTGGGAAAAAACCTCAAAAACAGTGCTATCCGCATAATAGACAGAGTCTTCCTGAAAAAACTCCTGATTTTTCTCAAAAAACAAGGCGTCGGCAGGAAACAGCCTTGTGTAGGTCTCAATTTCAGGATATTCATCCATTAAGGTTGGCGCCATGGGAAACTGGGTAACAGCGAACTTGTCTTCCTTTCCCTTAATGTTGAAATTTGCCTCAAGTCGGTATATCCTGTCGCAAGACTCAAAGTGCTTATCATAGTTCAGTTCATCCTGAATGTAGAGGAATATGAGAAAAGCAGATGCAAGGCCGATTGCGAGTCCAAACAGATTGATAAGGGAATAAAACAAATCCCTCTGGAATGCCTTAACTAAAGTAGTTAGGTAGTGTTTAAGATGTGACATGGCTTACAAATTTAAATAGCTTTACGAATGTTTTCGGTTACCACTTGCCCGTCGAACAAGTTGATTATTCTATCGGCCTTTTCTGCATCCTCAGCCGAGTGGGTTACCATAATTATGGTAGTTCCCTCCTTGTTCAATTCTTTCAGTAGATTCATTACCTGCTCACCGTTTTCCGAATCAAGGTTTCCGGTAGGTTCGTCAGCCAGCACCAGTTTAGGGTTACTAACAACAGCCCTTGCAATGGCAACCCGCTGTTGCTGACCGCCGGAAAGTTGCTGCGGGTAGTGCGATTTTCGGTTAAGGATGTTCATTTTCTCAAGTATTTCATCCGACTTAAGCTTTCTCTGTTTCGCGGAAAAGCCCAAATAATAAAGGGGGAGTTCAACGTTCTGGGAAACTGTCAGCTCCTCGATCAGGTTGAAGCTCTGGAATATAAAACCGATATTACCCTTCCGGAGGAGGGTTCGTTGTTTCTCTTTGAAATTTGACACCTCGGTTCCATTAAAAAAAATGTTTCCCGAAGTGGGCTCATCCAGCAAACCGAATAGGTTTAGAAGAGAGGATTTACCGCAGCCCGAGGGACCCATAATAGCAACAAACTCGCCGGGTTTAATATCCAGGTCAATATTCCGCAAAGCCGTTGTTTCAACTTCCGAAGTCTTAAACACCTTGTACAAATTCTTTGTTACCAGCATTTTTTGAGATTTTTAGGATTTTTTCTGTCTAAAAAAAACGAAAACTTTGTACTATGACGACTTAAACGGTTATGAAGTTACAGCAAAAAGCAATCGGATAGAAGAAAAATGCTGTTTTAAGGCTGACGAGACCATTTTTTTAAGACTTAAATAAAACTTTAGATTTATTTTCCACATCTTTGCGGAGACAAAGAATTTTTATCTAAATTGATAAACTGCTCTATTTATCTACCGCACAATTATATAGAAAGCAATTCGCGAGAAACTCGTTGGCTTTTTGAAACAATTGATCGAAGTAGACGAAAATAGTTAAATTGCAGGTTATTAAGGTTAAAGAAAAGGAAGATGGGAAAATTAGTTTTTTTTGTAGATGATGACAAAATGATTCTCAACCTGTTGGAGTACACTTTAAAAAACAGGCAGGACTATGATGTTAAAACTTTTTTCTCTGGAGAAGAGTGTATTGCGCAACTCGGACTCAAACCTGACCTAATTGTATTGGACTACATTTTCAAATCGGCCGGAGACACCAATAAAACCGGCATGGAAATCTTGAGAGAGATAAAGAATTACGACAACCAACTTCCGGTGATAATCCTTACCAGTCTTGAGGATCAGTTGCTCGCCGATGAGTTTATTACCAATGGGGCCGTAAAGTTCATTCCAAAGAATGATTATTTCATCGATGCGCTTATGGAAACCATCGAAATGCAGATATTTTAAAGGTTTCAACGGCTTTGGCATTGCTATTTTCACAGCTCTGGAAGCTTAACATTTAAAATTCTTTTTTTATTAAAAGATTAATTTATACTTTTGCACGATAAATTTTTGACCCTGGTGAAGGTATTGGATGAATATGAGATTCCTATTCATGGTTTGAAGGAAGGAATTCACAATTATGAATATGAGATAGGGTCTGGGTTTTTTGAGCATTTCGAAAATCCGGATCTGCCTGGGGGAGATATAGTTTTGGACCTCACTTTGAAAAAAGGTCCACAGTTCATTGAACTTGATTTTCACATAAGCGGCACCCTTAGACTTATCTGTGATCGTTGTTTGGAGTTATTTGATTACGAGCTTGAGGTAACTGAGAAAATGTTCCTGAGGTTTGGCGACAGGTTTGAGGAGTTGGATGACAATGTTATAGTAATTCCCAGGGAAGAGTCCCGGATCAATATAGCGCAGTACATCTACGAATTTGCAGCTTTAAGCATTCCTTACAAAAAGGTGCATCCGGAGGCCGACAAAAACAATCCGGGTTGTGATCCGGTGATGCTGAAAAAGTTGAATGAGTTGAAAGTTGAAAAAAGCAATTTGAAAATTGATACTATTGATCCCAGGTGGGACAAACTGAAGAATTTAAATTAAATAATCAATAAAATGGCACATCCTAAAAGGAAAATATCCAAAACCAGAAGAGATAAAAGAAGAACCCATGACAAAGCGGCTACACCGACCTTGTCAACCTGCCCAACCACCGGTACTGTTCACAGAAGACACCGCGCATATTTTGTAGATGGAAACCTTTATTATAAAGGCAAGTTGGTTATTGATAAAGAAACTGAAAAAGTTTAACGCACTTCCTTTTCATAAGGAAGTATAATTTTTTCCATATGCGAATCGGTGTTGATATAATGGGTGGGGATTTCGCACCACAAACAACTGTTTTGGGTAGTTTTCTTGCACGCGATCAGATACCCGAAGATGTTGAATTGGTTTTAATAGGCAACCGAGAATCCATTATCCAAATTTCTGAGGATAATGGATTTGATTTTAATACGGTCTCAATTGTGCATGCAAGTGAGTCAATACTCATGAGCGACCATCCCTACAAGGCTTTTTCCACCAAAACGGAATCCAGCATTGTTAAAGGGTTTAAAATGCTGAAGGCTGGAGAAATCGATGCATTTTGCAGTGCAGGCAATACGGGTGCGATGCTCATTGGAGCCAGCAAAGTAATTACTCCCATTCCGGGGATTATCCGTCCGGCCATAACGGCAATTTTACCGAATTTGACCGGTACCCCAAATGTGCTCCTTGATGTGGGTATAAATCCCGATTCGAGGCCCGACGTGCTTTATCAATACGGAATTCTCGGATCGATATATTCCAGGGTTCTTTTTAATATCGCACAACCCCGGGTTGGTTTGGTGAATCTTGGGAGCGAGGACGAAAAAGGGAACCTGATAACCAAATCGGCTTTTCAACTCATGAAAGAAAGCAAGGATTTCAACTTTGTTGGAAACATTGAAGGAAATGAGTTTTTCAATAATTTAAAAACAGAGGTGCTGGTTTGTGACGGATTTGTTGGAAACATAATTCTCAAGCAGGCAGAAGGCTTCTATCATCTGGTTAGAGACAGAGGTATTAAGGATGATTACTTCGAAGAATTCAACTTCGAAAATTTTGGTGGAACCCCTGTACTGGGCATAAACAAGCCGGTTATTGTAGGTCATGGCATTTCTAACAGTGTGGCCATAAAAAATATGATTCTCAATAGCTGGACGGTTTGCAAATCAAATTTGATAAATAATATTAAAGCGGCTTTAGAATAATGACAAAAATACGCGCAGCAATTACCGGGGTTCAAGGCTATGTTCCTGATTACGTTCTAAACAATGAAGAGTTGAGCACCATGGTCGAAACCTCAGATGAGTGGATCATGCAGAGAATAGGCATCCGTGAGAGAAGAATTCTTCGTGAAGAAGGAAAAGCAACCTCTGATTTGGGTGCCCGCGCTGTAAAAGGTCTTTTGAAAAAGACGAATACCGACCCAAAAGATATTGACCTGATTATTTGCGCAACCATTACCGCAGATATGCATTTCCCTTCTACTGCAAACCTTATTGCTCACAAGGCGGGTTTGGTCAATTCATGGGGGTTTGATCTGTCAGCTGCATGTTCGGGTTTTGTTTTCGGACTCGAATCGGCCACCAATTTTATCGAGTCGGGCCGATACAAAAAAGTAATTCTGGTGGGAGCTGATATGATGTCGGCCATTACCGATTATTCGGATCGCACAACCTGCCCTCTTTTTGGCGACGGAGCCTCGGCGGTTCTTTTGGAGCCAACTACAGAAGAGTTCGGCGTTATGGATCATATTTTCGGGGTAGACGGCTCGGGAGCCAAGCACCTATATATGAAAGCAGGCGGGTCTCTGCGCCCTTCCTCCCACGAAACCATCGATAACAAGGAGCATTTTGTGTATCAGGAAGGACAAGCGGTTTTTAAAGTCGCAGTGCAAAAAATGGCAGACGTTTCCGTTGAGATTATGGACAGGAACAATATGAAATCCGAAGACATCGCCTGGTTTGTGCCTCATCAGGCAAACATGAGGATTATTGAAGCGGTGGCGAGGCGTATGGGATTGGAAAAGGAAAAAGTAATGATTAACATTGAGCGCTTCGGAAACACCACCGCTGCAACCATACCTCTTTGCCTTTGGGAATGGGAGCCGAAGTTGAAGAAAGGCGATAATATCGTATTGTCGGCTTTCGGGGGAGGGTTCACCTGGGGTTCAATCTATCTCAAATGGGCATATGATGGTTCATAATGCATTGATTATCATGCAATTTGATGACTTTCTTAAAATCGCTCCAAGGTTTGGACACTCTGTTTACTGATTTTTTACCTTATCGCTAATTTTTTTTAAATTTGTCCGTTATCCATAATAAAAAATAGTTATCCCATGGCAAAAAGCAACGAAATGGAAAACCACACCATAAACCTGATAGGAACAGGAACTATAATTGAAGGCAACATTGTTTCTAACGGGGATATCAGAATCGACGGCAACCTCAAAGGAAATTTAACAACCAAAGGAAAGGTTATCATTGGTGATACCGGCAAAGTAAGCGGCGAAGTCAATTGCAAAAACTTTGAAGTTGAGGGCTCTGTTGATGGAAAAGTTATTGTTGCAGAACTGCTTTCCCTTAGGGCCAAATCCAAAATTCTTGGTGACATCATTACCAGCAAGCTGGCCATTGAACCGGGAGCCGTATTCACAGGCAAATGTGATATGTCAGGAAGTAACGCCACCCTGAATGTTGCCAAACCCTCCGAATCCAAATAAAAACAAGCACTCCGGTTTACAAAGCTACAGCCGTTATTCCGGACTGGCCTTCCAGATGATCGCAATAATCCTTGCTTTTGTGTGGGCAGGGAAAAAAATTGACGAAAAATACTATCCGGGACGTTCTGTTTTTATTATTGTGCTATCTTTGATAGGCGTATTTATTGCCATGTACGTTGTGTTAAAAGATTTCCTTAAAATCACGAAGAAAAAATGAAAGTAATTAGTCCCCTTATCCGGCTTTTTCTGATTTTTTTTATTCTAAGCACTTCGTTTTACCTCCTGTTTCACTTTTTTCATTTCGGAATACCTTTTGAACAAACAGCGATTATCCTAACCGGATCGTTTATTATTAGTATCGTTGTAATGCTTGTATTCAGAAGGGGATATGATATCGGGGGAAAGGCCTGGCTCAATCATACCCTTGCCGCAATAAGCTTGAAATTCATTCTTTACCTCTTCCTGATAGTAATCGTTTACTTTTTTTCAAAAAACCGTTCTTTGGAATTTGTCTTAACTTTTTTTGTTATATATTTAGCCTTTACTTCTTACCTCTTGTTTTCATTTGTTAAGCTATTGAAAGCAAAAAATTTAGAAAAGTAGATGAATTGTTTACAGGTACTATCGAAACGAATATTTTTTGTACTTCTTGCAAGTATAACCTTTTGGTTTCCGGCATCGGCGTCTGATCACCCTGTTGCTGAAGAAAAAACAGCTCACGAGGAATTTATCCCCGGCGAGTTTATTATTGACCATATAAAAGATTCGCACGACTGGCACATTCTTACCAAAAAGAATGGCGAGCACGTATCGGTTTATTTACCTGTAATTCTGTACAGCCAAAACTCGGGCCTGAACTTTTTCATGTCGGGGAAATTGGCTCACGGCCACAGTTACCTTGGATTCGCCTACTCTGAGGAAACCGGGAAAATCGTAGAAATGAACGAGGCCGGGGAAACCATCGGGACCCCATTGGATTTCTCAATCACCAAAACCGTTGCAGGCATGATGCTGGCGGCTGTAGTTATCCTGTTTCTCTTTCTCCGCATGGGAAACTCGTACAACAAAACCAAAAATATTGTTCCGAAAGGCTTTAACGGCTTTCTGGAACCGATGATCGTTTTCATACGCGACGAAATAGCTATTCCGAACATAGGGCATCACAAGTACGAAAGATTTATGCCGTATCTGCTCACTGCTTTTTTCTTCATTCTCGTGAATAATATCATGGGATTGATACCATTTTTCCCTTTTGGAGCAAACGTAACAGGAAACATTGCCGTAACCATGGTGCTTGCCCTCATTACATTTGTTATTACCCAGGTAAGCGGTACCAAAGACCATTGGAAACATGTTTTTGCCACCCCGGGAGTTCCGGTCTGGCTCGCTCCCATTATGATTCCTGTTGAACTAATCGGACTGTTTTCCAAGCCATTCGCACTTATGATTCGTCTCTTTGCCAATATAACCGCCGGACATATTGTAGTTTTGAGCCTTGTAAGTCTTATCTTCATCTTTAAGGCATTATGGGTTTCATCGGTCTCAATACCAATGGTTTTATTTATAGATGTACTAGAAATTCTTGTTGCTTTCCTGCAGGCTTATGTGTTTACATTGCTTTCCGCTTTGTTTATAGGGCTTGCAGCCAAGGAACATCATCACGCTTAATTTTTGTTTAATTTAAATTTTAAATCTTATGACTGGAACATTAGCAGCTGTTGGTGCCGGATTAGCCGTAATCGGAGCCGGAATTGGAATTGGTCGGATTGGTGGACAGGCAATGGACGCCATTGCTCGTCAGCCCGAAGCCGTTTCCCTGATTCAAACCTCTATGATTATCGCTGCCGCTCTAATCGAGGGCGTTGCGCTTTTCGCAGTGGTTGTAGCACTTATCGCTTAAATCAAAACAAATAAGCCCGTAACGGTTGGTTGCAGGCTTATTTTATTGAAGAACTTTTAAAAAAAAACAACATGGATCTAGTAACCCCGGGTATAGGATTAATATTCTGGACAACATTCATCTTTTTCCTGCTGCTGATAATCCTCAGGGTTTTTGCCTGGAAACCCATTCTAAATGCGGTTAAAAACCGGGAAGCCAGCATCAAATCAGCACTCGATTCGGCCGAGAAAGCTAAAGATGATATGAAAAAGCTCCAGTCGAAAAACGAGGAAATCCTTCAAAAAGCCAAACAGGAGCGTGAAGCCCTCATGAAGGAAGCCCGCGAAGTAAAAGACAGAATCATTAACGAGGCCAAGGAAAAAGCCCAGCAGGAAGCCGCCAAACTCATTGAGTCGGCCCGCTTGAATATAAGAAACGAAAAGACTGCAGCCATCGCCGAGATAAAAGCTCAGGTTGCTATATTGTCCGTTGAAATTGCCGAGAAAATCCTCAGGGAAAAACTTACTCAAAGCAAAGAGCAGGATGCACTTATTTCACGCCTTCTGGATGATGTAAAAATTAATTGATTTGAAGTAGAATTATGAACGATAGTAAGATATCTGTCAGATACGCAAAAGCTCTTTTCCAAGCGGCCGATGAAGGCAAAGTGTTACCCCAGGTAATGCAGGATATGGACCTGATAATGAAGGTGTACGCACTACCGGATTTCCGTGCGGTTCTTGATAGTCCTGTGGTTAAAACCTCAGACAAAAAGAAGGTTATGGACGGGCTTTTCACGGCAAAAGTATCTGCATTAAGCATGAACTTTATTAACCTCTTGCTTTCCAACAAAAGAGAAAGCTATTTGCCCCATATTTCCCGGAACTTCAAGTCACTATACAAGAAAAGTATGGGAATTCTCTCTGCAGAAATCGTTGTTTCCGAAGGGATCGACAAAGGGCAGACGGAGAAATTCCGGGCACTCCTCAAGAAGACATTCAACTCCGATATTGAACTGGAAGAAATTATTAAACCAGCAATTCTTGGCGGCTTTATTCTCAGGGTAGAAGACGAACAGTTCGACGCCAGTGTAGCTTCAGGTCTTGCAAAAGTTAAAAAACAATTATTAGAATCAACATTCGTAAAATAAAAAGAAAATGGCTGAAATTAAACCTGCAGAAGTATCTGAAGTACTAAAAAAACAACTTCAGGGATTCAAAACCGGAATTGAACTTGAAGAAGTTGGAACGGTTTTACAGGTGGGCGACGGTATCGCCCGTATCCACGGACTCTCAAAAGTGCAGTCCAACGAGCTGATTGAATTCGAAAACGGTCAGAAAGCAATCGTGCTGAATCTCGAAGAAGATAACGTGGGAGCCGTATTGCTTGGCTCTTCTGAAGAAATCAAGGAAGGGGATATCGTCAAACGTACCAAGAGAATTGCCTCCATCATGGTGGGTGAGGGCTTGCTGGGACGCATTATCAATACCCTTGGTGAACCACTCGATGGCAAAGGTCCGATTACCGGAACTTTATACGAAATGCCACTTGAACGCAAAGCACCCGGTGTTATTTACCGTCAGCCGGTTAAACAGCCGCTGCAGACCGGTATCAAGGCAATCGACGCAATGGTACCCATTGGGAGAGGACAAAGAGAACTTATCATTGGCGACAGGCAGACAGGCAAAACCTCGATTGCTATCGACACCATTATAAACCAAAAGGAATTTTACGATAAGGGTGTTCCCGTTTATTGTATTTATGTGGCCATTGGACAAAAAGGATCAACAGTTGTAAACCTTGCCAAGGTACTCGAAGAGGCAGGAGCTATGGCATACACCGTTATCGTGTCATCAACGGCTTCCGATCCTGCCGCATTGCAGTTTTACGCTCCTTTTGCAGGTGCTTCCATTGGGGAGTTTTTCAGAGACACAGGTCGCTCGGCTTTAATTGTTTACGACGATTTATCTAAACAAGCTGTTTCGTACCGTGAGGTTTCTCTTTTGCTGCGCCGCCCACCCGGGCGCGAAGCCTATCCTGGAGATGTTTTTTATCTGCACTCCAGGCTTTTGGAAAGAGCTGCCAAAATTATTGAGTCGGACGAGATCGCCAGAAGCATGAACGACCTTCCCGAATCAATCCGCCCACTGGTAAAAGGTGGAGGATCGCTCACAGCTCTCCCAATAATCGAAACCCAGGCGGGCGACGTTTCGGCATATATCCCCACAAATGTTATTTCCATTACCGACGGACAGATTTTCCTTGAGTCGAACCTATTCAACTCCGGTGTTCGACCTGCAATCAACGTAGGGATCTCGGTTTCCAGGGTTGGAGGAAATGCCCAGATAAAATCGATGAAGAAGATTGCCGGGACTCTTAAAATAGACCAGGCACAGTACCGCGAACTGGAGGCTTTCTCCAAATTCGGGTCCGACCTCGATGCGGCTACCATTGCGGTAATCGACAAAGGATCGAAAAACGTCGAAATCCTTAAACAGGGTCTGCATTCCCCCATGTCGGTTGAAAAACAGGTGGCTATTATTTATTGCGGCACAAAAGGTTTGCTGAGCAATATTCCTGTTACGAAAATCAAGGCTTTTGAAGTGGAGTTCCTCGAGGTGATGGATTCAAAACATAAAGAGATTCTCAAAAGGTTGGCAAAAGGTGAAATCGATGAGGCTATTACTTCGGTTCTCGAAAAAACAGCAGCCGATGTCGCATCAAATTACCAATTGAATAAATAGTTTTAAACCTTGATTGTACATGGCGAATCTTAAGGAAATAAGAACCCGGATTGAATCGGTAAGCTCAACCAAGCAGATTACCAGCGCTATGAAAATGGTGTCGGCTGCCAAATTGCGCAGAGCTCAGGATGCAATCATACGCCTCCGTCCTTATGCTGAAAAACTGCAGACGATTCTCGAGTCGGTAAGCGACAGTCTGAAGGATGACGAGGATTTTATCTTTGCAAAGGAAAGCAAAGAAGTTACCAAAGTCCTCCTTGTAGTTATCACATCCAACAGAGGCCTTTGCGGAGCGTTTAATGCCAATGTTTTCAAGAAAGCCATATCGGTAGCCCATGAGACCTATAAAAGCCAGCTATTGAAGAACAATGTTGATTTCTTTGTGATGGGAAAGAAGGCCGATGAGTTTCTCAGGAAAAGAAAATATAACGTAGTCAAAACCAGGAACGACATCTTCGATCACCTTACATTCGACAATTCCTCTCTGATAGCCAACTCAATCATGGAACAATTTGCCGCCGGCGATTACGACCGGATCCATTTGATTTACAATCAGTTTAAAAACGCAGCGGTACAGGTTCTTACCGACGAGCAATTCTTACCGGTGAAAATTACTCCAAAGCTTGATGAGGAAGGAAATATTCTTAAATCGTTTACCGACTATATCTTCGAGCCTACCAAAAAAGAAATGGTTAAAGAGCTGATTCCCCGCTCGCTTAAACTCCAGTTATACAAAGCTCTGCTCGATTCCTTTGCATCCGAACAGGGAGCGCGGATGACAGCCATGCACAAAGCCACGGATAACGCGACCGAAATGATCAAACAGTATAAGCTCGATTATAACAAGGCAAGGCAGGCAAGCATTACCAATGAGATATTGGAGATTGTAGGTGGGGCCAATGCTCTGAAAGGTTAAAAACAGCTCTTGATTCTTTGGGACTATAAGTATAGTCATACATAAACTGCATGAAAGATTTTTATGCTGTATTGGGAATTACCCCGAATTCGACAGAGTCAGAAATCCGTATGGCCTACCGTCGATTGGCAAAACAATACCACCCGGATGTCAATAAAGCCAAGAATGCCCATGAGAAGTTTATTGAGATTTCCGAAGCGTATGAATTCCTGATTAGGCATAGCCTACAGCAGAAAGAATCATCTGAATCTGAAGAACAAACTGCTTCTGATTATCGGGCAAGTGAAGAATATAACCGGTTTAGACAGGCTGCCCGCGAAAAAGCAGAACAACATGCGAAGATGAGGTTTGAGGCATTCAAAAAGCAGCACGAAGCGTTTCAAAAAAGTGGTCTTAATGATTTAATCTTACTTTTTACAGTAATTTCCCGGATTGCTATCATTCCCTTATTCTTGTTTCTTCTGTTACTGCCGATTTGGACCGCACTGAACAATGAGTGGACAATGATTTTTTTGTTTCTTATAACATGGCCTTTTGCTGGAGTTATTGCCTGGTTCATTTATGATAAAAGAAAGCAATATTTTATACCTGGCAAATTCTACTTTACTCCCCAACGGATAAAACAAATCTATACAGAGATAAATCCTACAGAGCAATTCTGTTATTACTGTCCATCGTACCGCGCTGATTCCAAACCTTATAAGCTTGACCTTCTCAAGCTAAAAGATTTAAAAGTAAAATCAGAAGGTTTTCGCCAACACCATGCCAATTATATAAATGAAAACGCCTCAATTTTAATCCCTCGCTCCAGAAAGGCATTTGTTATCCATTCGGCAGATGCTTGCATAAAAACAGCATCAGTCCTTTCCTGCTTGGTTTTTTTGGATATTTCAAGTCTGGTTTGGAGGGTTATCCTGGGACTTGTGCTTGGTGGCCTGATAAGCACGGTAACTTTACTGATCACCCGAACAAAATCGAATGTAAGTTACCTCCTCAGTTTTGGTGCACTTTTTCGGGTTGGCATTTGGATGTTTATTTTCAGCCTTATTTCCGATTTTGGCATTGAACCTTTTAATATTATCACATCCGATTTCATTTATTTTGCTGTAACAGCAATCATAATGTTCGATTGTTTCCTGATGCAGCTTGTAAACTTCGTCTTTGGGAAGCATTCGTCGATACCGCTAATTATGCAATTTGATGAGGTAAATAAAAAGTTTAACGATGGCTATCGGTTGCACAATGATGTGCCAGTAATATCTGTTGTTTACCCTCTTTTCAAATATATATTCGGGTAGTTTTATAAAATAATCGTTGAATGAACTACGATTTAACTAAAACATAAACGTATGAAAAATGGTATAATCGGACTACTTTTATGTTCAGCTATTCTATTAGCCAAGGCGCAAGAGACATTTTACGACTTTATCCAATTGGGTCCTCACCAAATAGGGTTTTGTGATAGTATCATTTATGACACTACCTGCCTTTACCAACAATTCGATTATGAAGGTTCATCACCCATCTTCTCAAAGATCTGGTTTCCAATAATGTGCTCTGAAAGTTCAAACTATCTGAAATTTGGAGATTTTAATGCAAGCAATGTTCCTGTTTCATTGTCAAAAGTCCATAAGGAATTATCTTATCACATGGATGAAATATTTATTCGGGATGGGATATCCTTTGATATAATGACAG
>JAIFNN010000158.1 GCA_020047715.1 Bacteroidota bacterium | reverse complement strand
ACAAGAGTTTTGTCAGATACACGCAATCCACCAAAGGGCTCTGTTGGGTAAACGCCACCAGCGGTTGGGTGGAAATAACTTAACTCGGAAGTGTAATCGCCAGCATATGGGTTTGGTGCAGCATAATTCAGCGTCAGCAATCCAAGCTTTCCACTACCAGTTACCATTGGGTCACCTGTTACATTAAGTTTCAGTTTCAGGAAGGGAGCAACCCATTCATCAAATTCAGGTGTACCATCCATTGGAGGGGCATTTCCTTCAGTAAGAACGGTAACGCTGATTGTTCCGATATAACTATCAGCTGCGGTAAGAGTTAAAGGCAGGTTGTTAATCCTGTAATGAACTCCTTCAGTGGCTGTTGAAGATGCATCACGGGTTGCTGAAACGGTAACATTATTTGATAATTCGGATAAGGTTGGTCCAACAACTTTAACCTTAACAAGGAAGGTGTACTCACTCCCGTTAGCAACAGTGGTTAAACTGGTACTGATTCTTTCAAAGGTTACAACGTTTACTCCATCATCATTCAGATCGAGATCTGAGGTGTCATCTACGCAGGAATTAAATAATGCCATGCTGAAGATGAACAACAGAAGATATTTTAATTTTCTCATAAGTTCTTAATTTTTAGTAATTAATTACCCCAAAATACTTTAACTGAAAATGCATTGGGCTGAGCAGGAACATTTGCACCATTTGCAGATAGCTCCCCAGCTGGATAATACAAGCGAACAGGTCTGTCTGCAGATGTACCTAGCAATGATTTAGGTAAACCTGTAGGATATCCAGTTCTTGTATAATCAAACCATGATTGCTCAGCAGTTAGTCCATTGGTTGCAATCCACTTTTGAGTAATAATGGCTTCAAGTTTATTAGGAGAAGCGTCCCAGCCAATAAGGGGAAGGGCTTGTGCATAATAAGTACTTGCATCAGGAGCACCAAGATAACTAAAAGAAGCAGCGATACCACTTTCATAAAGAACTTGGGCATCTCCGGTCAGGTCGCCATTCAGAACAGCTTCGGCCTGGTTAAAATTACTCTCTGCCAATGTGAAAATTACAGCACCCATTGTTGCACTTTTCAAAAGACCGGGACCGATATTTGAAACCAATGCAGGCATGAAAGCATCAGGAACAGGAGTATCGTAATCCAACAAGCCCTGAGGAACACCAAGGTGACCTGTTGCTGGTCTTTCATAAAGACGATCAATACGTGGGTCGGCCGTACCAGCTAAATAACTTAAAATGTAATCAGTAGCGCAGGTTGCATTATTGGTCATAGTAACAGTTCCGCCGGCATCTTTACCGTAGAAGTTCCAGAAAGGATTTTGCTTTCCTTCTTCCACAAGGTATCCGGGCTGAACCATAACATCAGAGGTGATAAAACCTGAACCTTCAGTTACAATTGCAGCAATATCAGCAGAAACATCTCTAACACCTGCTTCACGAACCAGAATTCTAAGTTTTACAGTGTTTGCAAAACGAACCCATTCTTCCATGTCACCACCAAACATTGCATCATCATCACCAACAGCAACAGGAGTCTCAGCATTTTTGATAAGTTCAATGGCAGCATTTAACTGCACAAGCAAATCTGCATAGATAGCTACCTGAGCATAATATTTTGGAGTTGCGTTGTCCTTGCGAAGCAATGCTTCAGTGTAAGGCACATCTCCGTATAAATCAACGAGAAGCTGGAAATGATAGGCTTTCATGATCTTTCCAATAGCTTTGTAATAGTCGTAACGGCTATCTTCCATCATATCAAGGATATGATACTGTTTCAAAGCTGAGGAATAGGAATCGTTAAAAATTCCCTGATAGAAAGAAGAAGTAACAAGGTATTTGAACTCATCGGGGTACCAGGCAAAACCATCACTCTGGCTCCAATTGTACATCATCATGTTACCAAGGGTGTTTATCCTTCTGGCACCGGCATCGGTTCCATGAATAAGGTTTGCTGTGTACTTTTGTGCAGAAGGAAGAACAAGATTAGGTGTGACTACGGTAGGATTGTTTGGATCTACGTTCACATCCAAAAAATCCTCACAAGATGTTAATAGCAACGCTACCATTAACACACTCAGATATTTGCGAATATTTTTCATATTTTTTTCCTTTTTTAGAATTCGATATTCAGGTTAAATCCAAACGATTTTGTCGGAGGTGACTGAAAATATCCACCGATGCCAATCTGATTGTTATTTTGATTGTTAAATTCAGGATCGGAAAATCTGTTTTCCTTTGGTAACCAGGTCATAAGGTTTCTGGCAATAAAACCAACAGTTACTTTGGAAACAGGGGTGTTGTTCAGAAGTTTTGATGGCAAGGAATAATTAACAGCAAGTTCTCTGATTTTGAGAGCCGTTGCGTCTTTCACATAATTGGATTTCACATCGTTGTAAACATCCGTCCAATAACTCTGACGTCCACCCTGTACCTGAATGTTGGTATTTTCAACAAAAACTCCGGGGGTAGTTTCGTAAACCGAATTAGGAATCACAAAATCCTGACGGTTTGCAGAAACGCTGGCCTGTGATCTGCCGGTGAATTCCATTTGATCTGAACCTTGCTCAAAGTATACATGGCCTGTTCTGTAATCAATAGTAGCTGAAACGGAGAATCCTTTATAGCTTACAGCTGAATTCAGACCTAAAATATAATCAGGAGTGGTTTTGCCTAAACTCTGAAGAGCAGTTTCTGTCAAAGGATGACCACTGGCCGGATCAATAATGATTCTGCCCTGTGAATCCCTCTGGTAAACATTAGCCTTTACTTGTGGGAAAGCCTCACCTACAACAGCATAAATGCCATATTGACCTGTGGTTGTAAGAGCAATCTCATCCAAACCTTCGTAAATTTCGTTTACAACGGTTTCGAATTTTGTATAGTTAACACTCAAATCCCACTGGAAATCATTCATCTTAATAACCGCTCCACCTAAGGTTAGTTCAAGACCTTTACCCTGAAGTTCTCCAATATTGGTAAGAAACACGGTAGAACCTGAAGCAACAGAAGGAGTTGTTGAAGTGATAAGATCGGTTGTTACTGTATTAAAGTAAGAACCATCAAAAGATATTCTTCCACTTAAGAAACCTAAGTTCAAACCGATCTCATTGGTGTTGATTTTTTCTTTTGTAATATTTGCGTCAACCGCAGTATTTGAAAGGAAAAAACCGTTAATGCCACCATATGGGAATCCTGCGGCCTGACTATAGATTTCATTGATTCTGTAGGCATCAAGATCGTTATACACAGTTGAATTACTTAAGGTTAACTTTCCAAAGCTAAGGATGCTGTTGTCTTTAAGTGCTGCAATAGCATCGGTAAACACAAATGACAAACCGGCTCCGGGATAGAAATAGCTGTTATTTCCTTCTGCAAGCGTGGAGGTGAAATCGTTTCTTCCCGAAAGGTTCAGGAACAAGTAATTGTTATATCCCAAAGTCAAATCGCCAAAGAAACCATATTCACGGGTCATCTCTTCGTTAACGGTACCAGCAAGGCTACCTGTTCCGTTTGAGATATCGTAAAAGTCAGGTATACTTAAGTTGTTAGCTCTGATTTCACTGTCCCTATAGCTGTATGCGTTTACAGTAGATCCAACAATCGCTTTCAGACTGAATGCATCTGTAACATTGAAATTACCCGACAAATAAGCATCCGCGGTATAATTGCTGATCTGGTATTCGGAATCCTCAACAAAAGAAGAAACTGCACCAGCAGACGGCTGAAGGTCATGATTGTAATCCTGAGCCGCTCTCCAGTTTTTACCTTTTCCCCATGTATTGTTGGCACCCACGCGGGTTGTGAAATTCAGGTAATCTTTGATATCCCAGTTAATTTCGAAGTTACCTACGAAACGGCTTGTCTCATCGGTTTCTCTGGTGGTTCCAATAGCCCAATAAGGGTTCTGGTAATATGCATTGTAATAGTTGTCGGCATAACCATAGCTGAGCGGGTTAGACCAATCGCTATAAGTTGACAAAGGAATATTGGTTGAAGTATTCAGAATAAACCAATACAAAGGCCTGTCCTGGTCACCGATTTCCTGACCTACAACATCCGATTTATCAGTAAAAAAGCTGGTAGTTGCTTTTAGTTCAACCTTACCGAGTTTTTTGCTTGCATTTACTCTGAGCGAATTTCTCCTATAAGTGTCGTCAGGAACGATACCATCTGATCTCTGGTCGCCAAAAGATGCGTAGAACTGGCTGTTTTCGTTGCTTCCGCTCATGTAAACGGTATTGTTCCAAGTGTCGCCGGTTTCAAAGAAATCAAGTGCATTGTTCTTTACAGGTGCGTAAGGAACCATTTGTGTTTCCAAACCATAACCTGCGGGGAATGTTGGTCCAATCTGACGCAAGGTACCGTCGTAACGAGGACCCCAGTTAGTATTTTCCACTGGATCATATGCTCCTTCCCAACCGGTTCCGTATTTAGATTGGAAGTCAGGCATGTAGGCAACTTTTTCCATAGTGTAGGAAGTGTTGATACCCACTTTGAATTTCTGACCTGCAGAACCCATTTTGGTTACAACAATAAGAGCACCGTTACTGGCATTGGCACCATAAAGTGCAGCAGCTGTAGCTCCTTTAAGTACGTTGATGCTGGCGATATCATAAGGGTTGAGATCGTCAAAAGCACCCTGCGATGAGATAGAACCATCAATTACAATCAAGGCACTGTTGTTGCCACTTACAGACCGCAAACCACGTAACAGAATCTGTGTAGTTGGATTAACTCCATTATCCTGAACGTTTATCTGTAAACCGGCAACTTTACCTGCCAAAGCTGAAGCAACCCTTGTAGGGGAAACTGCGGTTAAGTCGCTATCAACAACTTTTTGAGTCTGATAGGTAACTTCGCGTTTTTCCCTCTTGATACCAAGAGCTGTAACCACGATTTCATCCAGAACCAATGCGTCCGGACTCATCACCAGGTCAATAATTGTCCTGTTTTCAATGGCTACATCTTCAGCTTTCATACCAACAAAACTGAATGTTAGGGTGCTTGCACTTTGGGGAACACTGAGTTCATAGTCACCGTTGAAATTAGTAACTGTCCCTACTGTAGTTCCCTTAACTACAACCGTCACCCCAGGTAGTGGAGACCCGTCATCGGCACTGGTCACATTACCCGTGATCTGTACATTCTGCGCTTGTAAAGCCTGGAAACCTACAAACACAAAGAATGCCAGTAAAACTGTAAATCTTTTCATAGATAAGAATTTTAGGTTTATAAATAGTTAATAATAGAATTATTCTATGATGCCAAAACTATAAAAAAAATCACTAAAGAAAAAATAAATTACACTCAAACAAAGGTCGATGAAGGGTTTGCGTCTGTCAACGACAGCGGGTTTAGGAGCTTAACGCTCAGTT
>JAIFNN010000200.1 GCA_020047715.1 Bacteroidota bacterium | reverse complement strand
TCTTTTTATTGTTGTGATTTAAAAGAATCCCCGAAGTCATTATTTTATCTGCTCTAATACTACCAATGTTCAGCCCCGGACGATATATTATTCGAGGTTTAATTCTTTTAAATGGATTATTTGCTAGATTTACCATAGAAAAAATTACAAGAATATGGTTCCTTCGGATCTGGAAATAAAAGACGAGGACATTCGAATTTTTCTCGATGCTATCAAAGTTCGCTCGAATTATGATTTCACCGACTATTCCCTAAAGTCGCTTAAGAGAAGAATTACCAAAATCATCAACGAAAGCAAGATGTCGATTGCCCAGTTTGAAAACGAGATACTTACCAATCCTGAGTTTGTGGAAAAAGTAGTTATGGGTATTACCGTCAATACAACTGATCTTTTCCGGGATTCGGCAATCTGGATCAGCCTGCGTGATGAAATCCTTCCCAGATTCGCTCATTTGAAGAAAATCAACATATGGCATGCAGGATGTTCCACGGGGCAGGAGGTATACTCAATGATGATATTGCTGGAAGAAATGGGACTCCTCTCCAAAGCTGATATTTATGCCAGCGACATCAATACCAATGTTCTTGAAACAGCAAAAGCCGGAAGGTATCGTTATCGGTTTAACCATGCATATGTGGACAGCTTCGATGCTGTAATAAATTCCGGCAAGGATGCTTTGAACGGGGATAAATTCACTCCTGAATCCAAGTATTTTCTTATCGACAAGGTGAGCGACTCTATTCAGATGAAATCATTTCTTACAAGCAAACCGGTATACAAAAAAATTGATCTTGTAAAAGATGAGAACTTGTTTTATGTTAAATTCGACCTTATAATCTGTCGCAATGTGATTATTTATTTCAATTACGATTTACAGAATAAGGTTTTTAGTTTGTTTCTTAAGAATATGTTTAACGATGGCTGCCTGTTGCTCGGCATGCATGAAAGCATCCTTGGGCCGTATTCCTCCCATTTTGAGAAGAAAAACCTCGCTTATTTTAAAAAGAATGTTCAGTAAATGATGATAGCACCGACGATAAAATCACGATTTATATTGCTCATTAGCCTTGCGGTTTTGTTTTGGTTTGTGTGTTCCCTTGTTTTGGTAGACCGGATTAATCTCATTTTGCAATTCGACACTTCGAGGCAGGAAGTTACGCGGCTCCGATACGACCTGACCCGTCTCAGTTTGGAAACAGACAGGCTGAGCAACCGCTACAACGAGCTTTCGGCAGGGAGCCTCGATGGAGTGAATAACGATATAATCGAAGAGATTTGTATAAGCCTTAACTCGGCATTCAG
Organism: Bacteroidota bacterium; assembly: GCA_020047715.1. Lineage (GTDB taxonomy): Bacteria > Bacteroidota > Bacteroidia > Bacteroidales > JACJXF01. The sequence goes on along the minus strand of JAIFNN010000200.1, from coordinate 16,899 downwards.
TAATCTCAATTCCAGCAAGCTTATATCGGAAAACCTGGCTTTGCAGAGAAATGTTAAGGATGCCAGTGATAATGTCGCGGAAATTAAAAACCTGGCCGGTGAATTTGTCAGTTTGTTTTACGAAAGGGGAGATCTGGGATCCGGACTCCTGAAGCAATGGCATTCAAGGTTGTTGTCAATAAAAGGTATTCCCAGGGGATCTCTTTCGGGAAAAGCTTCGGCATTTCTTGAAAAGGTCTCAGACTATTCCGACGGCTATTTGCTTAACCGTAATCCGGACGAGTTGGAGAAACTGCTAGATTTCTGGCAACTCGAAAGGAATCTCTCTGTTCCTGAGAATTCAGCCGGGTACGACACGGAGGTAATGCTTACGGATTTTTTCAGCCTCACAAAATCGCTTTCGGCCAACTACAGGAAGGCGGGCAAATCTATGGCCACCGGGTTGCAGGCGGAGCTTAGGTTCAACCAGCTTCAGATTGATGATATCACAAGGAATATTGAGATGGAATCCAGGATTCTGTATGAAGGATTCTCCAAAAGGATGCTTTCTCGCTTTATCTGGTTTGTTATACTTGGGGGGATTTTGGTGTTAGCTGTATTTTACACCACGCTGAATCAAACGCATCTTGCCGTCTCCAGACTGAAAAGTTTTCTTCACGAGCTGAAGTCCGGTAAAGTGCCCGCAAAATTAGAGATCGGCACGGTTGATGATCTCAATGAGATGGCCAACAATCTTAATGAGCATGTTGAGAGCTTGAACCGGAAGATTGTTTTTGCGGATCAGATCGGCGAATCAAATATTCAGGGAGATTTTAAGCCTGAAGGCGAGGAAGATGTTCTGGGCAACTCCTTGCTGAAAATGGCTACCCGCTTGCACGAGGCCGAGTTGGAAGATTCCCTGCACAAAGCCGAAGAGGAAAAACGCAGGTGGCTTTCCGAGGGAATGGCCAGCTTTGGCGATATTTTCCGCTCTGAGCGAGAAAACCTCGAGGAATTGGCATTCAAGGTCATCAAGAATCTCGTGAAGTATATCAATGCCAATCAGGGCGCAATCTACCTCAATAATCTGGAGGAATCCTCTTCGTTCATTGACATGGTTGCCGCCTTCGCTTACGACCGCAGAAAGTATATTAACCGGAGAATTCAATTCGGTGAAGGTCTTATTGGAACCTGCGCCCTGGAAAAGGAAACCATTTATCTAACCGAAATACCCGCGAATTATCTTGACATAACTTCGGGCATTGGCCAGGCTCAGCCCCGATGCCTGCTCATTGTGCCTCTAAAACTTGAAAACGTGCTTTTTGGAATTCTGGAGATTGCCTCTTTCCGGATTCTGGAATCCCATGAGAAAGGCTTTGTTGAGCAGTTGGGAGAAAGTATTGCCACCACGCTGGCTGCCGTAAGGACCAATGAAAAGACAGTTAGACTGCTCGAGAAATCTCAAAAACAGGCTGAGGAGATGGCCAGGCAGGAAGAAAAAATGATCAGAAATGTTCAGGAACTTCAAAATGCCCAGGAAGAATCCAGCAGAAAAGAAATAGAGATAACCGGAATCCTGAACGCTGTGAATTCATCTTCCCTGGTAGCCGAATACAGCACAAACGGGCGATTTTCTGATGTTAACGAGAAATTCCTTTTCCTTCTAGAATCACCCAGAGACCAGGTGGTGGGAAAGCATCATAGCGATTTCTCTGTTGTGGATAAATACTCACAAGAATACAAGGACTTCTGGAAAAGGTTGAGGGAAGGTGAAACAATAAGCCAGGTGGAGCACTTTAGACTTTTTAACGGAAATGAGGTTTGGATGAATCAAACCTATACCCCGATTCTCGACCAAAACGGGAAGCCCTATAAAATCCTCAATATTGCTCACGATATTTCCCAATCCAAGAGGCAGCAGGAATCGCTCGAAAACCAATCCCATGAAATAAAAAGGAGAAGTCTCGAAATGGAAACCCTCAGCAGCGCTGTAGATGCATCGATTATAAAGTGCGAATTGTCGCATGAAGGAATGATAATGAGTGTTAACGATAGCTATCTTCAAACAACAGGCTACTCGCGTAAGGAATTGTTGGGTAAGAATTTGAGACTTTTTCTGAAGGATATCGAAAAACAGCAGTTCGAAAAAGTATGGTCAGAGGTATTGAAGGAAAAGTCGTATACAGGGGTGATTCGCAGAACAAAGCCTACAGGTGAAGAGGTTTGGCTGATGGCAACCTTCTCGCCTGTTAAAAACGAGGACGGGGAGATTTATAAAACCTATTTCCTGGCACACGACATTACCGAAAAGAAATTAAAATATCAACTTCTTGAAGATGCAAATAAGGAGATAGAACGTCTCCGCAATGAGCTGCAAAAATTGGAGAACAACTGATATGCCGGGCATAGAAATCGTAGACGCAAAAAACATTATCAGGGCCATACGTAGAAAATATGGCTATGATTTCAGCAATTTTGCCCTTACGTCTTTCCGTTACGCTCTCGACCGGTCGGTAATGACTCATCATTTGAGATATCCCGAACTTCTTGTTAGCCGAATTCTTGAGGATAAAGACTTTTTTGACGAATTCCTTTTTGAAACAACTACTGTTTCCCTTGAGCTGTTTCGCGACACCGAGACCTGGAATGTTCTCAAGTCGGAGGTATTGCCGCGATTTTTGGAGTCTTTTCCCAAACCGACAGTTTGGTTTCCCGATATGTACAACCATCAGGATCTTCTCTCACTTTTAATTTTGCTGAAAATAGAATTCCCGGAGAGTAAACTCAGGTTCGAAGCTAGTTCTGTATCCATAAAAATTCTTGATGCTGTGGCCACCGGAGAAGTATTGCCGAAACAGCTGGAATCGTCGGTCGAAAATTTTGTGAAAGTGTTTCCCTCCCTCGATATCCATTCGTTTCTGAAATCAGTTGGAAAGGTATTCCATTTCGAAAGTTCTGTTCTTCATGAAATACGCTACCAAAAGCAAAATCTGGTTTTTGAGCCTTTGCCGGAGCGGGCTGATATGATTTTTTACAGAAACAAATTGATCAAGTATTATCCCGAAGAGAAATTTGCTATTTTGGATTTGCTTACATCCCGGCTTTCTTTGGGCGGTTTTTTGCTTGTTGGGATCAAGGAAAATATTGACGAGTATGTTGAAAAGCGCAAGAATTTGAAGGTGATCGACACAGACGAGAAGATATATAAGAAAATTTAACTTTTTTACCCGGGCTAAACGGATGTTGCATAGAGTTTTATAAAAGGAGTATTAAAAACTAATCCCAATTAAACTGGAAAAGATAATTGTCATCGGAGGTTCGGCAGGTAGCTTTAAAATTGTAAATCAGCTGCTTAGCAGTTTGTCACCAGGCTTCAGGCACCCTATAGTCTTGTGCCTGCACAGGCTGCGTAATGTAAGGAGCGGGTTTGCAGAGGCTTTGCAAAAGAGCACGCGGTTGAGAATCTCTGAACCCGATGATATGGAAATTATCAGGGGAGGGCGGATTTACCTTGCTCCTTCGAATTATCATCTGATGTTTGAAAATGGCAATCTTTTTTCGCTTTCCGTGAGCGAGCCGGTTAATCACTCCCGGCCTTCGATAGACATTTGCTTTGAAACAGCTGCCGAAGTTTACGGAACCCGCCTTGTAGGGGTTGTGCTCTCGGGTGCAAATATGGATGGTGCAAAAGGACTAGCCCGGGTGAAGAAGGAAGGCGGTTTGACAATTGTTCAGGACCCTAAAGACAGCGAAATCCAGACTATGCCCGAAGCTTGTCTTCATTTGTTTGAGCCGGACCATATCTATGATGCCGCAAGAATTATTAGCTTTATAACGAATTTGTAGAAATCACGTGCCACAAAGAACCAACCACCTTCGAGTCATTTCCCTATTCCTGCTTACAGCCATAGCAGGGATTGGGATGTTTAGCTCGGCCTGGAACTCCTTTATTCAGGGCAAAGAGAAAATGATTCTGTCGCTTGGCTTCCTGGTGGTATTATTAGCCGGGCTTCTGGCGATCTATTTCCAGTTTCTTAGCCATACTGCATATGAAGACGGCGACAAGACCGTAAATCCTTCCGATTCCGGCGGGCCTGCAGTTGAGCCCATATCGCCAAAGACGGAGTTTCCGAAAACCAGGGAAGCCTCTTCCGACCTGCTGAAGGGTGCATTCAGTAAGCCCGATTTCGCCAGTATCGGAGGCAGAATACTTAAGAACCTGGCCCATGAGTTTGAGATCGTTCAGGGTGTTTTCTTTATCCTAGACGCAAAAACCGACAAATACTCCTTTGCGGCTGCCTATGCTTGCTCTTTTGAATCGCCGCCTCCTGATTTTCACGCGGGGGATGGCTTGACCGGTCAGGCAGTCATAAACCATAAAATAATGACTATCCCCAACCTCCCGGATTCTTATTGCCCCGTGGTATCAGGACTGGGAAACGGAAAGGCTCGCTTTCTCTATGTAATCCCCCTTATTCATGAAAAGAAATCCCTAGCAGTTATTGAAATATCCTGCTTCCGGGAAATCGAGGAATCCGGAATGAGTCTCCTTAACCAATTGATCCGCGAAGGTGGCCTGAAGCTTAGTACTCATCTATCCCATGAAGTAAAATGACGAGAGGAGAAAATAATAAAGGCCTGCTTTTTGTGTCCTGGAAATCCTCGGCTCTAGCGGTATTTGTCGCCCTTTTTGTTGCATTGATTATTGTGTGGCTGGCCGACCTGGTCGTTAAAGGCCTGCCCTTCTCTTTTCAGGGGATACTTGAGATTCACAAAACAAGTCCATCCCTCTGGCTTGTCGATTTGCTCCCCTTTCTGCTTAGCTATTTTTACCATGCAAACTCCATTAAGAACAGTTGCAGTCAGAGGCAGTTTCAGGAAAAACTCAGCTACAGTCAGCTGCGAATTGATAAATACTCGGTTTATGCCAACAGCATTGGCAAGGGAGATTATGGTTTCAAGATCGAACCCGAGGGGCCGGACGATAAATTGGGGCATTCACTTCAGTTCCTCCAGACCTTCCTTAGGGCTAACCAGAAAAAGGAAAACGATCAGAACTGGATTTCTGAAGGCAAGGATTTAATTTCAAGGGTTCTGCGATTGCACAACAAGATGGATGTGATGAGCTTTCATGTGTTGAAAAATCTGATCACCTACATTCAGGCGGTGCAGGGCGCTATTTACATCTATGAGGATGAGAGGAAAGTTCTGGTAAATACAGCCACTTATGCGTACAACCGCCAGAAGTTTCTCCGCCAGGAGTTCAAGATCGGGGAGGGTCTCGTGGGAACCTGTGCCTATGAGATGGACTTTGTTTACCGCACCGAGATCCCTGAGGATTTTATTACGATAACCTCCGGGATTTTAGGGGATAAAAGACCTAAGAGCCTGCTTTTAATCCCACTAATAAGCGAGGAGAAGCTACAGGGGGTTATAGAGTTTGCCTCACTGAACGAGCGGTTTCCCAAGATTGTGATTCAGTTTCTTCTGGAGCTGGGCGAAACCATTGCCCGAACTATATACAACCTAAAGATAAACGAGAAAACGGAAACGCTTCTGGATGAATCCCGAAGTATGACCCGGGAGCTCAGGCAGAACGAGCAGACTCTTCAGGAAAATGCCGAGGAAATGAAAATTACTCAGGAAAAACTCCGGAAATCCAATGAGCAACTCGAGACAAAAATAACCGAGGTTCAGAATGCACAGGGAAAACTTCACTGGCTGCTGGAAAACGCCTCCGAGGTTATTTCAATCTATTCATCCGATCTGCTCATGACCTATGTTAGCCCCTCGGTAACCCATATTCTTGGCTATACTCCCGAAGAAATGATGATGGGCAAGGATTTCGAGCGCCTTACCCGCGATGGGGCCACGGGGCTGCGCAAGCTAATCTCCCAATCCATTGAAAACCCGGGATTTGCGCAAACCATTCAATATTCGTTTATTAAAAAGGAGGGCGAACGGATTTATCTGGAATCGACCGCCAGAAACCTTTTGGACGATCCAGCCATTCAGGGGATTATTATCAATTCGAGCGATATCACCGAGCGCATAAGGGCTGAGAAGGAGGAAAGGCTCAAGACCCGCATGCAGTCGTTGTCGGAGAACTCGCTTGACATGATTGTGCGTCTTAGCGTTTCTGGCCATTTCCATTACGCTAACCCTGTGGTTGAGGATTATATTGGGGTTGAGCCGGCAAACATCCTTAAAAAGTCGTTGGCGGAGCTTGACTTCTCACCTCACCTTCGTAATTATTTCGAGGACTCCTTGCGGATTATCAGGGCAAACCCGGTTAAAACCAATAAGGAACTCGCACTTCCCGTGAAAATGGGCGAAAAACTTACCGAGCGTATAATGAGCATCGATGCAATCCCCGAATTCACCAACGATGAACTCGAAACGGTATTATTCGTCGGACACGACATCACGGAAGCCAAACGTATTGAAAAAGAAATTCAGATAAAAAACAAGAACATTCGCGACAGCATAAACTATGCCCAGAGGATACAGTCGGCCTTATTGCCCGATATCGAAATTATCCGCGAAAGCATTCCCCGCAGTTTTCTGTTTTACAAACCCAGGGATATTGTCTCGGGCGATTTTCCCTGGTTCTTCAAGAAAGACGATGTTATTTACCTGGCCGTTGTAGACTGCACCGGACATGGCGTTCCCGGGGCCCTGCTTTCCTTTATCGGATTCTTCCTGCTCAACAGCATTGTCGACCAGAACCACGACCAGTCTGCTGCTGATATTTGCAATAAACTTCATCTGAAAGTGCGCCAAACACTCAAGCAGGACACCGATAATCCCGACTCAAGGGATGGAATGGATATTGCTTTTTGCAAAATAAGCCTTTCTAAGCGGGAGATTCAATATGCAGGCGCCCACCGCCCGCTGTTATTTTTGAGCGAGGGTGAACTAACCGAATACAAGGGCGATCGGAAATCAATCGGCGGGATCGCTATGGGCAAAAAGCTTGAGGAGGATTTTGTAAATAATGTTATCCCTTTTAAGAAGTCGGACAAGGTATTTTTCTTCTCCGACGGAATCACCGATCAGTTGGGTGGACCCTATGGCAGAAAATACGCGCCTAACCGCGTGAGGGAGAAAATTCTTGACAACCCGGGTTTCACCATGCAACAATATCAGAAGCTGTTTGAAGATGATTTCACCAGCTGGAAAGAAGGTTTCACTCAGCTTGATGATGTTTTGATGATCGGTATTGAGTTTTAGATCGGAATCCCCTGTAAAGAAAAAGGATAGAGAGAAGTGCAGGGAGGGTTTTTTATAGGAGATGTACGTTATTCTAATTTATTTCACTATTCTTGGATTTATTATCAATTTTTATGGAAATGTCATCTCTTCGCTGCGAAACAAAGTTTTATAAATGGAGTATAAGAGCAACAACATTTTTTGGCGGAAACTTTCCCAAAGCCTTGGATTCTTTGAGTTCCGGTGGCAAAAATTAAGATAAATGTCTGACATCAAATTAAATAAGGGATTTCTTGACTTTGTGTACGACTTCTACAAAGGGATGAAGGAGCACGAAATTACTCTGGCATATGAGGGTGAGATTAACCACCAGATTATGAAGACTTTTACTTCGCTTGCTGAAGGGAATATGAGTAAGAACGACGAATCAGAGCTTTTGCAGAAAAAAGTCTACCATGTAATGGTTGAATGTTTGCAAAACATCTCCAAACACGCTGTTCACCCTGAAGATGAAGCTGATCTGGAATACAACAGGGGGATATTTCTGATTAGTAGAAACAATAAGGTTTATAACGTAACAACGGGGAATGTTATTAAGAATGAAAGAATTATATACCTTACTGAATTGCTCGATCACGTCAATTCCCTCAATAGAGAGCAACTCAACGAACTTTATAAAAAACAGCTCAGAGAAGGGCATCTGTCGGAAAAAGGGGGTGCCGGTTTGGGTTTTATCGACATCAGGAGAAAGACCGGAGAGGAATTGCTTTATAAGTTTCTACCCCTATCGGGTACTCATGCTTTCTTTCTTTTAACATCAACAATACCCAGAAATTTTTAATATTTTGAGATATGGACAATTTAATTTTAGACGAGATGGACGACAGCCCAAAAGTCAAGTTTAGTCACGAAAATGGTAAACTCGAATTAAGCGGAAAATCATTACCCGAAGACGTTTCCACTTTTTACCAGCCAATTCTCGACTGGCTGACAGAATATTCCGAAACGCCCGCGGGAGAAACAGAATTTACTTTCAAGTTAACGTATTTCAACACGGCATCGTCCAAACTTATCCTCGACATTCTCTCCATTCTCGAGAAAATGAAAGACGACGGCAGGAAGGTTGTGGTTAAGTGGTTCTATCCGGAATACGATGAGGACATGAGGGATGCAGGACAGGAGTACAGTGAGATGGTTGACGTTCCCTTTGAGCACTTTAGCTACAATCCGTGAGTGAGGAAATCCTGAGAGCGCTGATGCAGCTTTTCGCTATTCTCACCAAGCAGGACGGTGGGGTAGAGGAGAAGGAGAAAATCTATGTGAATAATTTTCTTACGCAGCAGTTGGGCGATGCAGTGGCACACGAATATTTCAGCCTCTTCCTTGCCAGCTCGGAGCAGGATGAAAAAAAGGCCGGAATGGATGCCGACCATCATGCATTAACCTCGGTCATAGACTCGGTACGCATTCTCGGGATTTGCAAAAAAATTAACAAGACTCTTAACCAGAGCCAGAAAATTGTTGTTGTGGTGAGGCTTTTCGAGTTGGTTTACGCCGACAAGAAACTCACAAATCAGAGGTTGGCCATTATCTCCACGGTGGCAGAAGTTTTTAGGATATCTTCGGAGGAATTCAAATCCATTGAGGCCTTCGTACTGGAAAACGACCTTGCGAAAATCAATAACAATAACATTCTGTTCATTAGTCATGAACCTAATGAAAACCCAAGCCAACGACACCTTCACGCCGAACGTCTCGATAAGGAACTCCTGATTCTCCGGATACCCGACGAAAACCTTTACTTCATAAAATATACCGGTAACCAGGACCTTTTTCTCAACGGACTTGGGCTTCACAAAGATCGTATTTATCTTTTTGCCAGGGGGAGTACCGTTAAGCTTCCCATTGGAAAGCCGGTTTATTACAGTGACGTGTCGACCCATTTTCTTGTTGATTCCAACACCGAAAAGCTTTCTTATCAGGCTACAGGCATTGGTTATTCCTTTAAAAACGGCCAGATTGGGCTGCGCAATATCAATCTAAACGCATCGCACGGCGACCTTATCGGGATTATGGGGGCCAGCGGAGCCGGGAAAACCACGCTCCTGAACATCTTTTCCGGGATAGAGGAGCCCGGCACAGGAACCATAAAAATCAACGGGATCGACCTTTTTACCGAAAAGGAAAAGCTCACAGGGGTTATCGGACACATTCCCCAAGACGACCTTCTTATTGAAGAGCTCACCGTTTTTGAAAACCTCTTTTATAATGCAAAACTTTGTTTCAGTGACCTCAGCGATGATGAAATCCGTGTTAAAGTCGACCATACCCTCCTGAGTCTTGGACTTATCGACAAGAAGAACCTCAAGGTGGGCTCCCCCTTTAACAAAACTATCAGCGGGGGACAAAGAAAGCGCCTGAACATTGCCCTGGAGATGATTCGCGAGCCATCGATATTGTTTGTGGATGAACCAACAAGTGGCCTGTCGTCGCGCGATTCGGAAAATGTGATGGACTTGCTTCGGGAACTTACCCTGAAGGGGAAACTTATCTTTGTTGTTATCCATCAGCCTTCAAGCGAAATTTTCAAAATGTTCGACCGTATCATCATCATGGATGAGGGCGGGTTTATGATTTATTGCGGAAACCCGGTTGAAGGGGTGATGTATTTCAAAAAACTCGATGCTCAAATCAACTCCGAAATTGGTGAATGCCTAAGCTGCGGGAACGTTAATCCGGAGCTGATCTTTAATATTATTGAAGCCCGTGTGGTCGACGAGTATGGGAACTACACCCAAAACCGCAAAGTCAGCCCACAGAAATGGGAAGAGTCGTTTCACCGGTTTGTAGGTGAACCTGAAGTTGAGGAAATACATGATTCTCCCCCACGAAACCTCAGGATTCCAGGCCGGATTAAGCAATTTAAGATTTATGCCATACGCGATCTGCTATCGAAAATCAGCAACCGCCAGTATGTGGTTTTTACCATGTTGGAAACTCCTTTGCTGGGACTCATCCTCTCTTATATTATCCGCTACATTGCCGATCCTTCCTCCGACAAGTATATTTTCAGGGAGAATGAAAACATCCCGATTTATATATTCATGACCCTTATCGTCGCACTTTTTATTGGATTGCAGGTAAGTGCCGAAGAGATTTTCAGGGATCGGAAAATTTTGAAGCGCGAGAAGTTTCTAAACCTTAGCAGGTCGAGTTATCTTTTGGCGAAAATCTCAATCCTATTTCTTATTTCCGCTATCCAGGCCTTGGCCTTTGTGCTTGTTGCAAACAGTATTGTTGAAGTAAAGGGGATGTTTTTTGTGTACTGGTTTGCTTTTTTCACAACCGCTGCCTATGCCAACATGCTGGGCCTTAATATCTCAGCCTCATTCGATTCGGCGGTTCTAATTTATATCCTCATTCCCCTGGTGCTTATCCCCATGATGGTGCTCAGCGGAGCCATGTTCAGTTTTGACAAGCTGAACCAGAATATTACCCGGGTCGACAAGGTGCCAATCCTTGCCGAATTCATGCCCACCAAATGGTCGTATGAAGCATTGATGGTTCACCAGTTCAAAAACAACAAGTTCGAGGAGACGTTTTATGAGGTTGAAAAACGCATTAACAATTCCGATTTTAAGCAGTCGTATTTTATTCCTGAACTCGAAAACCATCTGACCGACTGCGAGCAGGACTTTAAACTTAACGGCTCCGTTTTAGCTGAAACCGGGTCGTTGAAGGTGTTGCAAAATGAAATCATGAACGAGAAAGGGGTTTTCGAGGGATTGGTGGTGATTCGTCCCGGAGAGCTTGAGCCGTCTGGTTTCAACCTCGAAACAGCCCGGAATATCAGGTCTTACCTCGCCGAGCTCAACCTTTATTACCTCGAGATTTTTACTTCGGCCAACCGGGAAAAAACGAATATGGTGCGCTATCTCATGGAAAACAAAAAAGATCTCTACTACTCCTGGCTTGACGCGTACCATAACGAAAGCGTTTCGGATGAGGTGAGGAAGATTTTTGAGCGAAAGAAAATCGTAGAGTTCAATGGGAGGCTCATTCAAAAAACCGATCCCGTCTTTCTGGATCCACAACCCTCCTCGGGAGTCGATTTTCGTTCCCATTTTTTCGCACCGCGAAAATATTTTTTGGGAAAGTATTTTGATACCTATTGGTTCAATATGTCGGTGATCTGGATTCTTACGATTCTGCTTTATGTTGCGCTGTATTATAATCTTCTGAGAAGAACGGTTACCTTCTCGTTTTCCTATCTGGGTCTTTTTCGAAAAGCAGGTTTTGCGGCACAAAAGAGTCAAAGGCAATAAATTTTACCGGAAAGCCTAAATCATTATTCCCATATATTGTTATATTTGTTTGCTGAATCGTTCACTTATGCGGAAAAACACAAGTTATTTGCTCGCACTGCTTTTTTTGGTTTTCTCCTGTAAAGGGAAAGTCAGGGAAGATTTGGCAGTTCCCGGATATGAAATGGAACAGGGCGAGCTGAAAGTGTCTGAACAAGCCATGAATGAGATTGTTGAGAATATTTCTTCCCCCATTGAAATGGCTGCCATAGTAAAAGACTTGGGAACACCCTTTTCCAGCCGTTTTCTCTCAAATCTCGACAACATCAGCAACCACGAGAGCAGTTTTAAAATGGCCTATCATTTGGGCATTCTGGGAGCCGACCTCGGATACCTCAATGTTTATGAGAAGACCGGTAGCTCGGTGAATTACCTCGCCGCTATAAGCAAAATTGCCGATGGCTTGAAGATCAGCCAGTTCTTCGACTTCAACACCATGAAAAGGCTCGCTACCTCCAGTCACAATATCGATTCCCTGATGTTCCTTTCCGTTCACAGTTTTAACCTTATGGACGATCATCTGCGGATTACCGACCGGAGCAATCTCAGCGCGCTTATGATTACCGGGGTGTGGATAGAAGGAATGTATCTTGCCACTCAAGTGGTTAAGGAAAAGCCGGATACCAGCCTTGCCCAGTATATCGGGGAACAAAAAGTAATTCTCAACGATATTTTGCTGATACTGAAAAACTACCAGCGCGACTCGCAGTTTGCTGATCTGATTATTGATCTTGAAACGATTAAAGTCGAATTCGACAAAGTTAAAATCTCGTACCAGATTGGTGAGCCGGTGGCTGTTGAACAGGATGGTATGCTGATGATCATTCAGCAGGAAAGCAGCAGAGTGGAAATAAACGATGAAATTCTGAATAGAATTATTGAAACAACCGCGCGCATCAGGAATAAGCAATTAACGGTTTAATTTATGATCAGAAATATTTATATATATATTCTTCTCATATCCGGAACCTTTATTTCCCTGGATAACTGCCTTGCTCAAACAATGAATGAGGACGTTCAGAAGTGCGCTCAGACTGCAGGTAAGGATGTTACCTATCTGAAGGATTTTATTGTGGCCCTTGAGGCAGCTCCCCCGAACCAAAAGCCTCCTTTATACCGCTCTTCACTAGCTTTGAGAAAAGGCGTAGTATACCGCTTCAGCATCTGCAACGGCGATAATTCCGAGGGAGAGGCCGTTTTGCGTTTGTACGACCAGGCAAACCTTCTTCTGAGCACGTTTTACCCCGAAACCGGAAAGGAATACAAATCCATAAGCTTTGCCTGTCAGAAATCGGCCGCCTATACTGTAGTCATCAGTTTTAAGGAAGGCAAAAAGGGCGACGCCATCGGGATTTTGTCTTATGTAAACAAGTAGTTTTATACACGAGACCAAGCCTTTGCATTTCAGGCGATTCCCATCAGGTTGGCCAAGGCCAGAAACACAACATAAGCCAGCAGCAAATAAAGGAGAGCTTTATTCAAAATGCTTTTTCGGGCATTCACGAAGTAATTGGTAAGTATGAACGATATTGAAATCCCAATAACGTAGCTGAATCCCGCATTGAATCCCGAGAACAGCAAAAACACCACCGAGCCGGTTATAAACAGCCAAAAAAGAACCATAAAATAATTGCGGACGTAGATCTTACGGAATTGAAACACTTTAACAAGAAACACGCTGGCCAGCAAGATCAGGAGACCGAGGTAAATCCAGAATACCCATAAAATCCAAGGGTTATGCGGAGTGTTAAAATTGATTGCGAAATTTGATTTTATGATTGCAATGAATTGGGGAATGCTGCCATCTCCCAGAAACAGGAAGGCGAATGTTACCATAAAGGGAACAGCCATACCCATAATGGGAAGGATATATTCCCTCCAGTAAAATGGGCGCTGCACCATATTGGCAACCCATATAAAGCCGAGCATGTATGCCAAGGGAGCATAGAACAAGCTGCCCAGACCCAACATTAAGCCCGCTTCAAAAAAGCGATAGCTGTTCGGATCCTCCTGATGCGATTGAAAAATAAGTTCAAGTATCAGGATCATGAAAATTGTTGCCGGCAAAACAGGATTCCATTGCATTAATGCGGGGGAATGACTGGCGACAATAACGAAAAACAAGGCCGGAAGAAAAGTTCTTTGCTGCACCAGCACAAACCTGGCATTTATTCTAACCAGAAGAAAGGCTTCTACCAGCATCAGAAGGAAGGCCATTAGTTTAGAAACTATCGGGGAATTCTCAAAAAGTTGACTCAGCAGACTGTACAGCGGCATGGAACTTTCAACCCCGGAAGTAAGTGAGATCCCGGGAGATAAAAACACGGGCATCCACAGCCCTGTTGCCAGGATGAGAATGATGCTTACTGTAATAACCCGGTTACCGGTAATGAGTTTGTAAAACACTTCAGTGGTTTTTAGTGTTACTTCAGTAGGTCGGCTCCAATATCCTTTCTCCAGTAACTTCCTTCGAACTCGAGCAGACCGATATTTTTATATGAACTCTTCAGGGCTTCAGCCAGGTCAGCGCCATAAGAACTCACTGCCAGCACCCTCCCGCCGTTTGAAAAAACCTGACTACCGGAATTTTTTGTGCCCGCATGAAAAACAATACTGTTTTCAACCTTTTCAAACCCTGTAATAGGCTTTCCCTTCTCATAATCACCGGGATATCCGCCGGCTACCATCATTACGGTGCACACATTTCGCTCATCGGTAATTATTTTCTGGCTTTTAAGATCTCCTTTTCCGCAGGCTTCAAGGACTTCGAGAAAATCGTTCTTTATGCGGGGCATCACCACTTCTGTTTCCGGATCGCCCATGCGGGCATTGTATTCTATAACAACGGGCTCACCGTTGACTTTAATAAGTCCCAGAAAAATAAATCCCCTGTAAAAAATCCCTTCTTTCTTTAAGCCCTCAATGGTGGGCTTAACGATACGGCTTTCTACTTTTTCCATAAAAACGGAATCGGCAAATGGTACGGGCGAAACAGCACCCATACCACCAGTATTAAGACCTGTGTCGCCCTCTCCAATTCGCTTGTAGTCTTTTGCTTCGGGGAGAATCAGATAATCGCTCCCATCGGTAAGCACAAACACCGAGCATTCGATCCCGCTGAGAAATTCTTCAATAACCACAGTCGAACCGGCTTTCCCAAACTTACCGGAGAGCATTTCTCGTAACTCCTCACGGGCTTCATCGAGATCGTTGAGGATAAGCACTCCCTTGCCTGCAGCCAATCCATCGGCCTTCAGTACATAGGGTGGTTGCAGGGTCCTGAGAAAGCGGTAGCCCTTGGCCAGAGTCCTTGTGGAAAACGATTTGTAGGCAGCCGTGGGGATGCTGTACTTTACCATAAACTCCTTGGCGAAATCTTTGCTCCCCTCGAGCATTGCACCTTTTTTTGTTGGACCAATAACGGGGATGTCGCGAAGTTGCTCATCGGCGAGGAAGAAATCATGAATGCCTGCAACCAGAGGAACCTCGGGGCCAACAACAACCAGCTGGATATTGTTATCCAAAACGGCTTGTTTTACGGCTGGAAAGTCCTCGGCACTGATGGCCAGATTCGTGCCGCACTGAGCCGTACCCGCATTGCCTGGGGCGATAAACAACTTGGTAAGCCTTGGGCTCTGTGCGATTTTCCATGCCATTGCATGCTCGCGACCGCCGGAGCCGAGGATAAGGACATTCATGGGAAAAGATTTTATGTGCGAAGATAAAAAAAAGGGGGTGAAGAACCTGACTTTTTATGAAAAGATGCAACAAGCTTTTATGGCTTTGTTTTACCTCTCCCGATTCCAAAAATCCTGCGGTACAGACCGGCTTGCTTTTTATACCAATCCGGATTACTGATTTTGTTTCTCAGGTCTGTCCTCATCTCTTTGTCCCCTATAGCCCTGAAGGGTTTAACCACATAACCCAGAAACGAGCGGATAAGAAAAAAGGAGGCAATTCCTACGAAACGATAACGGAGGTTCAGTATAAAACGAGTGCGGAATGTATGCAAGAAAAAAGCTGGGGAAAGCCTTTTCGGGGGAGAATTTCCGAAGGTGTCGTAAACAATATCGAGGTAGCCGGAGGAAGTCCTGCGGAAATGACCAAAATCGCGAAACACCAGCTCAAGATCCTTACGGGCGGAGAGCAAGAAAACGTCATAGATATTCCGCATCGACTCCCGGGCATAGACCCGGCCATTATGATCAAACTGGGCGTGGATAAAGTTGTGGATTATCTTATGCTCGTCCGACATCACCAGAAAGCCACTGCTGGCCGAGGCCGGGCGTGCATCGCGGAAAGCGGTTTCCGTATTGAAGATGCGGGTGTACCGATTCCCGACCGGCATGCGGTGAAGCTCCACATACACCGGTTCACCTACCTTAAAAAGAATGGGGTAGTGCTTGGTCCGGTCTTTCTTTGACGGCTCATAAGTCTGCTTGCTTTGGTAAGCATTGGCATGAAGAATGTCGGCAACTGTTTCGAAAACTTCATCGCCAACCAGAATGTCGATATCGTGAAGAATTCTTTCGCCGGGGTAGCGGTAAAGTCCGTCGAGGATATTCCCGACCCCTTTCATAAAGACAGCCTGGATGTTTTCTTTTTGAAGGATGCCGTTCAGCTTTTCCGACTGATGGATAATTTGCTGGTTCCGGCTTGTGGTTAGTTCAAAGATATATTTCAGATGCTCGATCACCTCTTTTGGCAAATGGTCGTTCAGCTTATGGTCGTTAAGTTTCGGGTAGAGCGCCTGAAGAATGAGGTTCTGGTCGGCCACGGCTACAAATCCCTGCCACTTCATATCTTCCCTCTGCAGCTCAGAAACAACGGCTTCTCTGTGAGAAGGCAGGGTGTCCAGCGCAAGGATCTTCCCAAGGAGCCTGTAGGTTTCGTATTTGTTCATGGCTTGCCGAAAAGCTGTTTCACGGATTGGATAGCCTGTGCGTTATCGGAGTACACCAGCTCATAGCAGTTCAGCGAGTGAAACCATTTGATAAATTTGCGGGCGTGCGCGGGTGTGGGCGAAAGCCAGGCTTCTTCGTTGAAGCGCTTTATGGCTTCCACCGCGGGGACCTTTCGGAATGAGAATTCTCCCGTAGCATCGTATTGCACAAATACAATATTTTTTATGGGGAGAGGTCTGAAAAAATCTTTTCCTGCGGGGAAGGGAAGGTATCTCACCGTTTTGTTGGTTCCCTTGAAATGGTAGACCTCTGCATCTTTAAGTTCGTTATAAAGGGGGAGGAGGGAAGGGTACGCCCCGTCTTTGACCGATAGTGCGGCGGGAAAGGGGTAAGCTTTGCAGAAGCGGGCATCAACCGGTACATAATCGTCGGCAACAAAC
>JAIFNN010000019.1 GCA_020047715.1 Bacteroidota bacterium | reverse complement strand
CATACACTCCCAACTCGATTGGCAGAAGGGCAGCTATTGTCCAATAGGTTTAATTCCACTTGCTTTCAATTGAGAATCAATATACTTTTTGAATTCCTCAAATGACATATTTTGAGTTTCTGCGCTTATTTTATCGCGAATCTCACGCATCATTTTTACAGTATCAAATGTTTTTTCCATTTTTTTAATCTCCATATTTTATCAAGTCTTTTGGACTTCTAATTTCAATCATTGGGTAACCAAGTCTATGTAAATTCTCTGTTTCATTAAAGTATTTTAGCAAATTTACACAATTAATCGATATGTGTAAATCTTTGATCGGCTGGATTCTTGCCTTTCAATTAACAGAGAGCTATATCCGGAGTTTGCAAGCCTTGTGTTGCGTCTGTGTCGCTCCTATGGCAAGGCTTGCAAAAGACCGCGTACAGATTGTTAAAGCGTATAATCTTGCTTAAGAAAAGATAAAAAAAGCCTGAAAACCGCAACGGCCTCAGGCTTTTTTATTGAATTCATTTAAAGCGGAGAGAGGGGGATTCGAACCCTCGGTACCCCGAAAGGTACAACAGTTTTCGAGACTGCCCCGATCGACCACTCCGGCATCTCTCCTTTCTTCAGGCTGCAAAAATATAAAAAACTTTGTTCTTTTTCGCTTTTACCTTAAAATCGCTTCGGAAAGTGCTTTAAAAGATCCGCCACCACAAAAGTGCTCCCCCCGATAAAAATCAAATCGTCCATCGTGGCCCTGGCTTTCGCCGCCTCAAAAGCTGTTTTTATATCAGGATACGATTCTCCAATTAATCCCTGCGATCCGGCTTCCTCGCGCAGTAACTCGGGGCTCAGTGCTCTGGGGATATCTGCTTTGGTAAAGTAATATTCAGCATCCCTCGGAAGTAGGGAAAGCACAGCTTTGGGGTCTTTGTCGCTTACCATTCCAAAAATGAAATGAAGTTTTCTGTAAGGGGTTTGGCGAATCTGCTGAACCACCTCCGAGATTCCTTCTGCATTGTGACCTGTGTCGCATATAATCAAAGGGTTATAGCCGAGGGCTTCCCATCGTCCCCGTAAACCGGTAATCGCGCTTGCGTTTTGTAGTCCGTCATATATGGCCTCCCTCGAAACTGAAATGCCAGATTCCCTTAAGCGGTCGATAGTCTGAAGAACTGTCGGCAGGTTTTTCTTCTGGTAAAGGCCCAGAAGATCGATGCTGAGACTTTCGTAAACCAGAATTTCGCCGCTTCGCACGTACATTATCTGTTTTCGGCCAGGGGTCTGAAAACTGGCTTTTATGGAGTATTTCTGCGAGGCAAAGGAAAGTTCCGATTTCATCCGCCCTGCATAATCCCTGTAAACACCTTCGGTTTCTTTTTGCCATTCACCGATTACCACCGGAACGTTTTCCTTGATAATACCTGCTTTTTCGGCCGCCACCAGTTCAATCGTGTTGCCCAGAAACTGCGTGTGATCGAGCCCGATATTGGTAATTACCGACACCAGCGGAGTAATGATGTTTGTTGAGTCGAGACGCCCACCCATCCCGGTTTCGATAACGGCAATATCGGTTTTGGAATCCTTGAAATAGGCAAACGCCATAAGTGTGGTGAGTTCGAAGAACGAGGGGCTTATTTTTTCAATCAGGCTCTTGTTTTCCTCCACAAACCGGCAAACGTAATCTTCAGAGATCATTTTTCCGTTTACGCGTATTCTCTCACGGAAATCGATGAGATGGGGACTTGTAAACAAGCCTGTTTTGTAGCCGGCAGCTTGAAGTATGGCTGCCAGCATGTGCGACACAGAACCTTTGCCGTTGGTACCGGCAATATGAATTGTTTTGAAATCCCGGTGAGGATGACCGAAAAACTCATCCAGCGCATGGGTGTTGTCGAGATTCGCTTTGTAGGCTGCCGGACCGTTTCGCTGAAACATTGGAAGTGCCGAGAACAGGTAGTCTACGGTTTGGGTGTAGTTCATGGGATTCCGGATTGTTTATTTTGAAAAGGCTCAGGAATTTCCCCATTTGTTCAGGAACACACTTTCAGGTCGGTATCGTTGGGGAGTTTTCTTTTCCTCTGCGGGATATCCCAGGGCAACCAATGCAAAAGCTTCCACATGGGCCGGCAGCGAAAACAGCTCTTTGAATGCCTTCATCCGGTCTTCACGGGGGAAAACACCTACCCAGCACGATCCCAGATCCATTGCCGCAGCGGCCAGCAAAATGTTTTGGGTGGCTGCTCCGCAATCGGCAAGCCAGTATCCGTTGCCGTGCTGCATCTGCAAATCGCCACACACCAGGATCCCCAGCGTGGCAGTCTCAAACATTTTTGAGTTAGGGTGAATCTTCATGATCTGCTCCATGATTTCCCGATTGTCGATAACAATGAAATGCCAGGGCTGCTTGTTTACAGCCGAGGGTGCATACATGGCCGACTGCAGCAAAGTCTCAATCTTCTCTTTTTCAATATTTTGAGTCGTGAAACTTCGAATGCTTCTTCTCTTTTTTATGGTGTCAAGGGTATTCATAAAACTTATTTATAGAATAGCGGTTATGAACAGGTTATTAACGATTGGGGAGATTGGAATTTTACTATTTTTACCTTTGTCAAAAATAGTTAAAAAACGCTTACATGAAGAAGACAAAAAAGATCTTTATTCTTGACACCAATGTGCTACTGCATGATTACAAGTGTATCTACAATTTTCAGGAAAACGATATTGTAATCCCCATCACCGTGCTTGAAGAGCTGGATAAGTTCAAGAAGGGAAACGACCTGATCAACTTTCATGCCCGGGAGTTTACCCGGGAGCTGGATAAAATTTCGGGCGACACGCTTTTCAACGGGGGGTTATCTCTTGGAAAGGGCATGGGAAAACTCTCGATTGAAACCGGAAAAGCTTTTTCGGAGAAGCTCAACAACTCTTTCCCCGAAAACACGCCGGATCACCGTATTCTGGCTATTGCCGAGTATGTTAACAGCAAGCATCAAAAGCAACCTGTTGTGCTTATTACCAAAGACATTAACCTGAGGATGAAGGCCAAATCCCTGGGAATCATGTCACAGGATTACGAGAACGACAAGGTTCAGAATATCGCCGATATCTACAAGGGCATCGACATTGTTGAGGATGCCTCAAAAGAAGCCATTTCGAAGTTGTACAGCCAGTTTGAAGGGGTTGCATCAAAGGAATTCGGTATAAAGAGGGATATTATAGCCCACCAGTACTTCATCTTCAAAAATGAAAACGTAAGTGCGTTGGCACATTTTGACCCCTACAACAAAGCCATAAACCGGGTAGAAAAGCTTAAAACTTATGGCATAGAGCCCAGAAACGCCGAACAGACATTTGCGCTGGATGCACTGCTCAGGCCCGAAGTGCAGCTTGTTGCCCTTACCGGTAAGGCGGGAACCGGCAAAACCCTGCTGGCTCTTGCTGCCGCGCTGCACCAGAGAAAACAGTACACGCAGATTTTCCTCGCACGGCCTATTGTGCCGCTGTCCAATCGCGACATGGGTTTCCTCCCCGGAACGGTAGACGACAAAATGGGGCCATATATGCAGCCTTTGTTTGATAACCTCTCTGTGATCAAACAGAAATTCGCGCCCACCAGCAAGGATTTTCTTAAAATTGAGGAAATGCTCCAGTCGGATAAGCTGGTTATTACTCCCTTGGCATACATTAGGGGCCGCAGCCTTTCGCGTGTGTTTTTTATTGTGGATGAGGCTCAGAATCTTACCCCCCATGAGGTGAAAACAATCATTACCCGGGCAGGGGAGGGGACGAAAATGATTTTTACGGGGGATATCCAGCAAATTGACTCCCCTTACCTGGATACAAAATCAAACGGATTATCGTATCTTGCTGACAGAATGAGAGGACAGGATATCTTTGCTCATGTTAATCTGGTAAAAGGGGAGCGAAGCTATCTTGCCGATCTGGCCAGTAATTTATTATAGTCGTTTATGGTTGAAGAAAAAATTCTTTTTATCGTTCGTCATGGCAAATCAACACAGGATTACCTTTCTGTGTCGGATATCGACCGACCGCTGAAAGACCGCGGAATCAAGGATGCCCATGAAATGGCAGGCAGAATTGTGAAAAGGGATTTGTACCCCGATGTCATCATCAGCAGCCCTGCCGTTCGTGCATTGCACACTGCCATAATTTTCTCGCGGGTCATCGGGTTGCAGGCCGATGAAATTGTTATTAATGAAGAACTTTATCTGGCCGATTACGACGAAATTCTTTCCGTTATCAAAGCAACCGACAATTCCCGGAAATCGTTGATGATCTTTGGCCATAATCCGGGGTTTACCGATTTGGTTAATCTTCTTTCAGGACTGGAGATTGAAAATCTTCCAACCACAGGCTTGGCAGTGCTTAGGTTCAAAGCAGCTGCCTGGAGCGATATCAGTAAAAAGAACCTGACCAGCGAATTTGTCGATTACCCCCACAATTCTTAGATTTTTGCAGATGAAGAATAAAAAACTCATAAACAGAGAGATCAGCTGGCTGTCTTTTAACGAACGGGTGCTGCAGGAAGCAGCTGATGTGAATGTTCCTACGGTGGAACGAATTAGGTTTCTTGGGATTTTCTCCAACAATCTCGACGAGTTTTTTAAGGTGCGGGTAGCCACCATCAAAAGAATGATTGACGTTGAGTCGAACTCCGGATCTCCTTCTAAAGAAAAACCAAAAGAAATTCTCAATGAGATCCAACAGATCGTAATTCAGCAGCAAAAAAAGTTTGAGAATATCTATCAGGGTCTCCGCAAAGAACTTGAAAAGGAGCGGATAATAATTATTGACGAGAAGCAACTCACCCGAAAAAAGCAGGAATTTGTTCATCGCTATTTTATCGAACAGGTGCTTCCTGTGCTGACCCCAATCATGCTCCATAATGTTAAGGAGTTTCCGAACTTGAAAGACAGGTCGATCTATCTGGCCGTAAAAATGACAAGCCACACTGCCAATGTGGAAAACGAATATGCCATTATCGAAGTTCCTACCGAAAGGCTCGGCAGGTTTTTGCTTTTCCCCATTCGAACGCGTAAATATCTGATTTTGCTCGATGACGTTATTCGTTATGGATTGAAAATCGTTTTTTCCCAATTCCATTTCCATCATTTTGAGGCTTACACCATAAAGCTCACCCGTGATGCCGAACTCGACATCGATAATGACCTTTCGAAGAGTTTTCTCGAAAAAATCGACGAAAGCGTTCAGGACCGCAGCGAAGGCCAACCGGTACGTTTTGTATATGATGAGAAAATGTCGAAGGATTTGCTCACTTATCTTATTCATCGGCTAAACCTTGATGAAGACGATAACCTCATTCCGGGGGGCAGGTATCATAACTTCAAGGACTTCATGAAATTTCCCAACCTGGGAAAAAACCATCTTCAATATGAGACCCAGGCTCCCCTTAACCACCCGAGAATTCACCCTGGGCACAGCCTTTTCGATGTGATTTCCGAAAAGGATCTGATGCTTCACTTCCCTTACCAGAAGTTCAACCATTACATCAATTGGTTGAGGGAGGCATCAATGGATCCCAAGGTAACATCCATCAAAACAACTTTGTACAGGGTTGCCAACGACTCTGCTGTTATAAACGCACTGATCAATGCGGCGCTTAACGGTAAGAGCGTTACAGTTAACATAGAGCTTCAGGCAAGGTTTGACGAGAAATCCAATATATTCTGGTCCAAACGACTGGAGGAGGTAGGGGCAAAAGTAACTTTTGGAATCAGAGGTTTGAAAGTGCACAGTAAACTCACCCTTATTTCACGTTTGGAAAATGGAAGGACCGTGAACTACGCGGCCATCGGAACCGGAAACTTCCACGAAGGAACCGCCAGGGTATATTCGGATATCCTCCTGATTACCAAAAACAAATATATTGCCGCAGAAGTCTGGAAGGTTTTCGATTTCTTTCACAACACCTTTAAGAACTACAGTTTCAAACACCTTATGGTTTCGCCGAATTATCAGCGAAAGCGGTTGAACACCCTCATTGACACCGAAATTGCCAATGCCAAAAACGGCCTGCCGGCTTTTATAATCCTGAAAGTCAACAGCCTTGTTGACACCGAAATGATTCGCAAGCTTTATCAGGCCAACAACGCCGGCGTCAAAATCCAGCTCATTGTTAGGGGAACCTGCTCGCTGATTCCCGGGATCGAAGGACAAAGCGAAAACATCGAGGCCATCAGCATCGTTGATAAATACCTGGAACATAGCCGCATCTTTGTTTTCTGTAACGGGGGAGATGAGCTTTATTTCATTTCCTCTGCCGACTGGATGACGCGAAACATCGACAACCGTATCGAAGTGTCGGCCCCGATTTTTGACAAGGACCTGCAGGCCGAACTGCGCCATATTCTCGATGTGCAGCTCAGGGACAACGTTAAGGCTCGCATCATCGATGAGACACAAAGCAATCATTATAAAAAACAAACAGGTCAAAAACCTATCCGCTCGCAGGTTGAACTCTTCAACTACTATAAAAAGATGAGCGAGGGAAAATAATTAAAAATACGGGAATGAATTTAGAAAGACTTTGCGCGGATGTTTGCGTTATTGTGGGAGAAACAGCGAAGTTCATAAGCAGTGAACTTGAGAAAAGGGTTGAGTTGAACATTGAAGTTAAAGGCACGCACAATTACGTGACTCATGTTGACAAAACCGCGGAGAAAATGCTTGTTGAGGGATTGTCATCTTTGCTCCCGGAATCCGGTTTTATTGCCGAGGAAGGAACCAGTACCAAAAGAGGCGATACCTACAATTGGATTATAGACCCTTTGGATGGAACAACCAATTATATTCACGGATTGCCTCCATTTGCCATAAGTGTTGCGTTAATGGCGGACGAAGAAATTGTTTTGGGGGTGGTTTACGAAATCTCCCTGAAGGAATGTTTCTACGCATGGAAAGATAGCAAGGCATATCTGAATGGCAGGGAAATCCGAGTCAGCAAAGTCGATAAAGTGAATAACTCCCTTATTGCAACAGGTTTTCCATATACCAACTTTGCTCATCTTTCGTACTTCATGGAGACGATACGGTTTTTCATGGAAAATTCGCACGGCTTGCGACGCTTGGGCTCAGCTGCTACCGATATCGCCTACATTGCCTGTGGCCGATTTGAGGCGTTTTACGAATATGGCCTCAGCCCATGGGATGTAGCTGCAGGAATATTAATCGTGAAACAGGCCGGGGGAAGGGTTTCTGATTTCAGGGGAGGAAACAACTATTTATTTGGCGGGGAAATTGTAATTTCAAATGATCTCGTTTTTGATGAGTTTCTCGAAGATGTAAAATCAATTATGATCCGTTAATCCGCCCCAATGTCTGCAATTGGTTTTTACCTTATCTACTTTTTTATCCGGACGATAGCATTTCTTCCTTTGGGTTTTTTGTATTTCCTGTCCGATGGCTTGTATTACATTCTGTTTTATATTGTCAGATACAGGGAAGTTGTGGTTAAGGATAATTTAAGCCGTGCTTTTCCTGAGAAAAGTCCGCAGGAACTTCTTATGATAGAAAAGGCGTTTTATCGGCATTTGGCCGATATGATTGTGGAAAGCCTGAAAATGCTCCACATGACCCCAAAGCAACTCAGCAGCAGGATCCCCATTGTTAATCCGGAAATATTGGATAAATACCGAAGCGAAGGCCGATCCATTGTAGCCATGGGAGCCCATTACGGTAACTGGGAGTGGACTCTCGGCATCGTGCAGCATCTGAATTACAAAACTACAGGAGTCTACAAACCATTGAACAATAAGCGCTTCGATAGCCTTGTGAATCGCGCGCGAAGTCGGTTTGGGACAGAAATGGTGGGTATGAGGGAAGTGGTACGCGTTCTGCTCAAATTTAAAAGAGCTAATACCCCAAGCTTTAATGTTTTTATCGCCGATCAGTCGCCGGTGTGGGAAGAAATACAGTTTTGGACAGGCTTTCTGAACCAGATTACCCCTGTATATCTTGGACCGGAAAAGCTGGCAAAGCAATTCAACATGGCTGTTTTATACGGGAAAGTGAGTAAAACAGGCAGGGGACGGTACAGCGTTGAACTAATTCCCATTGAGGAAAACCCGCTCGATACTTCAGAGTTTGTGATAACCCGTAAGTTTTTTAAACTGCTTGAGGAATCGATTCTTGAAAAACCCGAATACTGGCTATGGTCGCACAGAAGGTGGAAGCATACCCGCAAGCGTGAGAATGAGGAAAGCAAAGGGATTTTCAGGTTTACGGAAAATAACACCCGTAAATAGTATATTTGTGCCATGTTAAAAGCAGCTGTGGTAATATTGAATTGGAACGGGAAAGACTTTCTGAAGCGCTTTCTCCCTTCAGTTGTGGCACATTCCGAAATTGAAGGCGTCCGTATTTTTGTGGCCGACAACGGTTCGAACGACCACTCTGTTGAGTTTCTCAGAAGCACTTATCCGGAAATTGGCATTATCCCCCTTAAAAAAAATTACGGTTTTGCCGAAGGGTACAACCGGGCTCTTGCCCAACTCGAAGCCGAATATTTTTTGCTTCTGAATTCGGATGTGGATGTCAGTGCCGGCTGGCTAAATCCCTTGATTGAACTTTTGGACAGCAATCCGCTGGTTGCTGCCTGTATGCCTAAAATAATGTCGGCGGAGCGGAACGATCTTTTCGAATATGCCGGCGGTGCAGGAGGGTTTATCGACCGCTATGGTTATACCTTTTGCCAGGGACGCATTTTCGACAGCATAGAAACCGATTATGGGCAGTACGACAAACAAAGGGACATCTTCTGGGCTTCAGGTGCCTGCCTGATGATTCGCGGTCCTCTGTTTAAACTTGCCGGGGGGCTCGATCCCGACTTTTTCGCTCACATGGAAGAAGTTGATCTTTGCTGGAGGCTGAAGAATCGCGGTTATCGCATCATGGTTGAGCCTGCATCATTGGTGTATCATCTCGGGGGAGGTACACTGCCGCAGGGAAATCCCCGTAAGACCTTTCTCAATTACCGTAACAATCTTTTCATCCTTTATAAAAACCTGCCTGAGGAATTTCTGGGGCGCATACTTTTTTCACGCTTGCTGCTGGACGGTTTATCCTCTTTCCGCTTTTTGCTGAAGTTCTCTTTAGGGGAGTTTTTCTCCGTTTTCAGGGCTCATATGGCCTTCTATAGATATTATGGGCGATACAAACAATTCAGGAAAGAGGAGCAGAAATTTATCAGCCGTTTTGAGCACCGGGAAATCTATCCCGGAAGTATTGTAAAGGAATACTTTTTAAAGAAAAAAATCACTTTCCAATCCCTGCGCTGGATTTACCGCAACCCCTAAAATTCTCCTCACCGCTTTAGGTTGTATTAAGAACTTCTCTCAGTACCATTAAAAACGAGACAAAAGGGCACCTTCAACCAACCTTTATACAAGAGAAAGGATGTTGTCCAGGTTCTCGAATTTTTTCGTGTAATCGGTTAGCGAACGGTTAATAACCTCCATAGCCTCTTCTCTGCCGTAGGTGTGCGTAATCTCACACTGACTGGGTTGCCCGGGGAGGTCCTTGTAGGTAAGGAAGTAATGTTTTAGGCGCTCGACAACTTTTTGGGGTACTTCAGAAACGTCGTTGAACGACTCAAACATGGCATCGTGCTTTAGTACGGCAATGATCTTGTCGTCAGCCTGATTCTTGTCGATCATCCTGAATCCGCCAATTGGCCTGGCTCTTACCAAAATGTCGCCATGAGTGATTTCTTTCTCAGTCAGTATGCAGATATCAACCGGGTCGTTGTCGCCTGTGATTTCAGTATTGCCGGTTTTCTCCTGAGCAAGTTGGGCCACCATGTCGCCTGACAATGTCTGGGGAATGAAGCCGTAAAGAGCGGGCACAGAATTGGAATATTTTCCGGGTCTGTCGATTTTCAGGTAACCTGTAACCTTGTCTACCTCATACTTAACCGTGTCGCGGGGAACCATTTCGATAAAGCAGGTAATTACCGCCGGAGCCTCAGGACCAATATCTACGCCGTGCCATGGATGTGATTTATATCGTAATCCCATTAAGCGGCCAATTGGATCCATCAGTTTGTTTGCCATGTCTTTGTTTGTTTTAAAAGTTGTATAAAATAAAATATTCTGATACTTGAAAGGCAGAGAAGCACCATCAAGTTGCTGCAATTATTGTTTTGCCGGCTCTGCTTTCATCGTTACAATACATCCATCAGTTTCTCCAGCCTGATCCCCCTGCTTCCTTTGAGCAGAATCGAATGGTCTTTAACGGGATTTGAGCGGAAATGTTCAATCGCATCCTCAACGTTCTTGAAACAAGTAGGGGATTCCGGCTCTGAAACGCTGCAAAACTCAGGGCCGACAAGGATTACACTTGCGAAATTATTTTTCTTCAGGAGATCAAGAATCTGCCGGTGTTCAGCGTGGGAGTAAATTCCCAATTCGAGCATATCTCCAAGGATCACCATTTTGGGAGCTTCCTCCTGAAGGGAAAGGAAATTTTTTAGGGCTCCTTCCATTGAACTGGGGTTCGCATTGTAAGAGTCAAGAACTACTTTGTTGCCTGCCGTCTTTACCAATTGTGAGCGGCTGTTGGTGGGGTTGTAATTGGTGAGTGCATCAGCTATTTCTTCAGGGGAGACCGAAAAATGACTGCCTATGCAAGCCGCAGCCAATAAGTTGCTGAGGTTGTAATCGCCGATAAGTGAAGTCTGAATATCCAGAACCTTGTTTTCTGCTTTCAAACTTATTTTGACTCTCAGGAATTCGGCGTTGTCTGTGATTTCACCTGAGCACAATGATTCCGGGCTGCTGCCATAATAAACACATTCGAGTTTCTTTTCCCGGGCAAGGTTTTGTAGAAGATTATTATCCGAGTCCACAAAGGCAAAAGCCTTTCTCTGCGCAAGATGTTCGTACAATTCCGATTTGGCCGTGACAACTCCCTCCGGTGAACCAAATCCCTCAAGATGGGCTCGGCCGATGTTGGTTATAAGTCCAAAATCGGGGTTGGCTATTCTCGAAAGCATGGCAATCTCGCCGATATGGTTTGCTCCCATTTCAATAATTGCAATATCATGTTCGTTCACCGAAAGCAGGGTGAGAGGCACACCGATATGGTTGTTCAGGTTTCCCTGGGTTGCGCATACTTTGTACCTGCGGCTCAGAACTGTTGCAATGAGTTCCTTGCTTGTGGTTTTCCCGTTCGATCCGGTTATTCCAATAAAAGGTATTTTCAGCTGATTGCGGTGATATTGAGCAAGCTCCTGCAGGGCTGCAAGGACATCGGGAAAAACCAGCAGTCGATGATCCTTTGGTAATTCAGTCTCGTCAACAACTGCATAGGAACATCCATTCTCGAGAGCCTTCAAAGCAAACTGGTTGCCATTGAAATTTTCCCCTTTAAGGGCAAAGAACATCGAGCCAGGGATAAGTTTGCGGGAGTCGGTAGAAATGCTGCGGCATTCTTTGTAGAGCAGATATAGTTCTTCGATTTTCATCGTGAGATAAGGAATTTTGGGAAGAGCTGATAATTACAAGCTACTTTGTGCTAAAGATAAAAGGGTGTCCTGTAGAGACACCCTTTTATTATATTATATGGATCGCATTATTAAAACCCGGTAGGACTTCCAACGCGGGTCATAGCGCAACGGAAACCGATATCGTCTCTTGCCTCGGTCTCCAAAAGGAAACGACGGGTGCCGGGGCTAAGATAAAAAGCCCTGTCTTTCCAAGATCCGCCTTTGTAAACCCGAACATTGTCGTTAACAAGTGATGATTGCTCATACTGGTCGTTAACATACATGTTCTTGCTTCCTTTTTTGTAGGCTTCGCTGGCAGTGTCTTTTTCCTCAAAACTGGCTGAAGACTGAAGATCTCCATCTCGGTAGTTGCGGTAGTCGGATTTTCTGTAATTGAAACGACCTTCAGCATCTTTTTCTGTAATGGGTACGGTTTTCAATCTTCCAAGACTGTCGATTTCAGTATTTCCGTCGGCATTCCTGTAAAGTTTGTCGAATTCGTTACCACGGTAAGGGTTAAAGCCGCTGACATCTTCAAAAGAAAGGGGGCGATACACATCGGCAACCCATTCGTTTACGTTTCCAGCCATGCAATACAAGCCATAGTCGTTGGGCCAGAAGGATCTTACAGGAGTAGTGATTGATCCTCCGTCGTTGAGGTTTCCTGCGATACCCATCATGTCACCATTGCCTCTCACGAAGTTGGCTCTCATTTCGCCAAGGTTTTTAGGATCATCGTTTCTTACGTTGTGTCCGCTCCACGGGTATACTCTGCGTTCCCAAACCAGTTCTTCGGAAGTGTTTCCGCGAAGAGCAAAGGCTGCAAATTCCCATTCGGCCTCTGAGGGAAGACGGTATTTTGGAAGAAGAACTCCGTCTTCGATGGTGTAGATACGTGAATCCTGAGCAGGATTAAGACTTTCCAGAGGATTTCTGATAACCGGCTGATAAATACCAGCAAGATATGCATCGGTGTTGAAGTTGTTCTCGTCTTTTTGGTCTGTGCTCAGTTCAATATAACCTATATCTACAAGCACTTTCTCATTCACCCTGTCGGTACGCCATTTGCAATAGTCATTCGACTGAAGCCAGTTTACCCCAACAACAGGATATTGGTTATAGGCTGGATGCCTGAAGTAATATTCAACATAAGGTTCGTTGTAGGCTACAGGATCTCTCCATACCAATGTATCTGGAAGTGCATTATAAACAACCTGACGGTTATTGTCGCCAAAAACTCTGGACAACCAATAGACATATTCGCGGTAGTCGATATTTCTCACTTCGGTTTCGTCCATATAAAACGATGATACCGTTACCCTTCTGGGAACAGCATTCCATTCGTACATGACATCGTCCTGCACTCTGCCCATTGTGAAGGTTCCTCCTTCAATAAGCACAAGACCGGGACCGGTAATCTGCTCTTCTGTCTTTGAGACAGCAAACCCACCACTAGCCGGATCGTTATAGGTCCAACCGGTTGTTGTTGATTCTTTGCCAGTTTGCCCGGCGTCAGTTCCGCCACAGGAAGACAATGCCACAGCTGCCAAAAGAAGTACCGGAAGAAGATTCAGGTTGATTTTCATAATGTTATCCTTTATTCTTTTTAATTGAAAATTCGGACTAAAAATAATATTATTTCACAAAAAAAACTAAATTTTAGGACATTTTATTGCCTTGTGCTTGATTTTCTTATTGTCGGCAACAAGAAGTATCAAGGATATCTCGTGTGCACCAAGCCTGGGAATTTGAATTGTAGGATGCGAAAATTGTGCGTCGTAGCTGTATCTCAGGCGCATAGTGTCGAAAACCACTCCCCCTGAAACAATCAGGGATGAGTATTTCAAGCCAAGGTTTTGCCTGAGCCATAAGCCTGCAATATATTTCGATTTGTACACTGATTCCAGCCCGTATACCAACTGACTCAGGTCTTTTTGTTGAATGTATATCACATTCGGGTTGAGCTTTAGCACCTCTTTTCCCAATCTTCTTTCATAAACAGGGATATATGTCCCTGCAAACAAGGTGAATTTGCGTGGAAGCCTTGATTCCTCAGACTTGTTTGGTGATTGGAAGGGTTTAAGAACATGAAAAAGCGAGACTCCCCCGTAGAATTCATTGTGAAAACCTGCCGCACCGAAGGAAAAGTCGGGAAAAAAGCTTGATGAATTCGGATAGGACTCGCTTCCTCCTCCCTGATTCACTGTGCCTGTTGCAGGATCGTACTGGTCGGCAAACTCAAAGCCAGATGACACCACCGTTCGAGATATTGCCGCAGCCTGAATTCCACCTGAAAAGGAAAGCGACCGGCTTGCCTTGAAATGGTAGGAGTACATCGATGAAAACACCATTTGATTCATCGCTCCTGAACCTTGAACATCGTTACTGAAAGAAAGTCCCAATCCCCCGTGCAGGTTTTCAACATACTGGTCGTACGATAAGGTGTAGGTTTTATATATGCTGCCAATACCGGGATATTGGTTGCGGTAATTTATAAAAACCCTGTTTTCTTCCCCAACGCCTGCCCATGCCGGGTTGAGATTGAGACGGTTGGCATAGAACTGTGAGAAATGAGAATCCTGTGCCAGGACATTGGTTGCCAGACACAGTAAGCAATTGCAAAGTATTGAAATCAGTGATTTATGCATCATCGATTATGATTATCTTTGAGCCACAGTTTTTTTACAATATATTTAACAAGAATTTCGTTTCATTCATCAAACGTTTCTGCCGGATAAATGTTTTACCCTCGATCATAATTGTGTTTTGATGTGATATGAATTTTAAAGTTAGACGAAAATAATGAAATTTTTAATTATAGCCCTCTTATTTCTATCTTTCGAAGCGCAGGCACAGATCTGGCACACGAAAAGAATTTTACAGTTCGATAATCCCGTTGCCAAAGAAATTTCGTTTTCGGAATTCGTTTCTTTTTCAGGAGAGGTCTACCCCGACGAAACAAACCGTCTGCCGTCTTATTCCGACCTGATACCATGGAATCCCGACCGGGCCCAGGTTAATCTTTCCATCGTTTATCCCGTTTATGAGTCTTTCTCCGGAACGATCCCCGATTCCTCTTTAATAATGAACCTGTCTGATAGCATCGCTTTTTCCTTTTCTCTTGAATATATGCAGAAAAAGCCTTTTGTCCAGTTAAGTCTTCTCCCTTTTCGGATAAACCCTGAGAGTGGGCAGCTGGAAAGGCTCAAAAATTTTGTGATACGACTGGAGTCAATTGCAATTCCCACCGCAGATATTCTGAGAGAGAAAAAATCTTCGGCACCTGATAATTCGGTGCTTTCGACCGGCAAGTGGTATAAAATCAAGCTGGCTTCTTCCGGAATCTATAAGTTGAGTTACGACCAGATCAACTCCATGTCGGTTGGCAATCCTGCCAATGTTCGGATTTTTGGGAGTGGTGGGGTTGTTCTTCCCGAAGATTGCCGGAAAGGGGAGAAAGACGATCTTTCACCGGTGCAAATACATATGGTTAAAGGAAGCGACGGGATTTTTAATTCCGGGGATTTCATTCTGTTTTACTCAAAGGGGAGCATTTCCTGGCAATACGATTCGGTTTTGGGCATGTTCCGGCATCAGCTTAATCCCTATTCGGATTTCAGCTACTATTATGTGACTTCCGGCGATGCGCCCGACCTCCCCCAACCTGAATCAACAAGCCCCGGGACACCAAATGCCAACTCTGAGTCGTACGATTAT
This sequence comes from Bacteroidota bacterium, assembly GCA_020047715.1. Lineage (GTDB taxonomy): Bacteria > Bacteroidota > Bacteroidia > Bacteroidales > JACJXF01. Next base: position 3,077 of record JAIFNN010000019.1, on the reverse strand, counting down.
CGAGCTTTTCACGAATCTGAAAAAGAAAACGTATTACTTAGCGGAAAACAATGGTTTGGGGAATTTTTTGCCCTTGTGGTTCAGTACGCATTTGCATTTACAGTTCCTGACCTGATACTAACCGAGCCGATTAAAATTCAGACTCAGGTAATGGCAAAAGCCCTGACGCCTTCGGAGTTTCAGATGAGCTATAATAACAGCACAGTTTCAACAATGGTTGTACCTGCATCCAACCTCAGCGACTACACTTCGATCTTTGGCTATACAGCCCAACAGAAAACCCAATTCGTCGCTCAGTCCAACAGTATTTCGCTAAAGTTGAAATACATAAAGCCCGACGGCTCAGCCAAAGGTTGGCTCGATTACATCCTCTTGAACGGGAGGGCAAGTTTACGCATGCCTGCCGATTTCTTTGAGTTCAGGGATAAAAAGGTAAGTTCCAACGGAACTATTACCCGCTTTTCCATTGCTGGCGCAACTGAAAAAACGATGGTATGGGATATCAGCAATCAGAACAACATCAGGAAGATTCCGGGAACACTGTCGGGCACCACCTTATCTTTTATTGTTGCAACGGATTCCTTGCGCGAGTTTGTGGCATTTAACGAGAATGCTTCGTTTCCCACTCCCATACTTCAGGGTTCAGGCCTGGGAATCGTTCCGAACCAGAACCTTCATGGGCCGCAACAGCCCGATATGGTTGTGGTTGTTCACCCCGACTTCATGGATCAGGCTGAGCGCCTTGCTGCCTATCGGCGTGAAAATAATGGATTGGATGTGCTGCTGGTTACCCCGGAAATGGTTTACAACGAGTTTTCTTCCGGAAGCCCTGATATCGCTGCATATCGCAATTTCATGAAAATGCTGTATACACGCGCTGAGGGAGATATTTCTCTTCTGCCTAAGTATTTGCTGCTTTTTGGGGATGGAACATTCGACAATAAGGGGATAACCGAGAGCGCCACGAATTTTATCCTTACCTACCAGTCCGACAACAGCCTTAGCCCGACTGCCTCCTATGTCTCTGATGATTTTTTCGGTCTGCTGGACCCTGGAGAGAGCATGATCAGTGGTCTGCTCGATATAGGAGTGGGGCGTCTCCCTGTTGGTACTCCTCAAGAAGCAAAACTCATTGTCGATAAAATTCTGGGTTACGAATCGCCCGAAAGAATGGGCGACTGGAGAAACACAATTTGTTTTATTGGCGACGATGAAGATTCAAACATTCATATGACCGATGCAGACGGCCTGGCAAATTTTGTTGAGGCAAAATATCCGGGTTTTAACCTGAACAAAATATATCTCGATGCTTATAAACAGGTTACTACCCCTGTGGGACAAGAGTACCCGGATGTTAACCGTGCCATCAACGATCAGGTTGAACGGGGAGCTCTTATCATAAATTACACAGGACACGGGGGAATCAAGGGATGGGCGCATGAACAAATCCTGGGTGTTAACGATATCGACAGGTGGAAGAACGATGACCGGATGCCCTTGTTTATGACCGCAACCTGCGAGTTCAGCAGATACGATGATCATGTAGTGATTTCTGCCGGCGAAAAGGTATTGCTTAACCCCAAAGGAGGGGGCATTGCGCTGCTTACAACTACCCGACTGGTTTATTCCCAGCCCAATCGTGTTCTGAACGAGAAGTTTTATGAAATCGTGTTCGAAAAAGATTCAGAGGGAGAGAACTATAGCTTGGGAGACATCATGCGGTATACCAAAAACAATGCAGGTAGCGGAATCAACAAAAGGAATTTTACCCTGCTGGGTGACCCTTCCCAACGGCTCTCATATCCTGAGTTTTTTGTCTATGCCGATTCTCTTAACGGGCAATTGATAAGCGAGGCAACCGATACTTTGAAGGCTTTGAGCAAAGTTTCCATAAGCGGACACCTTGCCGATCTTGAAGGAAACCTCATGACAGGATTCAGCGGCTATGTTTACCCGACAGTGTTTGATAAATCGGTCCTACAGGAAACTCTCGCAAATGATGGGGGAACAAAAAAAACCTTTAGACTTCGGAATAATATTTTGTACAAGGGTAAGTCAACCGTTACCGATGGGGTTTTCAATTTCTCATTCCTCGTCCCCAAAGATATAAATTACGCCTATGGTTCTGGAAGACTTAGTTTTTATGCACACGATTCATTGTTTGATGCTTCAGGTTCATACAACGGTATACAAATCGGAGGGACTTCTTATGAAGCGAATATTGACATCGAAGGTCCAGAGATTGATGTATATATGAATAGCCCGAGTTTTCGTTCGGGAGGTATAACCGACGAAAACCCTGTTTTATACGTTGAGGTTAGCGATGAGCACGGTGTAAATACCACCGGCAATGGCATTGGACATGATATTACCGCTGTCCTTGACGACAGAACCCAAAATGCATTTTTTCTCAACGAGTATTATCAAGCCTATCTCGACTCCTATCAGGGTGGAATTATCAGCTATCCTCTGAACAATCTTGAGGCAGGCCATCATACAATAATCGTTAAAGTTTGGGATATATACAATAATTCCAGCATCGGAACAACTGATTTTATTGTCATGAAATCCGATGATTTCATTCTCGAAGGACTCATGAATTTCCCGAATCCGTTCAGCGACTACACCAATATAAGTTTCGGTCATAATAAACCCGGTGTCGACATGGAAATCATTGTGGATATTCTTAATTTAGACGGGAAATTGGTTAAAACAATCAAAGCCGTTGAATCCAATACCGGTTATCGTTCACAAAATATTTATTGGGATGGATCGGGTGCCCAAACAGGCCAATCGGTATATATTTACAGGATACGGGTTGCAACATCTGAAGGGGAGTCGGCGGAAAAATCGGGCAAGCTGATTCTCACCCGATAGATTAATTGCAATAAATAATATTTTTTTTAGTTATATTTGTGCACCTAAAAACGCTTTTCATAATGTCAGAGAATTTTAATAATCCAAAGTACGGAATTGTTGGGTTGATTTTGCTGTTGTTTACCGGGTTTAACTCCTTCAGTCAGATTTCAACCGGCGATTTAACCGGGGAGGTAAACACTATCAACTCTGCAGTGCCC
>JAIFNN010000035.1 GCA_020047715.1 Bacteroidota bacterium | reverse complement strand
CTATGTCTGATATTGCATCAAGAGTTAAAGCTATCATCGTTGACAAATTAGGTGTTGATGAGAACGAAGTTACCCCCGAAGCAAGCTTCACGAACGATTTGGGTGCTGATTCTCTTGACACTGTTGAATTGATCATGGAGTTCGAGAAGGAATTCAATATTGGTATCCCTGATGATCAGGCTGAGAATATTGGCACAGTTGGTGAAGCAATCAAATACATTGAGGCAAACGCGAAATAATTATTCGCATATAAACTTTTATTAGTATGGAATTAAAACGGGTAGTAGTAACAGGTCTTGGCGCATTAACTCCACTGGGTAATTCAGTTGAGGAATACTGGAATAATCTGGTTGCAGGCGTCAGTGGTGCAGCTCCCATTACCCGTTTTAATACCGAAAAGTTTAAAACAAAATTTGCCTGCGAGGTCAAAAATTTTGATCCATCGCTGTTTTTCGACAGGAAAGAGATGCGAAAGCTTGATCCCTACGCGCAGTTTGCGATAGTAGCGGCGGATCAGGCGATTGTTGATTCCGGGATTGACCTAACAAAGATCGACACAGATAATGTTGGTGTTATTTGGGCCTCCGGGATTGGCGGTATCGAAACCTTCATGGAAGAGATGAGAAGTTATGCCAATGGGGACGGTTCCCCGAGGTTCAGTCCCTTCTTTATTCCAAAGATGATTTCGGATATTGCAGCAGGACACATCTCCATGAAATACGGTTTTCGTGGTCCAAACTACGGAACGGTATCGGCCTGTGCTTCATCAAACAATGCACTTATTGACTCATTGAATCTGATTCGTTTGGGAAAAGCAATCATGTTTGTTTCCGGCGGTTCAGAAGCAGCCATTAATGAGGCTGGAATGGGTGGGTTTAACAGCATGCAGGCTATTTCTGCCAATAACGACAATTACAAAACGGCTTCCCGTCCTTTCGACGCAAGCCGGGATGGTTTCGTTATGGGAGAAGGAGCCGGTGCTATTATTCTTGAAGAATACGAACATGCCAAAGCCAGAGGTGCCAAAATCTATGCCGAGTTAGTTGGCGGAGGTTTGTCGGCCGATGCTCACCACCTTACCGCTCCCCATCCCGAGGGACTTGGAGCCCGACTGGTGATGCAACGAGCTCTGAGCGACGCAAATCTTAAGCCCGAAGACATCGATTACATCAATGTTCACGGAACAGCTACCCCACTGGGAGACATCTCAGAAACGATTGCCATCAAATCGATATTTGGCGAGCATGCCTACAAGGTGAATATAAGCGCAACGAAATCAATGACAGGCCATCTCTTAGGTGCTGCCGGTGCTGTTGAAGCGATTGCAGCAATTCTTGCAACCAAGTACGATATTGTTCCCCCAACCATTAATTTGGTTACACTCGACCCGCAAATCGACCCGAAGCTCAATCTCACTCCAAATACGGCGCAAAAGCGTGTAGTTAATTATGCGCTGAACAATACTTTCGGGTTTGGCGGACATAACACATCTACAATCTTTAAAAAGCTAAGTTAAACACTTGTGCTTGCATCCATAAGATCTTATCTGGCTTTCCCATTCAACCGCAACCGAAAGCTTGCTTCTTGTCTTTATAAAATACTGGGATTCAAGCCTACTCATATGAAACTCTATGAGATGGCCTTTATTCACAAATCGGCATCTCTGGTGCTTCCCGATGGAACCATAATAAACAACGAACGTCTCGAATACCTGGGCGATGCAATCTTGGCAGCCATTGCAGCCGACTACCTCTTTCGTCATTACCCCAACAAGGATGAGGGGTTTCTCACGAAAATGAGATCGAAAATGGTCAAGCGCAAGCACCTCAACCTTTTGGCCCTAAGGCTAGGCATCGACAAGTTGATGGTAGCCCAAACCAATCCCGTAAACGTTTCCAAACACTTATACGGCAACGCCTTCGAAGCCTTGGTTGGAGCGGTTTACATCGATAAGGGATACCACCGCACGAGCCTCTTCATAAGCCAGATCATAAAAAGATATATCAACCTTGAACGACTTCTCCAAACCGATACCGACTATAAAAGTCAACTCATAGAATGGGCACAGAAGCATAAACAGGAAATCGTTTTTGAGAGCCGCGAAGAAATCAAAGCTCACACCCATCTGCCTCTTTTTATAACCCATGTAAAAATTGCTGCAGAGGTCGTAGGCCGAGGAGTTGGGAACTCCAAGAAAGATTCAGAGCAGAAAGCTGCCAAAATCGGGCTCGAAGGACTCTTTAAAGGGCCAAGGGAAGAATCGTCAATTTGACAAGCCCAAGGCTGAAAAAACCTTGAAGCAGCCTACTTGCATGTGGGAAGATGCAAATGACAAATATTTGGAAAGCATGTGGCTTTGATCTAACTTACCGTCCCAAAATCCCAAAGCATTGACCATCCGTCGACATAAACTTGAGTACAAGGAGAAATTCGACTTCCTTCTATTTGGGCTCTCTTCCCACGAGAACGATTACCGGCTTGCCTGGAAGATCAACCAGGACTTTAGCCTTAACTTTGAACGGGGCGAAAACCACAGGATTATCTCGAAGAAAACGGGTCAGGAACAAGAGTTTGCTCTCTACTCCTATGATGACGAGGACACCTTTTATATGTACTACCTCCTTGCCAACAAATCTGAACAGACCGTATTACTGGAAGAACTGAAGAATATCGACTACCTGATCATGATACAGGGTGAATTTACCGAGGCTTTCTCAAACGGTTTCCAAAACCGGCTTAAAAAAGTGGAAAGCGTTCAGGGAGTTTTCAAAATCGATCCCGCAACCCTCAAAAACCGCGAAAATCTGGTGTTCTGATTTCCCTGAAGGTTGTTAAAACAGCCAAGTGAACAAGGGGTAAACCGTTGACCACACCGGGATATCGAGATAGTTTTGATAGCCCTCTTTATACAGCTTGTCGATCAGAGGACCTTGTGGAAAGATTGGCTGGTAAAGTTTGTTGTAGAAAGGGAAGATCTTTAGCAAGAGATCCAGTATCATATCCCCGAAAACTATAAGTACCATAATATAGAAAGGTGTGTAGATCGAACTTTCGAGAATAAACCCTGGATGCAGCGTCGATTGTGAGATAATAAATGCCATCCAAACTCCAACTTTGATCAGGAGGAAATAATTCAGAAGGAAGGAAACTTTAGAGCGGGTGCGCGTAAGACATAACAGTGCCGACGATAAAAGTGCCCCAAGAAAAAGCCCAAAGCAAAACCTCCAGATAAAATCCGGGAATGGCACAAATATCAGACTTCCAAAAAGGCTGAAGATTTTAATCAGCGATTCCGCAAAATGTACCTTCCGCGCCTTGCAACTTCTGGGTATAATAACATCTTTAAACTTCCTTTTATATCCCACGTAGTGCTGATAAACACCATTGTTCTGCAGCTTAACCTCACGAATTTTGTGAAACGACAGCTTGTGAGGATCTGAATTAGCTCTTTTCCCATCGCTATAGTAACAATCGGCCTGAGGATTATCGGTGAGAGGTGAAAAATCAAACAGCTTAAAAAAATCCTTCGTTGTCCACTTTAGTTTTCCCTGCCGAAACCATTTTTTTCGTGAGATGTAAATCTGAATAAGGAGGTATCCCCCGAAAATCCAAAAAAACAAAAGTCCGAAAAACAAGCCTATCCCTTCCTTTATGCCAATAAAAATGGGAAGTCCGATAAAAAAAAGAGCCAGTGGAAGCGCAAGTATTCGGCCCGCATAATTAAAAAGAAGCAACACATCCCTCCACCCGCTCTGCTCGAATAGTTCCTGTTCAGCCTTCATCTTTTCGTACTTCATCTTGGCCCTTTTGTAAGCGGCCTCGCGGGCTTCGCGGATCACATCCTCGTAGGAATAGTCGGTTTCTTCTGTTTGGTACTGCCGGTTTGTGTGGAAAGTAGTTTGATTTTGGATGTGGCGAAGAGCTACTTCATAGGCTTCGCAAAGTTCGTGAAAACGCTCGCCGGCATCGGGGGAATTGTTAACATCGGGATGGGATTTCAGGGCTAGTTTCCTGAAAGCCTTCTTGAGAGTTTTTTCGTCAGCATCGGCAGGGATGCCAAGTGTTTGGTAATACTTTTCAAACATCAGATAATAGGTCTGTTACATTCTCATTCAAATATACTGTTTTTAACACAACACGCATTTCAAAGTGTCGAAAAAGAAAAAGCCGCCATGCTTATCACTAAGCATAACGGCTTCACGCTACCTAAACGCTGATCTATGAAAAGTTTTCCTGAATAATCACTGCCATTTAATTCCTATTAACATCAAATTCAAATCCTGATATTTTTTTTTCGTCCAGACTTTCTGTTTCAGGGGATGACGCTTTGAAACCACACTCGCACTTGTTTGAATTCTGATGTCACAAATGTATGGCAAACTTTAGTTAACAGATTCTAAGGAATGTTAAAGATTGTTAAACATTAATCCGACGTGTCAATATGAATGTATCTTTGTAAAGTTATGAGCAAAAAACTTTTATGGCTGCTGGCGGGGTTTATGGCAATCGGGATGATTATTCTCATCCTGGTTCAGGCGTATTGGATCAATATTGCCATCAGCATTAAAGAAAAACAGTTTTCCCAGATAGTGAACAGCACCCTCGACGAACTGAGCCTCGCTTTGGAGAAAAGGGAAACCCTTCTGCACATTATTGATCAGATGAACCCCGACTGGAATCCGGATTCCAGTCAGGCCGTGGGAAGCATTAATTTCCGCTTCGATGCCAATGCAAGCAGCAACGGCACACAGATGAGCTTCAGCCAGAACCTTACCGTTTATGGTTCAACTCCCCCGAGAACAAACAAACCTTACAGACTGCGATACGACAGCTCGCAAATTGTTCTTCCCGAATCCCAGCCCTTCCTTGATTCCTATCGTGACGAGTATTATTCGGGAAATGAGGCAGTGGAAGTAGCGGCTAACAACCTGAAGAACAACGCCCAAACCAAGCAGGTGCTTGTGGAAAAAGTTGTTTCGGAGATGCTCAGGCCCCGCGTTCATATTGAGGAACGGATCGACTCAAAGAACCTGGAGAAAATCCTCGTCAACGAATTCATACAAAGAGGAATCAACCTTCACTTTGAATACGCGGTTGTAAGGCCCGACCGGAACATTGCTTTCAAATCCAAGTCCTTTAATCCCTCGAAAGAGACTCCAATGTATTCTGCCCGTCTGTTTCCGGAGGATGTGTTTATGCGCCCGAATTTCATAAGCCTGTACTTCCCGAACCAGAAAAACTTCATGATCCGGTCCATAGGTTTCATGGGGGTATCATCGATTATCCTCACCCTGATTATCGTCTCGATTTTCAGCATAACCCTTTTTGTGATTTTCCGCCAGAAAAAGCTTTCCGAGATCAAGAATGATTTTGTGAACAACATGACCCACGAGTTGAAGACCCCCATTTCGACTATTTCGCTTGCCTCGCAAATGCTGAGTGATCCGGGCATCCCCATTGAGAACAAGAATATAGTCCATATTTCCAGAATAATCGATGCGGAGAGCAAGCGATTAGGATATCAGGTAGAAAAGGTTCTGCAGATGGCGGTTTTCGACCGGGGCAAGATCGTGCTGAAAGAAAAGGACATGAACCTTCATGAATTGGTTGAAGCGGTGGTAAACAATTTCAGCCTACAGGTTAAAAAGAAAAACGGGATTCTTGTTTACCGCCCCGAAGCTTCCTTATCGCACGTAAGAATCGACGAAATCCATTTCACCAACCTGGTTTCCAATTTGCTCGACAATGCCATGAAATATTGTCGTGAGACACCTGAAATAACAGTGATCACAAGGAATGAGAAGTCATACATTGTGCTGTCAGTGGAAGATAAGGGAATCGGGATTTCCAAGGAAAACCAGAAGCGTATCTTCGAGAAATTCTATCGCGTGCCCACGGGAAACATCCATAATGTTAAGGGATTTGGGCTCGGTTTGAGTTACGTGAAAATGATTGCCGAAATTCACCACGGAAGCATTTCCATAAGCAGTGAGCCTGGCTCAGGAAGCAGGTTTGAAGTACATTTACCCCTAATCGACCCAACATCATGAGCAACGCAGGACAAAATATTAAGGTACGGCTTTTGTTGGCCGAGGATGATGAAAATCTGGGCTCGCTGCTCCAGGAATACCTGAAAGCAAGAAACTTTGAAGCCGACTGGGTTAAAGATGGAGAAAAGGCCTTTCGCGCTTTCGAAAAAAACCATTACGATCTCTGCATCCTGGATGTAATGATGCCTCTGAAAGACGGATTTACATTGGCCTCCGAAATCAGGATGGTTGACTCGGAGATGCCTGTCATTTTCCTCACCGCCAAATCGATGAAAGAAGATGTCCTTGAGGGATTCACCAGGGGAGCCGACGATTATATTACAAAGCCCTTCAGCATGGAGGAACTGATTTTCAGAATTGAAGCCATTTTAAGAAGAATAAAAGGAGGCGGGGAAGGAATCAACAATTGCAAGAATATCGGCAAATACGAATTCGACTCCCAGAAGCAAACGCTTATTATTGGCGAAAAGATTCAGAATCTAACCACCAAGGAAACCGAATTGCTTAAACTTCTCTGCAACAACAAAAACAGGATCCTTGAGCGAAATTATGCACTAAAGGCAATCTGGTTCGACGACAATTATTTCAATGCCCGCAGCATGGATGTTTACATTACCAAACTTCGCAAATATCTGAAAGAAGACCCTTCTGTGCAGATAATCAATGTGCACGGCAAAGGATACAAACTAATTGTGGATTAGGGGCAGAAGTCCTACCCTCGCAGACTGTTACAATTCATCCTGGCGAGTTGTCCTTCTGATCCGAATTTAAAAAAAGCGCCCCACTCTGGAAATTCCGGGGTGGGGCGCAAGATTTATAATCTACAAGCCTTATTATGAAATACTGATTTGGCGTGGGCCTCTTTCAACAGCTTCCGGCTTCTTGGGAATATGAACAGTTAGGATTCCATTGCTCTGCTCCGCCCTGATCTTCTCGGCATTTACAGTTTCGGGCAATGTAAACGAGCGTTTAAAGGAATTGTAGCTGAACTCCCTACGCATGAAGGATTCGTTGCTTTCCTCATTAACAACTTCCTTCTCGGAAGAGATCGTAAGAACGTTTTTGTGAAGGTCGATTTTGAAATCCTTCTTTTCAAGTCCCGGTGCGGCAAGCTCCACACGGTATTCCTGATCTGTTTCGGCAATGTTTACTGCCGGTCTTGTGGAGGTCAGAGCGCTGTTCAGGCTCTCACTCCACCAATCGTTACCGAATATGTCGTCTAATACATTTGGTAACCATGTTGCTCTTCGATTTGCTGGTAACATTTTCTTGTCCTCCTATATTTAGTTAAACATTTGTTTTTACGTCTAAGCTAAATCAAATCATATACCAAGAGGGGAAAAGCCCTGTTAGAATGACATAACGTCATGATTAGTTGACTGTTGTGGGACAAGAAGGCGGTTGATCCTCTAGTGCTGCAAAAGTAAAATATCTGTGAGTCAGCACAAACGGAGTGATTTTTCCAGACCGGAGATAAAAGCAATTCTGCGTCAATTTGTCACAAACCGACTTACGACTGGGTGATTTTTATTTTCAGGATCTCGATCTCTTTGCGGAGCTCCTGTTCGCGGGCAGCGGAAAGTTCCTGGGTAGACCGCAGTTCCTCCATGTTCTGTCGCATTTCTTCTTCCTGGGATTTCTTCTCCTCCGCCTGCTGGCGGGTTTGTTCAAGCAAATAGGAGGTCTGCAGGTTAACCTTGAACTTTGAGATTGATGTAGCGATGCTTTCCCCAATGGTTTCGGTAAACTTGATCTTATAGGCCTCGATGAGCGAGAAGGACGCCAACTCAATAACCCCATAAACATTATCGTTAAGGTGGAGAGGCACGATAAGTATACTGACAGGGATACTTTCACCCAGGCCTGATTTTACCGAGAGATAATTCTTGGGCACGTCGGAAAGGTAAACCGTTTCGTTTTCCTGAACACATCGACCAACCAGCCCTTCACCAATTAAAATCTTTTTGTTGATAAATTTTTGCCTATCGTAAGCATAAGCGGCTATCATTTCGGCATATTCCTCTCCAACTTCATTTGTATTAAGTATGTAAAGTGCCCCGACCTGCGAGCTGGTAAAAGTGGCAATCTCCTTGATAAGACTGTATGCCAGATCTTCGAGCCTGTCGCTTGAAATCCTGAGGATATCGTTGATTCTGGCAATGCCGTCGGCCGTCCAGCTTCGTTCACTATCCTCCTTTTTTCGCCGCAGTTCTTCTTCGCTAGCCTGTTTCAGGTTGTTCTGCAGATTAATCATAGCAATCCCCAATTCATCCTTTTCACTCAGGGCTTTGAAGTTATTGTTGAATTCCTTTTGATTGATTTTCTGTGAAACGATGGTTAGGTTTTTCAGATAGGCGAACAGTTTGTTCATCTGATCCAACACTGTTCCCATCTCATCATTTTCGATCTTTTCAATTTGAGGGGGGATAATGCCCTGGGTAAGCAATTTCAGATTGTCGTTGAGCTTTCGAACCGAGTTTCTAATGAAGAGACTGATCCAAACCGAGTAGAAAATGATGATCGACAGCACAAGAATCGTAAAACCTACCAATGTTTTCCTGATCCTAATGGCGCTTTCCTCAATTAACTTGAAGTTGTTGTTCATTTCGATTTTGCGTTTGTCGAGCAGATAGCTGATATTCTGCTCCACTTCGCTAAGCAAAAAAAGGATTTCCTGTTCCTCAATAAACTCGCTTATTCCGGAATAGGCATTGGTTTGAGATTGTTCGGCCCGGTAGGTGCTGACAAGACTGATATAGGAATAGAAAAGAGAATCCCGGATAAGGGCATTTGTTGATTTGAACAGGTCGATATCTTCTGGGCTCCAATTGATGGAGAGAACCGCCAGATCGTCGAGAATAGGGTTGATTTCGGACACAAAAAGTTTTTCCATATTGTCTCTGAAAGTCGGATCGCTCGATTTTTCAGCATTCCCCCAGTATACAATCAGGTTCTGCGACTCCATATACTTGTCGGTGAGCATTGACAGATCGGTTATGGAAGGCTGAAAGTCATCGGAGATAATGTTTGTCAGGCGGTCCTTGTCTTTGATCTGAACAGTGAGGTATGCCGAGAAACCAATAATAATAGCGGAAAGGAGTGCAATGCCGGTAATTATTCTGTTGTACAGTGAAAGTTTGATGTTCATTGGAATTCATTTTATTAAGGTCAGAGCCCTGTTCTGCCCGGGCAATACATTCCCTCTTTTAAGCACTTGTTTTGGGGTCTGGAAAGCAATTGCCGTTGCATAAAAGTTGAAATTTTCTATAAAAATAGTTAATTCGCAAATACACAGCAACTAATAAAGCAGAGAGCCGAGTTGATTTTAAACAACAGGAATGAATATATTTACAAATCACATTTTGCCATGGGCACCATTGCTATATAGTTTTTCGCCTTATAACTCCTTGACCGCTCTTTCAAGTTTCTCAAGGGCTTCAGTCAATATTTTTCGGGGGAGGGCAATGTTGATCCTTTGAAATCCATCGCCACCCGGACCGAAAGAGGGACCGTCGTTTAATCCAATCCCCGCTTTCTGAATCACAAACTCTTTGAGTTCCTTCCCCTTGAGCCCAAGACCCCTGAAATCGAGCCATATAAGATAGGTTGCTTCTGCCGGCACCACCTTGATGCCAGGAATCCGGCTGAAAATAAAATTATTCAGGAGCTCAAGATTTTGGTCCAGATAGGCCAGCAACTGCCCCAGCCATTCTTCTCCCCCATCATATGCAGCTTCGAGTGAGGTTATCCCGAAAAGGTTTCCCATACCAACGTGCAAGTCGTCGAGAATTTTCTCGTACACTTTTCGGTGTGCTTCATTTGGGATAATCAGGGCAGAAGTAGCCAGCCCTGCCAGATTAAATGTTTTGCTCGGCGCAATGCAGGTGAGGCTTATATCGGCAGCTTGCTGCGAAAGGCTTGCAAGAGGTACATGCACATTACCCTTAAGCATAAGGTCGGAGTGAATCTCGTCGGAGACTATCAGAATGTTTTTCCGGGTGCAGATCTCAACCAGGGTTTCCAACTCCGTCCTTGACCAAAGCCTCCCTACCGGGTTATGAGGGTGGCACAACAGCAATAGCTTGGTTTTTTCATCTATTTTCTGCTCCAGATCGTCGAAATCCATTTCATACCGGCCGTTTTTTTCGGTTAATTGATTATAAACCAATTGCCTTCCGTGGTTTTTTACAGCAGTGAAAAAAGGGAAGTACACAGGAGGCTGAACGATAACCTTGTCCCCGGGACTCGTGAAGGCCATAACGGCCATGTTCAAAGCCGGTACGACTCCGGGGCTGAATGCGACCCATTCCTTTTTAATTTCCCAGTTATGTCGTTTTCCCATCCAGTTGATGATACTGCGTTGAAATGAATCTGAGCGGAAGGTATATCCATAGACGGGATGGGATGCGCGTTTGATGACAGCATCGCGAATAAAATCCGGAGTTTCAAAATCCATGTCGGCTACCCAAAGCGGGACGACAGAAGCTGTGCCGAAAAATTCTTTCCGAAGGTCGTATTTAACGCAAGAGGTGTTCTCCCGCAAAATTATTTTATCAAAATCGTAAGTCATCATCAAAAAGTTTAACAAAAGTGTTCAAAGCTGCTGTGCACAGGTGTCCCGGATCAAGAATCCGGCAAGATTTTCATTTAGGGAATTTTAATACAATCAAGATGGTATAAAAGTATTAATTTGGAGCGTTGAAACAAACTTAAATGGTACGACCAAAAAAACACTTGGGCCAGCACTTCCTGACCGACCCGAATATTGCCAAAAGGATTACCGATAGCCTCTCCCCCGAGGGAAGCAACAATATAATAGAAGTAGGTCCCGGCAAAGGAGTACTCACGGGATTCTTGCTTGAAAGGGAGAACATAAAGCTGATACCGGTGGAAATCGACCGTGAATCGGTGGAATACCTGATACAACAGTTTCCTGGAATTGATTCAATGTTGCTTGAAGCCGATTTCCTTAGGCTCGACTTGAACAGCCTGTTTGGTGAAGAGGAAAAGTTCCGGATTATCGGCAACTTCCCCTATAACATCAGCTCACAGATATTTTTTAAAGTGCTCGACCACACGGAACAGGTAACCGAGGTTGTTTGCATGATTCAGAAAGAAGTTGCGGAACGTATTGCCTCTCCCCCGGGAAATAAAACCTATGGGATACTATCGGTACTGTTGCAAACCTGGTACAATATTGAATACTTGTTCACTGTTAATGCCGGCTCCTTCTTTCCCAGGCCTGAGGTACAGTCGGCTGTGATCCGGTTGACGAGAAATGAAAGAACAGCCCTGGGAGTCGATGCAAAGAAGTTCAAAACAGTAGTTAAAACCGCGTTTAACCAGCGACGAAAAATGCTGAGAAACTCAGTTAAAGGATTGCTGAACGAGGATGTGATGGAAAACCCTCTATTTCAAAGGCGTCCAGAACAATTGTCGGTCGAGGAATTTATAGAACTCACACGTTTCATTGCTGCAAGCCATACTGCTGAGGGCAATCCGTAAAAGATGAAAGGGCTTTGCCCCATGGTGGCACTTTTAGAAACTTGTGTTAATAGCCGAAACCGGGTCCATTCTTGCAGCCGACCAGGCCGGGGCAAGTCCTGATATTAGGCCGATGAAGCTGGCAATCCCCAGTCCGAGAACAATATTCCCAAGGGTAAGATCAATAGTAAAGCCCGACATCAGGTTGATTGCCATTGTACCGGCCCAAACCAAAAAGAGTCCAACAGCTCCTCCAAACACCGAAAGGAGAACAGCCTCGAAGAGAAACTCAGCCATAATGAAATATCGCTTGGCCCCGAGAGCTTTTTGTATCCCGATTTGTGTGGTTCGCTCCTTTACACCCACAAACATGATGTTTGCAATTCCAAATCCCCCAACCAAAAGACTGAAGATACCGATAAACCAGCCCGCCATGTTAAGCACTTTGAAAAAACTGTCGAGTGAATTGCTGAGCATGCTGGTCTGATTGAGAGCAAAGTTATCATCGGCATTGGGTTTCAGCCTTCGCACCGAACGAAGTATCTGACGCAGTTCGTCGATAAGTTCCTCATTGCTGACCAATGGCAGTGCTTTAACCCAAAGCTCAGGATTCATTTCTTCGCTCTTTATGTCGATAACATTGCGGATGAAGGTAACCGGAACGATTATGGCCTCGTCCATGGAATCGGAGAAGGTTGCCTTGCCTTCTTTTTTGATTACTCCTACAATCTTGAGCTTAAAACCTTCAACACGGATAACTTTTCCAATCGGGTTGGTGTTGGGAAAAAGGTTTTTAGCAATTGAGTGTCCGACTACTGCGAGATTTCTTGCGCTGTTGATTTCAAAGCTTGAAAAATACCGTCCGTCCTCAATTTCTATGGCGCGGATATTCTCAACATTATTTGAAACCCCTATAAAACGGGTATTATCGATTTTGTTGTTTTCGAACTTTACGGATTTGTTTGTCGATACCACAAATCCAACATCCTGAGCACGCACCGAACGGTTCTCTACTTCCTTGTATTCGTCAAAACTGGGAACCGGGCGGTTAACGTACTTCCACCATTGGTATTCAGCGCCGTTTTCTTCGGTCCATGGCCATTTTTGAACATACACGATGTTTGTTCCAAGTGACGAGAGGCTCGACCGGATGTTCGACTCAAGTGAATCAACGATAGTGAAAACGCTGATGATTGCGAAAATCCCGATGGTAATTCCCAAGAGTGAAAGGATTGTACGCAATTTGTTCATTATTACCTGTTGAACAGCAAAAATGAAGCTCTCTTTTATGTGTTTAAGGAGTAAAAACATATATTTTCAATATTCTTTACAAAGCTTTTTATATTAAAAGTAAACTGTTTCCTTTGTAAGACAATTATTAAGCAGATAACTTTAATATAAAGCCTAAAAGTACCTAATTATAATTACTTTTTAATAACTTTGTGACATTTTATTAATGGATTGTAAATGAATGATTTAAAAAGAATTTCAACCGCTTTGGTTTCTGTGTATTACAAAGACAAACTGGAGCCCATAATTGATTTATTAAACGAATTAAATGTAAAAATCGTATCTACCGGTGGCACTAAGCAGTTCATTGAGGACAGGGGCGTTGCCGTACAGTCGGTCGAAAGTCTTACTTCCTATCCTTCCATTCTCGGGGGAAGGGTAAAGACGCTTCATCCCAAAGTTTTTGGAGGGATTCTTGCCCGCAGGGGTGAAGAGGGTGATTTGGAGCAACTCAAGCAATATGATATTCCTGAAATCGATTTGGTAATTGTTGATCTTTACCCTTTTGAGGAAACCTTAAAGTCAGGAGCCGACGACCAGTCGATTATCGAAAAGATCGACATTGGTGGGATCTCTCTGATACGCGGAGCGGCCAAAAACTTCAATGACGTTCTTGTGGTATCTGGCAGGGATCAATACGAGGAGGTATATGCGCTCCTGAAAGAGAAGAACGGCAGCACGAGTTTGGACGATCGCCGCAAGTATGCAGGAAAGGCTTTTCAGGTTTCTTCGCATTATGACAGCGCTATTTTTTCCTATTTCGACAAAGACGATTTTTCGGCCTTCAAGCAGAGCCTTTATCCCGGCAAAAAGTTGAGGTATGGCGAAAATCCTCATCAGGAAGGTTTCTTCTTTGGCAATTTCGGAGAGATCTTTGATCAGCTCCATGGAAAAGAAATCTCCTACAACAACCTCTTGGATGTTGATGCTGCAGTTTGCCTGATCGCTGAATTTGAAGAGACTACTTTCGCAATACTGAAGCACAACAACGCATGTGGATTGGCTTGCCGAGAAAAGCTTATCGATGCCTGGAAAGATGCACTTGCAGGAGACCCTGTTTCGGCATTCGGTGGAGTTCTGATTACCAATGCCAAGGTTGACGCGGCTACGGCTTCGGAGATCAACAATCTGTTTTTTGAAATTATTATTGCCCCATCTTACGAAGAAGAGGCCCTGACTATACTTAAACAGAAAAAGAACCGTATTATACTTGTTCAGAAAACCGCAACCTTATCCGGCAGAATCAGTAGAACGCTTTTGAATGGTGCCGTTGTTCAGGACCGAGATGTATATTGCGAAACGGAAAAAGACCTGAAAGTGGTTACGGTCACCTCCCCCGGGAAAAAAGAAATTGAGGATCTGCTGTTTGCCAACAAAATTGTGAAGCACACCAAGTCAAATGCAATCGTTCTGGCAAAAAACAGGCAGCTCATTGCAAGCGGTGTAGGACAGACTTCCAGGATTGATGCGCTGAGGCAATCGATCGAAAAAGCAAAAAGTTTCTCCTTCGACTTAAAGGGTGCGGTAATGGCCTCGGACGCATTTTTCCCTTTTGGCGATTCGGTAGAGATCGCGTTCAATGCAGGGATACGCGCAGTGATTCAGCCCGGCGGATCGGTAAAAGACCAGGAGTCGATTGACTTCTGCAACAACAACAAGATGAACATGGTATTTACAGGAATAAGACATTTTAAACACTAGAAAGAGGTAAGAATATGGGTTTGTTTTCATTTCAGCAAGAATTGGCAATTGATTTGGGTACCGCCAACACCCTCATTATTCATAATGACAAAGTAGTAGTTAACGAGCCTTCGATTGTGGCCATCGACGCCCGATCGGGAAAGCTTATAGCCATTGGTGAAAAGGCCAGGCAGATGCATGGTAAGACCCATGAAAACATCAAAACAATCAGGCCCTTGCGTGATGGCGTGATTGCCGATTTTGACGCTGCCGAGCAGATGATTCGCGGCATGATCAAAATGATCAACAAAGGCAACAAGTTCTTCACCCCCTCCCTGAAAATGGTGGTGTGCATTCCCAGCGGTTGCACTGAGGTTGAAAGGCGCGCTGTTCGAGACTCTTCCGAGCATGCCGGCGGTCGCGATGTTTACATGATCTATGAACCCATGGCAGCTGCTATCGGGATTGGGATTGACGTAGAAGCTCCTGATGGCAGTATGGTTGTTGACATCGGCGGTGGAACCACCGAAATTGCCGTGATCGCTCTGGGAGGCATTGTATGCAATCAGTCGCTAAGGGTTGCCGGTGACGGCTTCACCTCCGATATCCAGGCTTATATGAGGCATCAGCACAATATCAAAATTGGTGAGCGGACAGCGGAAGAAATCAAGATCGTTGTGGGGTCGGCAATTTCCGAACTCGACAATCCTCCGCCTGATTTCAACGTTCGCGGTCCGAATCTCATGACAGCCATGCCTATCGAAATACCGATTTCCTACCAGGAAATCGCGCATTGCCTGGACAAGTCGATTTCGAAAATCGAGACCGCAGTGCTGTCCGTTTTGGAGCAAACTCCTCCGGAACTTTATGCCGATATTGTACAGCGGGGTATTTACCTCACAGGGGGCGGGGCACTGCTTCGGGGTCTCGACAAACGACTCACCGATAAAATAAACATTCCTTTTCTCGTTGCCGAAGATCCCTTGCAGGCAGTGGTAAGAGGAACCGGTATTGCCTTGAAGAATTCCGATAAGTTTTCGTTCTTAATGCGTTAGAAGCGGAGTGAGAGTATGCAATGAGGAACCTTCTTTATTTTTTTCTGCGAAACAATTTTGTTTTCCTTTTCATACTTCTGGAAGGCCTGTCATTTTTATTGATTTTTCAATACAATGCCTTCCAGCGTTCGGCTTTTATTGGCCAGACGCGCAACATCACCAGTGCTCTGCAGGATAATTTCTCCGGATTGCGATCGTATTTTCATCTGAGAATTGAAAACGAGGTTTTATCGATTCAAAACGCTCAATTGAGGAATGAACTTGTGGCGAGAGGGAGTTTTGAGAAGATCCCGGGAATGGTTGTTGACTCGGTTAGCCAAACGGCATACCATTATATACCTTCAAGGGTAATAACCTCTTCGATTAACAAGCAATACAATTACCTTACAGTAAATAAGGGAAGCAATCACGGCATTTATCCGGATATGGCGGCGATAACCGAGACAGGGGTTGTAGGTATCGTAGTTGCTGTTTCCGATAACTATTCCACCATTATTCCGGTACTGAACCGAAACTTCAGACTTAGTGCAAGACTGAAAAAGAACTTGTTTTTCGGGATTGTGGAATGGGAAGGGCGTTCTCCAGAATACGTTAGCTTAAGGGAAATACCTGTTCACGTTGATGTTCAGCCCGGCGACACTGTAGTTACCAGCGGTTTTTCAGCGGTTTTTCCTGAAGGTATTCTGGTAGGCACAATCGAAAGTATTGAAGACTCAGGAGGAAATTTCCATGAAATAAAGGTAAAGCTATCCACAGATTACAGAAAGCTATACCATGTAAACCTGATTCGTTTTGCGCATAAAGCGGAGATTGAGGAACTTGAAAACCGCACCCGGAATGATTAATATTTACATAAGAAATATACTCAGCTTTTTTACTGTAGTTCTGCTACAGGTATTGCTACTCGATAATATCCAGTTGGGAGGATACCTGAACCCCTATTTTTATGTAATCTTCATACTCCTTCTTCCCTTTGAAACTCCGAAGTGGCTGCTTATAATCCTTGCCTTTATGTTGGGATTAAGCGTTGATCTTTTTAACGGCACACCGGGCATGCATGCTTCGGCTTCAGTGTTTATGGCTTTCATGAGGCCCTTTACCCTTAAGAATTTCTCTCCCCGGGAAGGTTATGAGTCCGGCACATTTCCAAGGGTGTATTATTATGGAATCCGGTGGTTCGCAAAATATACAATCATCATGATTTTGTCGCACCAACTATTTTTGTTCTTGGTCGAATCGTTCCACTTTTCCGACATTCTCTTTACCCTTGCAAGGGTTATTTTAAGCACTGTTCTCACAAGTTTGCTGATTCTTATAAGCCAGTTCTTCATTTATAGAAAATGATAAATCAATACTCCCAGCGGAAGTATATCATCGGGGGATTAATTCTTCTGACCGGGCTTATATTAATTCTCCGGCTGTTCTATCTCCAGGTTATCAATTCCACCTATAAACTATCTGCTGAGAACAACTCAAAGAGAGAGGTAATTCAGTACCCGGCTCGCGGGCTTATGTACGATCGCAACGGGGTATTGCTGGTTTCCAATCAGGCGGCGTATGATGTCATGCTCACCCCCGGACAGCTGTCACGTTTCGATACACTTTCATTCAGCAAGTTGTTGGGAATTTCAGTAAGTGATGTTGCAACGGGCATTAAAAAGGCAAGGGATTATTCGCGTTTTGCACCAACGGTTTTCATGAAGCAGGTATCCGGTGAAGTAGCATCGGTGTTACAGGAACAGTTGTACAAGTTTCCTGGTTTCTTCGTGCAAACGAGGACTCTCAGGAAGTACCCGAAAAATATCGCCGCACACCTTATGGGTTATGTTGGTGAAGTGGATAAAAATCTTATTGAAAAGAATCCTTATTATCAGATGGGTGACTATATTGGGATCAGCGGTATTGAAAAGAATTATGAGGATATTCTCAGGGGAGAGAAGGGCAAGAAAAACTTCCTTGTGGACGTTCACAGCCGGATTACCGGAAGTTATCAGGACGGCCGGTTTGATGAGCCTGCCCGGATCGGCAACGACATCAACCTTACTATTGATGCAGATTTGCAGGAATACGGCGAACTATTGATGAAGGATTTCACAGGCAGTATTGTGGCCATCGAGCCCACAACCGGTGAGGTGCTTTGCCTGGTTTCGACCCCCTCCTACCCTCCAGATCTTCTCGTTGGAAGGGGCTTAAGCCAGAATTTCAATACGCTTTCAGGAGACAGTTTAAAACCTTTGTTCAACAGGGCTCTTGCTGCTTCTTATCCCCCCGGTTCCACCTTCAAAATTATCAACGCACTCATCGGCCTTCAGGAAAAAGTTATTAGCCCCTCTACTGAGTTTGGATGCCATATGGGGTATTCTTTCAGGGGACAATTCCTGGGCTGCCACAGCCACCGCTCGCCATTGGATCTTAGAGAGGCTATTCAGCATTCCTGCAATTCATATTTTGTGAATACTTTCAGGAAAATCATGGAGGACCCTAAATTCGAGGCTACCCACGATGCCTATAACAACTGGAGAAATCATCTCCTGTCCTTCGGATTGGGGAATTCAATGAACTCCGATTTGTCGGGCGAGCTCAAGGGCTTTATCCCTAAAGATGAGTACTACAATCGCTATTACGGAGTGGGGCGATGGAATTTCCTTACCATACGTTCCCTGGCAATCGGACAGGGTGAACTGGGAGTAACCCCCTTGCAAATGGCCAACATCACAGCTGCCATTGCCAATAAGGGCTATTTTATGACTCCTCATGTTGTAAAATCGATCAAAGGAAGCGACACCATAAACCACCGCTTCACCGAAAAGCACATTATAGAAATCGATACCGCACATTTTACCGTGGCAATCGACGGGATGGATTTGGCGGTTAACGGGGGAGCAGGAAGTACGGCAGGTAGGGCGAAAATAGAAGGCATCATTGTTTGCGGCAAAACCGGTACCGCTGAGAACCCTCATGGAGAAGACCATTCAATATTTATTGCTTTTGCCCCACGCGAAAACCCGAAAATCGCAATCGCTGTTTATATAGAAAACGGGGGATTTGGAGGAACCTGGGCTGCTCCCGTTGCAAGTTTGATGATTGAAGAATACCTTACGGGAGAAGTAAAACGAAAATTTCTTGAAGATTATATTTTTAATGCAGTAATCAAATAGAGCCATTGAAACGCGGAAACATCATAGCAAACCTTGACTGGTTCACCATCCTTCTGTTTATCTTAATGATATTCCTGGGATGGCTGAATATATTCTCTGCGATTTATAACGAGAGTCATCCCAGCATTCTCGATTTTAACCAGAAATACGGGAAGCAGTTCCTTTGGATTTTGGCAGCTATTGTTATGGCAGTGGCCATATTGCTGATAGATCACCGCTTCTTTGAGTTTTTCGGTTACTTTATTTATGCGGTGGCGATTCTAACATTGCTGGCCGTACTTATCGTTGGAAAAGAAATAAACGGGTCTAAAAGCTGGTTTGTTATGGGGGGATTTCAGATTCAACCTTCGGAATTTGCCAAACCCGCTGTGGCCCTTGCTCTGGCTAAGTACCTAAGCACATTCAATATCAACATACAAAAAGCCAGGACTTTTGTAAAGACTGCTGTTATCATCTTTCTGCCTTCCCTATTAATACTTTTACAGCCTGACACCGGCTCTGCCCTGGTATTTTTCGCATTTGTTTTCCCGGTTTACAGGGAAGGATTTTCAGGAATGATACTCATAACGATGTTTACTCTGGCACTGCTGTTTATCCTTGTTTTGTTGTTTAATGAATTGCTTCTCCTGCTCATTATTCTTGTCATTGGTTTCATTGCCTATTGGCTGCTGGCCAGAAATTTCAAGAACCTGATGGTGGCCTTTCTTATCTTTGTCGGGTTTTTTATAGTCAGCTACGGCATCCTGTTTCTGTTTGGCATGGATTCCGCCTACTATGCTGCAACCCTTATGTCTCTTGCATTTTCTTTGGCATCCTACCTGGTGATGGCATATATATACAGGATCAGAAAGATTGGCTTGCTAATTCTGGCCGTTACTGTTGTGGTTTTTTACACTTTTGCCGTGGATTACTCTTTCGAACATTTCTTGAGCGACTATCAGCAAAGACGGGTGAATATAATGCTGGGGATACAGTCCGACCCTTTGGGCGCAGGCTATAATGTCAACCAGTCGATGATCGCAATTGGTTCAGGTGGATTCGCGGGCAAAGGGTTTTTACAGGGTACACAAACCAAGCTTGACTTTGTTCCGGAACAAAGCACTGATTTTATTTTCTGCACCGTGGGAGAAGAATGGGGCTTTATAGGTACCTTTTTTGTGATTCTTTTATTTCTAACCTTTTTTATCCGACTAATCTATCTTGCGGAACGACAAAAGGAAAATTTCGCCCGGATCTATGGCTATGGAATAATAAGCGTAATATTCATACACTTTTTCATTAATATTGCAATGACCATAGGTCTTTTCCCGGTGGTTGGGATACCCTTGCCCTTTTTTAGTTACGGGGGTTCATCTCTTTGGGCATTTACAATAATGCTCTTTATTTTTCTCAGGTTGGATGCCGGAAGGATGGAGTAGAAACAAATTATGTCGTAAGCCTCGGCCTAAAACTATTTTTCCAAACTCTGGGGAAGACCTGTGATAATCCCGTGCTCAATTTCCACAAAATCCCTGATTGCGCTGAAGAATTCAAGAAATTCGTTCCTCATTTCAACCTCTCTTTCCCGCAAAATGCCAACTGCATAATTTGAGAATTCGGGGAGTGATGTTCGGCTTGACATGCGAAACAGGACCTCTTCAATCCCCTCAATGGTTGAGTATTTTATGAGCCAGTTGTTTCGAATAAAATTTGGAAACCAGTTTTTGATCCCCTGAGGATAATCATAATAATGCTTCTTAAGAGTTGCGAAAGCGAAGTCCACAAAACCCTGAAGCTCAATAGGGCTAAAAAGACTCCAGTTGCTCGAAAGGAAATAGTCGTAGAAGATGTCAATAACTATCCCAGAGTACTTGCCGTATTTTTCGGATACATGGGCCCGACTTATTTTTGTAATAGGATGACTATCGGTATAACTGTCGATATAGCGGTGTAGCATGATCCCCTTTCTGATTTTTTCGGGATAATACAAGTATTCCTTCCCCTTCACATAATCCCCAATGAAGTTGCCCACCATGATTTCTTCATGATTGCCGGAAAGATACAGGTGTGCCAAAAAATTCATTGGGTTGAATATTAATGCCTTAGTATAACGTTCACTAGTTCTGTAAATTACAAAAACCGATCAGTTTTTCCTAACTCTATGGTTAAAAGTGCAATTGAATTCCTTCATATTGTTAAACATATCAGACATTCGCTTGCCATAAGTCAGCTAATATCTTACATACTAATGACTTAGACGATCAATGCCATATTATAAAAAAGCCAGGGTATGTTATTCAATAGATTGGATTTATTTCAAATCGATAACTTTGCTTTGCAAAATTACTTAACACAATTCATATGACTCCTAAAAATGTAGTTATCATTGGCGCCGCAGGGCGCGACTTTCACAATTTCAATACCTATTTCAGGGACAATGCGCAATTTAATGTAGTAGCCTTCACTGCAGCTCAGATTCCCGATATCGATGGCAGAAAATATCCCGCCGAGCTGGCTGGCAAGTTATATCCCAAGGGCATCCCGATTTTTGCAGAGTCGGACCTCACCAGGTTAATCCATGAGCATAAGGTCGACGATTGCGTTTTTTCATACAGCGATGTTCCCTACAACCGAGTGATGGGCGTAAGTGCTATTGTAAATGCGGCAGGGGCTAATTTTGTTCTTCTCGGCACAAAAGACACCCAGATCAAGAGCACAAAACCCCTTATTGCGGTGGGTGCTGTTCGCACAGGCTGCGGGAAGAGCCAAACCTCCAGAAGAATCATCGAATTGCTTATGGAGAAAGGACTGAAAGTTGTTGCCGTCAGACATCCAATGCCATACGGTGACCTGATTGCCCAAAAAGTTCAACGCTTTGCTATTCTATCCGATCTTGAAAAACACAAATGCACCGTGGAAGAAATGGAGGAGTACGAACCTCACGTTGTAAGAGGAAATGTAATCTATGCAGGTGTGGATTACGAAGCAATATTGCGGGCAGCCGAGAACGATCCCGACGGATGCGACGTAATCCTTTGGGATGGCGGGAACAACGACTTCCCCTTTTATGTGCCTGACCTTACGGTTACCGTTACCGATCCGCACCGCCCGGGCCATGAATTGTCGTATTATCCCGGTGAAGTAACCCTCCGAATTGCAGATGTAGTGGTGATTAACAAAATTGACAGTGCTGATGCGGCTTCCATTCAGATTGTAAGAGAAAGCATCGAGAAGGTAAACCCAAAAGCAATTGTTATTGACGGGGCTTCTCCCATAAAGGTAGACAATGCCTCACTTATCAGGGGAAAACGTGTGCTTGTTGTGGAAGACGGACCAACCCTCACCCATGGAGAAATGAAGCTTGGCGCAGGAGTTGTTGCTGCCCATAAGTTCGGGGCTGCAGAGATGGTTGATCCGCGCCCTTTTACCGTTGGAAAGTTATCGGAGACCTTCAGGATTTATCCGAATATAGGCGCACTGCTTCCCGCAATGGGTTATGGTGATGAGCAGCTGAAAGATTTGGAAACCACCATCAACAATACAGATTGCGACTCGGTAATAATAGCCACTCCTATCGATCTGAACCGAATTATTAAAATCAAAAAACCCAATACGCGGGTTTATTATGATCTCCAGGAAATAGGCAAACCCGACCTGAAAGATGTTTTAGACGAATTTGTTATAAAATTCAAACCCGGCAGGTAGTTTCTCCGGAGGTCCGAATTTGAAAAAAAAGAGAGAGGTCACAGCAAGACATCTCTCTTTTCATTGAATTAAGAATAACTGAACGTCCGAAAAAGCAATAGCACCGCTTTTTCACCCTCGTCTATCAATCTGCACAGCGGTGCTATTTTTTTATGGATTGAACGTTCATTTGGAATTAAACAAAGCAGGACAGTTAATGTTTAGATTTTTTTCAACTATTTAATTCCCACGAAAAAAAATCGCCCTGTTTACTTTAAAATAGGCCTGAACAAGTCCTTGATAGAGGACATTTGGCAAATATTCCTAAATTACCGAAGAAACCAACAACAAAACTAAGCTTATGTTGTTTGTTCTTTATTTAACGCCAAAGTGTTTATAACCTTACGCAAAATTGTTAAGCCTTTCGATTCTGCGCATTGCCAAATATCTCCTGCAGGCGAAACTCTGCTCTTGAACGGTTTATAATATGAGAGATCTTTTATTCATTGTTTTCATAATCCTTTTAAATATTCCTTTTGGTTATTGGAGATACCGGGTTAGAAGATTTAGCCTCAATTGGGTCTTGTCAATTCATATCCCCGTTTTAATCATTATTGCATGCAGGTACTTTTTTGACATGCCCTACCAGCTGCTGATGCTTCCCTTTAATGTTGGAGCTTTCTTTCTTGGTCAATATCTGGGAGGGAAAATTTTATTTGAAAAAAAAATCACCAAGTGAATCGGTCGTAATATAAATACATTTATCTTTCGCTAACTTTTTTGCATACTTCACATTCTTCCCCAAAAAATCCAAATCATGAAAAAATTAAGCCTTTTAGGTATCTCCATGGCTCTTTTGTTCCTTACCGGATGCATCACGATTTTTGAGAAATACAAATTCAATAAAGATGGTTCCGGCTCAATGGAATATATTATCGACATGAGTGAGTTGTACGAGATGATGGGGGCTTTTTCTGACAGTACCGAAGAGATTGAGACATCAGATATGGACGTTACCCTTCGTGAAGCACTTCCCGAACTGGAAAAAATACCGGGCATCACCAAAGTTGAGCTTACAGGCGATATAACGAAGTATGTTGCCGGTATCAGATTCGATTTCAAGGACGTTATAGCCCTCAACAAGGCCCTTGCCATAGTTCTCGAAAACGAGGAAGGATCCGTGGCCGTCGTTAAATACGTTGAGTTTAACGGCAAGACTTTCATTAGGAACGGCCAGACCTCGCATGAGTTCAACAAGGAGGACCTGCTTGGCTCCGAGGAACTGGACGAAGAATCGACCAAAATGATTATGGAAGGCATGAAATACAACATCTCGGTTGAATTCCAAAAACCGGTCAAGAAAGTTACAAGCCTTGCAAATTATACCATTGAAAACAATTCGGTTACGGTTGAAGCTACCTTGTCGGAGATATTTGATAACAGCGACTTCATGAAAACCACAATTAAAACCAAATAGTTACCCGGTACAATGCATATCCTAATTCTCATTACAGGTATAATTGCTGCAATACTTTTTATCTTATCGGGAATATCCTTCTTTTTTCAGTGGGGGAATTTCAAGCACTTTGCAATGGGCTTCCTGACAGTTGCCATCACCATGTTTGTGCTCATGATTATCAGAAATGCAAAGGAGGAATGGGCAATTGGTGGGAACAAGAAGGGGCAGTGAAAAGTTGGCAATCTCAAACAGGAAGTTGAATTGCTTATTTTTACAAATTTGCTTCCACCAAAAAATCTTTATCTAGTCCAGCTTCAGAACCGCTAAAAATGCTGTCTGAGGAATCTCCACGTTTCCTACCTGACGCATGCGCTTCTTGCCTTTCTTCTGTTTTTCGAGCAATTTGCGCTTTCGGGAGATATCTCCCCCATAACACTTGGCTGTAACATCCTTTCGAACAGCTTTGACCGTTTCCCTAGCTATTACTTTTGCGCCAATGGCAGCCTGAATTGCAATATCAAATTGCTGCCGTGGTATAAGTTCTTTGAGTTTTTCAACCATCCGGCGACCGAAGTCGTATGCATTATCCCTGTGAATAAGGGTTGAAAGGGCATCGACCATTTCGCCGTTGAGGAGGATGTCGAGTCGCACCAGATCAGCTTTTTTGTAATCCAGGGGATGGTAGTCGAAGGATGCATAACCCTTGGAAATACTCTTGAGCTTATCGTAAAAATCAAAAACGATTTCAGCCAGGGGCATTTCGAAAGTGAGCTCTACCCGATTACTGGTGAGGTAAACCTGACTTTTAAGAATGCCGCGCTTGTCGAGACACAGCTTCATAATTGAGCCCACGTATTCAGATTGCGAAATCACCTGTGCAACGATATAAGGCTCTTCGATACGCTCGATATAATTCGATTCGGGCAAACCGGAAGGGTTGTGAACGTCGATCAGTTCGCCCTTGTTTGTAACCACTTTGTATGAAACGTTTGGAACCGTGGTAAT
Organism: Bacteroidota bacterium; assembly: GCA_020047715.1. Classification (GTDB taxonomy): domain Bacteria; phylum Bacteroidota; class Bacteroidia; order Bacteroidales; genus JACJXF01. Next base: position 21,122 of record JAIFNN010000035.1, on the reverse strand, counting down.
AACATCCATATCGAATTCGCGGTCAAGACGTTCCTGGATGATTTCCATGTGCAACAGGCCCAGAAACCCGCAACGGAAACCGAAACCAAGTGCGGCTGAGGACTCTGGAATAAAAGTAAGGGAAGCGTCGTTGAGCTGCAATTTTTCAATAGAGGCGCGCAGATCTTCGTAGTCGTCGGCATCAACGGGATAAATCCCGGCAAACACCATAGGCTTAACATCCTCGAAGCCCGATATCGGCTTATCACAAGGATTGGCAACAGTGGTTACAGTGTCGCCAACTTTAACCTCTTTGGAAGCTTTTATGCCGGAGATGATGTATCCCACATCGCCGGCGCTCAGGACATCGCGGGGTTCGTTCTTCAGGGCCAAAACACCGATTTCATCTGCGTTGTATTCCTTCTTGGTGTTGAAAAATTTCACCAACTCGCCTTTTCTGATAGTACCGTTAAAGATCCGGAAATAGGCGTAAATTCCCCGGAAATTATTAAAAACCGAATCAAATATCAAAGCCTGAAGAGGAGCACCGGGGTCTCCTTTTGGAGCAGGCACACGATTAATAATTGCTTCAAGCACTTCATCAATACCCTGACCGGTTTTTCCGCTGGCTTCGAGAATTGAGTCCCGCTCACAGCCAATCAGATCAACAATCTGGTCTTTAACATCTTCGGGCATTGCACTTTCAGAATCCATTTTATTCAAAACAGGAATGATCTCCAGATTATTTTCTATAGCCTGATAGAGCACTGATATTGTCTGGGCCTGAATTCCCTGGGTAGCATCCACCACCAGCAAAGCGCCTTCGCAGGCTGCAATGGAGCGGGACACTTCATAAGAGAAGTCAACGTGACCCGGAGTATCGATAAGGTTTAAAGCATATTTTTTCCCCTCATGGTAGTGCACCATCTGAATAGCATGGCTCTTTATGGTAATACCCCTTTCGCGCTCCAGGTCCATATCGTCAAGTACCTGGTTTTGAAAGTCCCTCTCGCTAACCGTTCCGGTTTTCATAAGCAAACGGTCGGCAAGTGTGCTTTTGCCATGGTCAATATGCGCGATGATGCAAAAATTTCGTATATGATCCATATAGTTTTTCCCGGGATTTAGAGGTACAAAGATAGCAAAATAGAAGAATTCCGACAGGGGGAGCAGTAGAATATAAATCAATTAGTTTTACGGCTTGGAAGGAAGCAATTTGGTGAGTCCGGGGGATTTGCAAGAACAGGTTTTCAGGAATTGAAAAAAAGCGACTTGCAGCTGTATTCAAATGTATTCGAGGGATTTCGATCGTTGCTGACTTCGGCTCGAAACAGCATCACAGTTAAGTAAAAATAAACTGCCGGCGTTCATAAAGAAACCCCAGAAACATTTGACTGCTTCCCTGAGTCCTTTATGGCTTTACAGTTCGGTAAAAAAAATTAGACTACCCATTGTTCTTACCGCGTTTCTCCAATCTCCCGCAAAGCTGATAGCCGACAAGTTTACTCCTTTTTTCTAAACGTACTAACTAAAACTACTACGACACAAATGTACAAATCATTTTTAAATAAACAAGTCATTTCTTATTGAACCCCCTATTTTTTTATTTGTATTATTTTTTTATTTATATATTTTCAATATACCCCCATTGTTTTTATATCTACAATCTATATATTAGTATGAAATATTTTCCATACCCCATACAAATCAAATTCCAATCAAGCTTTGTGGCAATTCAGAGAAAACCAAGGTATTACATGCCAATTTCAATTTGACTGCATGCAGAAATAGCAGTTATTTAATCAAGCAGGGTGTTTTCAAGATATTTTGTTGAACTATAGCTTCACAGCGAGGAGTCCACGTCCCGTGAGAGAGTCCAGCCTGACCTTAACGAAAGTGTTTTGCTGTGCTGCCGGGTCGCGAAATTCTATCGGGAGATAATGCTCCCCATAACCCTGAACGGTTCCGTTCTTGAGGAATTTTTCAACAAGCACCGTTTGTTCCTTTCCTAGCATGGAATTATAATAATCTCTTTTGTTTGACTCGGAGATTTCCCGGATCAGAGAACTTCGGGCAGCTTTTTCTCGTTCCGGGATATGGTTTTCCATCCTTTCGGCACGCGTTCCTTTGCGCACAGAATAGCGAAAGGTGTGGATATGACTAAAAGCGGCTTCTTTGGCAATTTTCAGTGTCTGTTCAAAATCGGCGTCTGTCTCCCCCGGAAAACCGACAATCAGATCCGTGGTGAAATTGAACAGGGGATAAAGTCTGCGGAATTCGTTTACGATTTCCATAAAGGAGCGCACATTGTACATCCTACGCATCTTCAGCAGTATGGGGTCCGATCCGCTCTGCAGGCATAGATGAAGGTGAGGGGCCAAGCGAGGGTGGCCAAACAGTTTGGCAAAACCGGGTCCAAAACCATCCGGCTCAATCGAAGAAATCCTTACACGAAAGTCTCCCGGGAGCTCTAAAATGTTCTCAAGTAAGTTCTCAAACTTCAATCCATCATAATCATAGCGACCTATGTTTACCCCGGTGATTACAATTTCCTTGAACCCGTTTTCCGTAACTCTCCTGATGTTTTCATAAACTTCAATTGGATTGCGGCTAATAGCTCTGCCTCGCACGGAAGGGATAATGCAAAAGGTGCAGAAATTGTCGCAACCGTCCTGAACCTTAATAGAGGTCCTTGTGTGCAGACTCTTGTCGACGGTTTGGTAGCCAAAAATATCGGAAGGCAACTGTTCGGGATGTAGTATTTCTCCCCTGAAATGAGAGTCGACCAGCGTGAAAACATTGTTCTTATGCTCATTGTCAACCACGTAGGTTATGCGCTCATTTTTTTGGAGAAACTCCTTATGATTGTTAACCATGCAGCCGGCCACAACAACAACGGCATCCGGGTTGCGCGAGGCAAGTTGTGAAATTATGTTGCGCGATTTCTGATCGCTTTGATTGGTAACCGTGCAGGTATTTATAATACACACATCAGCATCATCCTTGAAATCCACAATCTCATACCCTGCCTCATGAAACTCACTAACCATTGTGTCGGTTTCATATTGATTCAGGCGACAGCCCAAGGTTTTGAATGATACTCTCTTCATCAAAAAACTTTTAACTCATGAGCGTGCACTGTGCTTTCCCCTTCAACCGAAAAATCCGATGCGCCGGTAACGGTGATATCTGTAAAAGTGCCGATGAGGGATTCCTGGTTGGAGGAAAACCTCACAATGATTTTACCTTCGGTAAGTCCGTAGAGATGGCCGGGTTTTCGGTCCTTTCCGAGAACCAGCACTCTGAAGGTTTTTCCGATAAGGCCTTTGTTGTAATTCTCGGAAATTCCGGAGAGTTGTTTTGTGAGCCGCTCAAAACGGTCTTTTTTGTCGGCAGCACTTACATCATCGTCCCAGCGGTAACTGGCAGCTCCGGGCCGCGCGGAATATTTTGCTATGTAAGCCATATTAAACCGGAACTCTTCCATGGCTTTACAGCTGTTTAAAAAATGTTCTTCGGTTTCGCCGGTAAACCCTACAATTATATCGGTGAACAAAGTTGCTTCAGGCAGTTTTTCCCATATATAGTGGATGATTTCCCGATATTTTTCAAGGTTATACCCACGGTTCATCTTGACCAGGATTTTGTCATCTCCCGATTGCAGGGGGATATGAACCATCTTGGCCAGAACCTTGTATTTCGACATCATGTCGATGACTTCGGGTTTCATGTCACGGGGATGTGGCGAGGTGAAATAAACCAGGAATTCACGGCCCGATGCCTCGCCCAACTCACCGATTTGTTTCAGCAATTCAGCAAAACTAATTTCTTCGCCTTTCTTGTCTTTCCCATACGAATTGACATTTTGGCCCAAAAGCGTGATGCTTTTATATCCGCCCCGAACAAGTTTTTCAATTTCCTCGAGGATGTCCTTAGAGGGACGGGACACCTCCCTTCCGCGGGTATAGGGAACTGCGCAGAAGGTGCAGAACTTGTCGCATCCATTCTGAATGGGAACAAAAGCTTCAAAGTTCGAATGGTAAATCGGATTTACATTCCACAGCGAAAAGATATTCTCATTCAGAGGCATCCGGGCAGTATCCCTCTTAAGGGAAATGCCGCTGGTTACTCCATATTCATGGATCATTTCCGGCAATTGGTTCGCATCCGACATAGGGAACACCAGGTCGAAGAGTTTCAGAAACTTCTCTTTGTCGGCAGGAAGCACGCATCCGCTTACAAAGGTTATAAGATTGCGCTGATTCTTCCATTTGTTCCATTTGTGAATGCGGGAATAGACTTTGTCGATGGCTTTCTGACGTACCGAGCAGGCAAGAATCCCAAGCAGGTTGGCATCTCCCTCGTCATCAGTATGCACATAGCCCATCTTTTGAAGAATGGAATGCATGCGCTCGCTGTCTGAAACATTCATCTGGCAACCCAGAGTAATTAAATGATAAAACATTTCTCCTCCTTAAAAATAAACTTCCGTAAAGATATGAGAATTCGACAAACCTTTTTCCTGAAGAATGTCAATAGATTCAAAAACCATGTCGCTGTTTCCACAGAGGTAAACCATCGTCTCCTTGTCGATATCCATATTTTTCAGGTATTCCGTCAACCTCCCTTGAAAATGGCCCTTTTCATCTTTTGAGGTGCAGGTAATATATCTCCCTTCCCCATAAACTTCCTTTTCATAAGCCTCGTCGACGGTTCGTATTCCGTGCAGAATGGTGTAATCGGCATCGGGATAGGTTTTCACAAAACTGTGAAAAGGGGCGATGCCTGTGCCACTGGCAATAAAAAGCAACTTTTTGTTTGCTGGGGGTTGGGCGTTGGTAAGAAAAAAACCATATGGTCCGTTGACTTCGAGATTATTTCCCGGGTTAAGCCTTCTTAATTTTTTGCTAACCACTCCATTCTCCACCTCCCTAACCAGAATTTCGAGGAACTCCTCATCCCTCCCGCTATAGACGGAATATTCGCGTGCGTCGGACATCCCTAGCACTCCCACAACAAGATGCTGTCCGGGCCTGAAACTAAGGTCCCTTTTACTGAAACGAACCACATATGAGGCTTCGCAAAGGTCCCTGACTTCGGTAACGGTAAAAGGGGCAATCATCGATTGTATTTCAATCTTGCTCATAATTATCTTTTGGTGTTCAAACGTATATAAGTGAAATTAATACCCATAACGTTTTTCGGAAAGAAGGGTTCATTTCGAATCTGGTACCGGCAAAAACATTTCGCCGAGATTCATAATATGTCTAAAACTGATCTCCCACCTGATAGCTTAATTCCTGAAATGCGTTATTGGCAACACGCATAAGTTTTCGAACGGTATCTTCGCTTATGGCTGAGCCTTTAAACTGGAAGTTATATAAAGGCTCCTCAGGAATTTCTCCAAAAAGCGTTTTATAAAAAACAAAGGTATTGAGCAAAACGCCTTCAGGACGGGCGTGTGAGCGGTCGTTTTGGTACAAGGGAATCAGGGGATACTGGGAACCCGCCATGTCCCATGCATAGCCGCAGGGAACAACGATGCCATTCAACGCTTCCGCCATTTTAATATATTCCCGCGAGATGGTATCGATCATGGTTGGGCGATTTTGTCGGGCCCAGGTCATATAAAAAACAGGTCGGGCCTTGTTTTCAGAGATCAGTTCCGAAAATTTCTGCGAATACATCTCAAACTTCCCGCTATTGAAAATTGTTCCCATGCTATGTTCCTGAAGAACCACATAATTATAGCTTGCTGTATTGATTTTCGTTACGGCTTTCCCCGTTTTCCAGGTTTTCTCAAGAGTCACCCCACCAGCTCCGGCAAAATCGGTTATGATAGTCTTTCCATATAGCCTTCCCATCTCCTTCAGGCGCAAAGGCAGCTCCGGTGCGTTGAGCCCTGTGTTGGCAAAGGTGTAACTGTTTCCGATAAACAATATCCGTATTGTGTCTTGAGAGAAAACACTCCCGGTAGCCAGCATAAATCCCACCCAAAATCCAATCCAAACTTTAGACATTCCAAAAACTTTAGTGACAGATTTTCTTGTGCAAAAATAGTCAGAATAAACCGTGAAAAGCAGATAAACAAGAATAATTCAAAGAAATTAACTTTAACTTGTCAAACATTGTGATAAAGGCAGAATTTTTCAGTTAAAAAAAAGGCTTCCCTTTTCAGAGAAGCCCTTTTGGAAATATATAGGGTTGATAAACTTACATCATACCACCCATTCCACCCATTCCACCCATTCCTGGGTTTCCACCGCCCATTGGCGATTCTTTTTCGGGCTCGTCAACCATTACACATTCGGTTGTAAGGAACATGCCTGCAATAGAAGCAGCGTTCTCAAGAGCAACACGGGCTACTTTAACAGGATCGATAACTCCAGATTCGTAAAGGTTTTCATATTTCTCGGTTCTAGCGTTGAAGCCAAAATCGTCTTTACCTTCTCTGATTTTCTGAACAACGATGGAACCCTCGAAACCTGCATTTTCAACGATTGTACGCAAGGGCTCTTCCAGTGCTCTCTTGATGATAGCAATACCTGTATTCTCATCTTCATTGTCGCCTTTGAGTTTGTCGAGGGCTTTCACTGCTCTGATATAAGCCACGCCACCTCCAGGGATGATTCCTTCTTCAACAGCTGCGCGGGTTGCACTTAATGCATCTTCAACACGGTCTTTCTTCTCTTTCATTTCAATCTCAGATGCCGCACCAACATAAAGAACAGCAACTCCACCAGCCAGTTTGGCAAGTCTTTCCTGAAGCTTTTCTTTATCGTAGTCTGAAGTGGTGTTCTCAATCTGCTTTTTAATCTGTCCAACTCTTGCAGCAATATTGGATTTTTCACCGGCACCGTTAACAAGGGTTGTATTTTCTTTGTCGATTGTGATTTTTTCAGCATGACCCAACATATCAAGTGTTGCTCCATCAAGGCGGAGTCCTTTTTCTTCTGAGATCACGGTACCGCCGGTAAGAATTGCGATATCCTCGAGCATTTCTTTTCTGCGGTCGCCAAAGCCCGGAGCTTTTACTGCGGCAATTTTAAGTGATCCTCTGAGTTTGTTCACTACCAGGGTAGCCAAAGCCTCACCGTCAACATCTTCTGCGATGATCAAAAGTGGCTTGCCAGTCTGAAGGGCTGATTCTAGAATTGGAAGAAGGTCTTTCATAGTAGAAATCTTCTTGTCGTGGATCAGGATAAAAGGATTATCAAGAACGCACTCCATTTTCTCGGTGTCGGTTACGAAGTATGGGGATATGTATCCACGGTCGAACTGCATACCTTCAACGATTTCAACTGTTGTATCCGAAGTTTTGGCTTCTTCCACGGTGATAACGCCTTCTCTCTTCACTTTGCCCATAGCTTCAGCAATCAGTTTCCCGATAGCGGCGTCGTTATTGGCAGAAATGCTGGCAACCTGCTCGATTTTCTTGTTGTCATCGCCAACAGATTGGGATTGAGCTTTGAGATCCTTAACAACTGCCTGCACGGCTTTGTCGATTCCTCTTTTCAAATCCATAGGGTTTGCGCCTGCAGCAACGTTTTTAAATCCAACGTTAACAATCGACTGGGCAAGAACAGTGGCAGTAGTTGTACCGTCACCTGCATCATCAGCGGTTTTCGAAGCAACACCTTTAACCATTTGCGCTCCTACATTCTCGAAATGGTTTGAAAGTTCAATTTCTTTTGCAACTGTAACACCATCTTTTGTGATTGCAGGTGCACCAAATTTTTTCTCGATAATCACATTGCGGCCTTTAGGTCCCAGTGTAACTTTCACTGCATTTGCCAACGCATCGATACCTTTTTTAAGCTGATCGCGGGCTTCAATATTAAATTTAATTTCTTTAGCCATTTTTATAGATTTTTAATAATTTAAAAGGGGTTATACAATAGCAAGAATGTCGGATTGCTTCATAATCAGGTAATCTTTGCCTTCAACAGAGATTTCGGTTCCCGAATACTTTCCGTAAAGCACCAGGTCACCAACTTTAACTTCCATTTTCTCGTCTTTGATACCGGGGCCAACAGCAACAACTGTACCTTGCTGAGGTTTCTCCCTCGCTGTATCAGGAATAAAAATGCCGCTGGCAGTTTTTGTTTCTGCTTCTTTGGGTTCAATCAGCACTCTGTCTGCTAATGGTTTTAATTTAACATCTGCCATTTTGAGTAAATTTATAGGTTTAACTAATTTTTCTTTATTTGCGACTATCTATGCATATTTTGTGCCATGTGTGGAAACAGACTTTTTTACCGACATTTTTTCTACCCCTCATCGGGCGATCGGCCCAAGGCTAGTCGCAATAATCAGAAATCCAGCTATTTCCATATGAGCTAATTGGGTTTTCAATTATGTCAGCGTTTATGACATAGTGACATTAAAGCGGGTTAAAAAGGATAAAGGACAAAGATCAAAGCTTAAACCATCGATTGATTTTCACTTTCATCTTTGTCCTTTAATTTTTTTCTTAAACCTAAGGTTTAAGGATGTTTGAGGAGTATCCTATTCCTCGGGTGTGCTTTCTCCGGATTCAGGCAGGCTGATGGTGGCATCACCTTGCTGATCGAGACGTGAATTGTCGAATTGACCTTCCACTCTTGACTTGCTTACTTCTTCCTGTTTAGGAAGAGTCCAGGTTGAAAGAAGGCTGAAAACCAAAAGGCTTGCGGCCAGGGTCCAGGTTGCTTTTTCAAGAAAGTCTGCAGTCTTGCGAACGCCCATATATTGGTTTGATCCGGCAAAATTCGATGCCAGGCCCCCACCTTTTGAGTTCTGGACCAATACAATCATTACCAAGAGCAGACAGATGATAATCAGGAATATAACAAAAAGGGTATGCATATTATTAATTTTTAATATAGAGGGTTTTTATTTCCTCAATTTGCGTGGCAAAGTAAATACTTTTTTCCGGATATTTCAAACATAATTTCTCATAGGCATAAATTGCCTTATTATAAAGCCCCTGTTTAACATAAATCTTGGCCAGGGTGTCGGTAATAAATCCCTCATGCTCTTCGGCGCTTGTTTTAGAGATATCCCCCTCAATCTGAGTCACCTTATCTGCCCTGATAACCCCAGCCTCTGAATGAATAAAACTCTCGATAATATGGTGTTTCTTGAAAGTGCTTTTTTCAACCGGGGAATCCCCCCCCAACCTATCAATCCAATTATCAAAATTCCTCACCTTCCCTTCACCCCTGTTTTCAATAGTTTTCCGGATTTTTTCCCCGCCTCTCTCATCCTCATCCTCATCCTTAACCTCGTCCATAACCTCATCCATAACCTCACCTTCCCCGGAGTCCAAATGGGCAGTGCTGTTGGCATAAGCAAAATCGAGAAGGGATTCATCGTCAAGAACGCTAGCTCCCGAGGTTTCAGAAGGGTGTTCGTACTCCGGGGAGTCAAAAATGCCATGTATTCGGGAATCCAAGCCAACCTCCGACTCCAGTTCAATTTCCACATCATTACCTTGCTCAAAAGTTTCACATCTGGTATTTATCATTTTGCTCAAGGCACGCCGATTGGGGATTGACAAACCATGTTTCCCAAGCAGGGAATCGAATCCGGTATCCGACTGTATTTTACTGCAAGCCAGCAAAACAATACTTGCCGTACTAAACCACGGGTACTTCGCTACCAGCTCCTTCAACTCACCAAGATCTGCAGTCTTATAGGTTTCCGGATGATACAGGTACTCCTGAAATTTTTCTTTTTGCATGGACAATTACCTTACCAGTTAACAAATGCTTTATTGAAAATATCCTCCATCAGCTGTTCCACAATAAGTTTGATTAGTTCATCCTCAACACTTGAAGGGTCTTTGCTGCTATCGTATTCCTCGTAGCGGGTAAAACTGGTATCGAAGCTTTTGTCGGGCTCAACTTCGTTGGAGAATTTTACTCTAACCGTAACCGAAAGTCGGTTAAGTGCAGCAGTTTCAGCCCCGGTAATGGCTTGAGGCCTTGTTTCGTAATTCTTAATCTCACCTGAAAAGTCTACATCCCCATATCCTGTAACAAGTTCCAGACTTGTTGAACCCTGGATTTTATCTCTCAGGGCATCGGTGAAAATCTGGCTAAGCTGGGGTTGCACTAGAGGTGCGCGGTTATCGAAGTATTGAATCGACACCGTTTTGATTTCCGGGTTAATTGTCACCCCGGTAAAAGAGTAGGTAACCTTGCACGATTGAAAGCTTGCGCTAGCTATTACAAGGACTGCAGTAAAAATAGTTACGAATCGTTTCATCCTCTACTCTATATTATATTCTTTGATCTTTCTATACAGTGTCCTCTCGGAAATTCCGAGATCCTCAGCGGCATATTTTCGTTTCCCGAGATGTTTCTCAAGAGCTTTTCGAATCATCTCAATCTCTTTATTTTCAAGGGAAAGGGATTCCTCAACAATCTCCTCGGTGTCTTGAATCTGTCCATCGTCGTTTTTTGGCATAAACACGCCCTCAGATGGCTCGTCCTCCACCAGGGTGTCGGCCGAAGAGTAGAGTTTTTTGATGAGCTGGGCATTGTCTTCCTGAAACTCTCTGCTTTGCGTACCCTTCTCCATGAGGTCGCCAACCAGTTTTTTCAGGTCATTCACGTCATTCTTCATATCGAAGAGTATCTTATACAAGATTTCCCTTTCTGAAGTGAAGGTGTCCTGGTCGATTTTACGTCCCATCACTGCCGGGAGCTTGGAACGGTTGTAATCCGGAAGGTATTTCAATAAGGTTTCAGAACTGATAAGCCTTTCTCTTTCAATGATGGAAATTTGTTCGGTGATGTTTTTGAGTTGCCTGATATTACCTGGCCACTCATAGACTTCGAGTGCATGCACTGCATCATCGGTAAGGGAAATCGCAGGCATGCGGTATCGCTCTGCAAAATCGGAGGCGAATTTCCGGAACAGAAGATGAATATCGTCACCTCTTTTCCGAAGGGCAGGAATAAGGATAGGAACGGTATTCAAACGGTAAAACAAATCCTCGCGGAACCGCCCATGACCAATAGCCGTAGCAAGATCCACATTGGTTGCCGCAATTACACGCACATTGGTTTTAATCATCTTGGAAGATCCTACCTTCATAAACTCGCCGGTTTCTAGGACTCTAAGCAGCCTGACCTGTGTTGAGAGAGGGAGTTCGGCAACCTCGTCAAGGAAAATTGTTCCCCCATCGGCAACCTCAAAGTATCCTTTTCGCGCTTCATGTGCGCCGGTAAAAGCTCCCTTTTCATGGCCAAAAAGTTCGGAATCGATCGTGCCTTCCGGTATAGCGCCGCAATTCACAGCGATATAACTACCGTGCTTTCGTGAGCTGAGAGAATGGATGATCTGGGGAAAAACTTCCTTGCCCGTACCACTTTCCCCGGAAATCAATACCGACAAATCGGTTGAGGCAACCTGCATCGCTACATTGATTGCCCGGGTTAATGCCTCGTTGTTGCCAATGATCCCAAATCTTTGCTTTGTTGACTGAATTTCCATTTACATTTTGAAAATTAGAAAATAACTCATATCAAAATTCTATACTGACAATTTATCCAAAAGTCTGACAAAATTACAAAATTCAGGGGTTTTTACTACTATTGAATGTTAATAAATAGCTTTTGCTCTGGAAAATTTTATGGAATAAAAGGTAAATTCCACAAAGTACCAAAGCATAAACAACTATAGAACAAAGATTTAAACATATTATATGAAAAAATCACACGATCTACTAGCCTGTTTGCCGCATTCATCGTTACCTTTGTGCCTGCTTAACCCATTCCTCTGGTTTTAGAAACAGAACTTTATCATCAACAAGACTCAACAAATGAACATCCTCGGTATAATCCCCGCCCGCTTCGCCTCCACGCGATTTCCCGGAAAGCCATTGGTTATGCTTGGCGACAGACCCATTATCCAGCGGGTATATGAATCAGCCCAAAATGCAACGAAATGGGTTTACGTAGCCACGGATGATTCGAGGATTTTCGATGAAGTAAAGCGCTTTGGCGGAAACGCTGTTATGACTTCCTCCTCCCACACCAGCGGCACCGATCGCTGTGCTGAGGCTCTCGAAATCATTGAAAAAGAAACCTCAGTGAGATTTGATTTGGTGATAAACATCCAAGGCGACGAGCCCTTTATTCAGCCTGAACAAATCATTCAGCTTGCGGCACTTTTTGAGGATCCCGCCTCCCAGATTACAACGCTTGTGAAAAGGATAAGTAACCGGGAAGACATTTTCGATCCGAACAAGCCAAAAGTTGTTATGGATAAAAACGATTTCGCGTTGATTTTTAGCCGTTCACCTGTACCGTACATAAGAGGACTGGCAAAAGAAGATTGGCCGGGTGAATTTACCTTTTACAAGCATATTGGAATTTACGGCTATCGCACTGCTGTGTTGCGGGAGATAACAAAACTTCCACCCTCAGAAATTGAAATGGCAGAGTCGCTCGAGCAACTCCGATGGCTGAGCAATGGTTACCGTATTAAAACAGCAGCCACAATTCATGAAAGCATCGGGATAGACACACCGGAAGATTTGACCAGAGCAATCGGAATGCTTTAGGCATTGGATAATCCAACGAGAGGCTTATTTAGTTTCCAAATGTTAACAGGCAAACAAAAAGCGCTGTTTAGATAAAGGTAAGTGTTAGGTGGTAAAGGGAAAATTCAGCATTGATTTGTTCAAAACGATAGCCTAGGGTGTTATTTGTGATTTTGGCCATTTCAATAAGACCCAGCCCTGCTCCTCCCTTCGCGGTGAAATGGCCGTCGGTGATGGTTTGACGGTAAAGCACCTTCAACTCATCAGCAGATTTGCTGTTCACGATTTCAATTTTCTCTTTAAGGCGGGGAACATCCTTGTTTTTTATAGGACTGCTGGTTTTGATAACATAATTCTGATCAACACGCTCCAATTTGAAAGTAGGGAGATGATTCTTGTCAATCATTTGGTTGTCATGATATTGATCGCTGTATTTGTAAATATTCTCAAGAGCTTCTATCATTACACCAAGAATCCTCTTATAAATTCCAATCTTTATTCCTTTCTCAACCATCTTGTGCTTGAGCATTGTCAGTAAGCGTCCTATGGTACTAAAGGTCAGATGGCCTGTGTACTCCAGAATAGTTTCACGATTTGTCATTCATCAGTTTTAATTCCGATCCAAAATAGTAAATTCTTATCAAATAAAAGAAAATTTATTGATGAAACCCACATGTTTTCAAAACACAAACGCAATTAAATGAAAATCAGATGCATGATATTTCTCACGATGAATCGCGAAAGACTAACATCCACATAAAATACCAGTTTAGCAGAAAAATCAAAACTACCACACTACTCATACGAACCCGTATACCCCGAATCCTCCCTTAGGTTTTTTCCCCTCGATGCAATAACAGCCAGTTCATCGCAGCGCGAGTTTTCCTTGTTCCCTGCATGTCCTTTGATCCATTGAAACTTAACCATGTGTCGTCGGTAAAGCGGGAGAAACATTTTCCACAAATCAGGGTTTTTTTTGTTTTTGAAGTTCTTCTTTTCCCAGCCGAAAAGCCAGCCCTGATTCACTGCCTCCGAAACATATTTCGAATCGGTATATACAACAACATCGGTATTTTCCCAACGAATTGCCTCCAAACCGCGGATAACGGCCAGCAATTCCATCCGGTTGTTGGTTGTGAGCTGATAGCCTTCGGAGATTTCTTTCCGCAGATCCCCATAAATCATAACTACTCCAAGTCCTCCTGGACCCGGATTTCCGCTGGCAGCACCATCGGTATAAATGCTGATCTTTTTTTCCATAAGGCAATAAAAGTATAAAAAAAACTTCAAGAACTGCAAGGAGCTATTTTCAGGGGATTGAAACTGTCGCTTACAGACGCCAAACCGCCATATACAGATGCTAAACGCAAAATTCAGCACATAGACTCTAAAACCTTCCTTATTATGCTAACCAACAGTTCGACAGTACTAAAATGTTATATATTTGTGAGTTTATTATTAAACCTTAACTTATCAAAGCTAATGAAAAAAGTATTGGCACTTATTGCAGGCTTGTTCCTTGCATTTAACCTCAGCCTAAGGGCAGATGAAGGCATGTGGCTTTTAAACTTATTGCAGAAGTCGAACAATGCCGAGATGACAGCAATGGGTTTTGAGCTTACCCCTGAACAACTATACAGTATTAATAATTCCAGTCTGAAGGATGCCGTTGGAGCACTCGATCACGGCTCATGCACAAGCGAGTTGGTTTCATCAGAAGGCCTCCTTCTTACCAACCACCATTGTGGATATGGAGAGATTCAAAGTCACAGCAGCGTTGACCATGACTACCTTAAAAACGGTTTTTGGGCAATGACCCGTGCTGAAGAACTTCCCAATCCCGGCAAAACAGTTTCCTTTGTTGTTAGAATTGAAGAGGTAACTGATCAGATCGTCCCGAAATTAAAAGAAGGCCTTTCAGGAATGGTTCTCGACAGAACTGTTGAAAATCTTTCGAAGGATATTGTAAAAAACGCCACAGAAGGTACTGTTTATGAAGCCTTTGTTCGTTCTTTTTTTAACGGGAACCGCTTTTTTCTTGTGGTTCTTGAGACTTACAAAGATGTAAGGCTTGTGGGTGCTCCGCCAGAATCTATCGGGAAATTCGGCGCAGATACCGACAACTGGATGTGGCCCCGTCATACCGGCGATTTTTCAATATTCAGAGTTTATACAGCTCCCGATGGAACTCCCGCGGAATACTCCCCCGAGAATATTCCTATGAAACCCAAACATTACCTGCCGGTTTCTCTCAAGGGATACGACAAAGAAGCCTTTGCCATGGTTATGGGCTTTCCGGGGAGTACCGACCGCTATATGACATCGTTTGAAGTAAATGAAATCCTTTCCATTGAGCACCCCAACCGGATAAAAATCAGGGGTATTAAACAGAATCTCATGCTCGAGGATATGCAGGCGAGCGATAAAGTTCGTATTCAGTACGCGTCAAAATACTCCCGTTCGAGCAACTATTGGAAATATTCGATCGGACAATCGGAAGGACTGAAAAACCTCAATGTTGTTGAAAGGAAAAAAGAGCTGGAAGCCACCTTTACCAATTGGGTAAACGAAAACGACGAGCGCAAAGCAAAGTATGGTGAGGCATTAAGCATGATTGAGCAGGGTGTTGCAGGCCGGAAAGAATACAGCAACGCAAAGCAATATGCCCTTGAGACGATGTATCAGGGAATGGAGTCTGTTACTTTCGCGTTTCAATTTATGAGCCTGCAAAACGTGCTTACCGAACTCCCCGATAATCGCGATTCGATTATGAGCGTGGCAAAAAGCCTGCAATCATCTATTGATGAGTTTTACAAAGATTACAATGTGTCAACCGACAAGAAAGTTAGCCGTGCGATGCTGGAACTTTTCTACAAAGATGTTCCTGCCGAATACCAACCTGAATATTTTTCATTGATCAAAACCAAATACAAAGGGAATCTCGACAAGTACAACGAGATGTTCTATAAGAAATCCATTTTCCCATACCGGGAAAAACTGGAAGCATTTTTGGCTAATCCCAATGCAAAGACTCTTGGAAACGATCCCGCCTACCAGGCTGCTGTTTCTATGATCAATTCTATCAGGGGATATTATCAGGGAGCTGCCAAATTCGACGGAATGGTTGACCTTGGAAGAAAACAATGGCTAGCCGGACTTATCGAAATGATGCCGGAGAAGAACTTCTATCCTGATGCTAACTCAACCTTGCGTATGACTTACGGAACAGTTGGCGATTATGAGGCACGTGATGCCGTTCGCTACTCCCATTACACCACCCTTACAGGGGTTATGGAAAAAGAAGATCCAAACAATTGGGAGTTTGTTGTTTCCGACAGACTTAAAGAGCTTTACAAGAATAAGGAATATGGCCGTTATGGGGTGAATGGCGAACTACCGGTTTGCTTTACCACAAACAACGATATTACGGGCGGCAACTCAGGAAGCCCGGTTATGAATTCGAAAGGCGAACTTATCGGCATTGCCTTCGACGGCAACTGGGAGGCAATGAGCGGCGATATTGCTTTCGAACCCGCTTTGCAAAAGTGCATTAACGTGGATATTCGCTATGTTCTTTTTGTAACCGAAATCTATGCTGGTGCCAAACATCTTGTTGACGAGATGACAATAGTACAATAATCTCTTCACGCTCGAAAATAAAAAACCTCCACAGAATCTGCGATTCTGTGGAGGTTTTTTATTTCACCTCAATCAAAGCCTCCGCAGAAACAAGCACTCCTTCAAAGCTAAGTCCTTCTATTCTTATGGTGTAAGGACCTTTAACATCGGAAGTATAGAAAGAGAAAGAACCCTGCCCGAGTGAATCCGTTTGAACATAAGGCATCCAATGCAGGGTTCTTCGATCGTCTTCAAAGGCATCGTCTGTCTTGTATTCAAATGCAGGCTTATAATACTCTTTGGGCGTATAGTACCCTAACATTTGAAAATCGATCACCCCCTTTTTCATAAACTTTCCCCGCTTGGTATAAATGGCAATAACCCCATTGGCCCCTCTGGACCCGTAAATGGCCGTTTCAGGCCCTTTTAATACCTCAATTCGCTCCACATCGAAGGGGTTCATGCTCATGGCGAAATCCGCATCCACTGGTATTCCGTCGACCAGAAACAATGGATCGGTATTTCCATAGAAGGTGTTTATTCCCCTTATAATTACCTTATTACCAGTAACATTGACTCCCGGTATTCTGCCTTCAAGGATCTGCCCTACGCTCTGATAGTTCTGGGTTTTCTCATCAACAATAATCACGTTACCAGCAGAAGGTTCTTCATGTAACCTGGTTATTCTCTTGTTCTCTTCGGCAAAGGGGTCATCTTTGTAAGGGTCTTCAGGGGGAGTATATTGTCCCTTTGATCCGTGTCGTTTTAGGTTCTGACTGGTTTGATACCGCATTTCCTTGTCCTTGACATCCTCCTTCGAATCGACATAAATAACAAGGTTTCGTTTACCGCTGGCCCTCACCGCTTCAATTGAAACCGAAATGGTATCCTGATAATCAATACTCTCAAAACGGTAAATTCCCTTCTCGTGGGAGCGGGTTTCAAACACATCGTTAAACTCGTTAAGGATATTAAGTGTTACCTTAATGTCTCTCAAGGGGATGTTAAAAAATTCCTTGGTGATCCTGCCCGTAATCACTATCCCTTTTTCCTGTTCGAATTTCGGAGGAATTATCGCATCAGACAATACGTTTGTCCAACTGCACCTTCGCCATCCCTGGGTCAGCATCAGGTTGTCGAGTTGATTTTCTTTTTCCGGATTCCAATCTGTGAAATAATATCCGGGATTTTCAATTTTGCCCGTCAGATCGGAACTGAGCAGCAAATTTGAGATAATGTTGTCGCTTAGGTCAGAGTCCTCGGCATTTGCAACCGATGCGGAAAAGTTACCCCTTACCGGTAGGCCGGAGGAATCGGAAAGTTTCAATTTCATGGAAATTTTCTCACGGGAGGAAGCGATCGACTTTGAGGGTTCAATCATCACATTTACTGAATGCCGGTTATTCACAAAAATAAGCCTCTCGCTAACCACTTGCGAAAACATGTTAAACAGGCTGAGATGTACAATCCCGGAGGGGAGACCGAGGGTTGAAACCTCATAGGAATTATCGGGATTTTTCAGGTCAAAGGTATGGGTAAAGAGAAGTTTCCCGCGTGAATGGGCCAGCAGAAAATAATTTGGATTAGGAGGCAGCTGTCCGCCGGAAAAATTGTTAACCATTTTAATAGTGACTACCCCATCCTTATTCCTGCTGACAGCAATGTTAATCCCCATTTCTATTGATTCCGGCAACCTGACTTTAAGAGGTTTTTCGTCTATAATATCAACCTGTGCCGTGTAGGATTCTTTCGCAACAGGAGTAAAAACCACTGAACCTATTCCAAGGCCTGAGCTTAAGAATTCCGCAATACTATTTCCTTTAGAATCAAAAATTTCGCCTTTGACAGGTATTCCCTGTCCAAGTTCATTTATGGCTTTGATCCCAAGTTTGTTTTCCACTCCGCTCAGCAGGTGCCCTCCCTCGGGAAGAAACTGAACATCGAATTTGCTTTCGCTTTTCTTGTATTTCCGCTTTTCCGACTTGATTTTATGAAGTTCTTCACGTGTAACATAGGTACTAAAGTCGGGGTTAGCCAGATAAATTGACTTTTCGAAAAAGAAATCCTCGTCCACATTCCTCATCCAGTTTGTAAATGCACGAACCTTGTAAACGCCCTCGGGAACAGTATCCTGGAAGGAAAAATCGCCATTTCCAAAGCCATCTGTCATCCGGATAAGTTTGTTTTGCACGATATAACCGGAAGGGTTTACGAGCTCGACGTAAAGATTGGAGGTACTGCTGTCGGGCTTATGGTCCGTGGCATTTACGAGATAGGCTTTGAACCACACGGTTTCGTCGGCCTTGTAATTGGACTTATCGAAATGCAGGTAAACTTTCTGTTGTGGAAGCCGCTTAAAATAGGATTCAAACTTCTCAACAATTGCCTGAAGGATTGGATGATCGTTGCTGATATTAGGGATCATCGACCAGGATATTGCTATCAAAGGCAAAGCCAATCCTAACAAAACCAATAAATTACGGTGTTTCATGGGATTAGTATTTTAAAACCTGAGCAATAAAAGATACAACTTTTAAATCAAACTTTCAAGTTCCTCCCAGTATTCCAAAGCACGCCGGGTATGAGGTATAACAATAGTTCCTCCGACAAGATTAGCCACGGCAAACACTTCCATGATCTGATCTTTGGTGACCTTGAGTTCAAAGCAAGTTTCAAGGTGGTATTTGATACAATCGTCGCACCTTAGCACCATGGAAGCAACCAGGCCAAGGAGTTCCTTTTCGCGGGCAGAGAGTGCTCCGTCGACATAGGTATTGGTATCGAGATTAAAAATGCGCTTAATGATTTTGTTATCTGCGGCAAGAAGCCGTTCGTTCATCTTTTCGCGGTACTGACGGAATTCCTGAATTTTTTCGCTCATAGGGAAGATCTGTGATTTGTTTTGAAAAGATAAAGATAGTGGACTTTTTTCGGACTCAGCTTCATACATTTCTCAAACAGGTTTTAATTTACCCCATCTTTTTATATTTTTGCATACACATCATTAAAAAAGAAATATGTCAGGACACAGTAAATGGTCGACCATCAAGCGGAAAAAGGGAGCAGCTGACTCCAAGCGTTCCAAGATGTTTTCGAGGATTGCAAAGGAGATTACAATAGCGGTAAAAGAAGGGGGGAACGATCCGGAGCTGAATCCCCGTCTGAGGGTAGCCATAAACAATGGCAAAGGGATAAACATGCCAAAGGAAAACATCTCCAGGGCTATCAGCAAGGCCGACAAGGACGATTCAAGTTTACAGGAATCAAGCTTTGAAGGATATCTCCCCAATGGAATCGCTGTATTTATTGAGTGCTTATCGGACAACAACAACCGGACGGTTAGTAATATCCGCTCCATTTTCAATAAAAGAGGAGGCAATCTGGGCACCAATGGCTCTTTGAGCTTTATTTTCGAACGCAAGGGTGTGATCCAGGTTCCAAAAGGCAAATTGGATCCGGAGGAATTCCAGCTTGAGATTATCGATGCCGGAGTAGAGGATTTCCAGGTTGAGGATGAAATGTTTGTGATTACAACGGCTCTGGAAGATTTCGGAACCGTTCAGAAGAGGCTCGACGAATTGGGAATTATAGCGGAAAATGCGGAATTACAGAGAATTCCGAACGAAACGAAGGTTCTGCCGCTGAATGATTCCCTGAAAATTCTGAGAATAATCGATGAATTCGAAGAAGATGAAGACGTGCAGAACGTATTTCACAACCTTGAAGTTACTGATGAAGTTATGGAAAGTATGGATTAAGAAAATCTATATTTATTCAAATAGTATCTCGGATTTAGGATCTGGTAAAGTTATGGTTATGAATCGCTAAAAATAAGAAAACCGCCTTTAAGGGCGGTTTTCTTATAAAAAGCATAAGAATTTACCGTGTAGCTAGATTCCTGTAATCTTTCTTTGCTGAGTAGTTAATCTTAAGTGCATTTGCATAACGAAGTGCCTGTTTTACATCAGTAACCTTTCCCATAGGAATATTCTGGTCAATTTTCAATGAAACAGTCATTTTATTTTTATCAGATTCTGCAAGTTGCTCTCTTTCAGCAAGAATAAAATCTTTAACAGATTCGGTTGGGACGCCTTCCTCATTTACAAGCTTATCGTTCATTTGAATCATCGGCTCAACACCATAAAGTGCTTGCATCCTTGTAATGGGTCTTCCAATATAAATATAACTTACAACTGATTTTTTTTCCAGCTTTTTAATCTGCGTTGCCTTGGGCACAGTAACAGCCACCTGAACTTCAGTCTGTCTCATGGTTGTAGTAACCATGAAAAAGAATAAAATCATAAAAACAATATCCGGAAGTGATGCAGTACTTAAAGGTGGAACACCTTTTTTAACAGCGCTTTTAAATTTTGACATTAGTTGGTTCCTCCAATATTTTTTGGCTCTGCTTCAGAGATATTCATCTTATAGATATCGTTAATCCCGTCTATGATTGCTTGATCTATTGACTTTTTAGAATCCAGTTCATCATATTTCCTTCCGAAATTCTCGACACAAAATTGATTTCTCAGCTCATTAACTGCCGCCACCAATTCATTTTGAACACTAAGATATTTCCCGTAGGTTGTTGTTCTGTCGTTCTGAAGAGATACAACTCCTTTAGAAACCAATATGTTCACGGTTCCGTTTGGAAATCTTGGTGATTGCCCAGGAGGAAATTCAATTGTCACCTCTTCTTTTTCAGGAAGGCTGACATCATCCGCAGGATTGCTAAAAAACTCGATCGTTTTATCCTTTAGTTCTTCAACATTCATTATCTGGCCTTCCACCATTAACTGGTCACTTCTGTTTATAAGAACAACTAATACGTTTCTTTCCTTCACTTTGATCTCCTTTTCCTTAACTTTGTCTTCAGGAATCGGAGGAAGTAAACGGGTAATACCAGTATCAACATCCATGGTTGTGGCTACGATAAAGAAAATAAGCAGCAGGAAAGCGATATCCGCCATCGAGCCAGCATTAATTTCTG
>JAIFNN010000205.1 GCA_020047715.1 Bacteroidota bacterium | reverse complement strand
TGACGTAACTTATAAAAAGAAACTCAGCTTTGAAGAAAAGACCCGTTTGGAAAGTTCATGGAAAGAATCCACAATCATAACAACGGCATCCACTGAATCAACAGAAAAAAGTGCGGCAATAATGATTCGTAAACTAAACAATTCACACTTTAACAAACGCGCCCAGAGCTCTTCACCGCTGAATCTTGATTATCAGATTTACAATTTAATGTCGAACCAGAAAGCCCGATATAATGTGAAAGCCTACGGAAGCATTCTGTTTCAAAATAATCGCGATCTTAACTATTCCTTTGGGCTTCAGAATATTTATTATGGCAGAGAGAGCAACGAGAAATTCAACCTCAACCAACAGTTTCTTTATTCCTTGCGATATAGCGATAAAAAGAATATAATATTGCTAGGTTATAATATAAATGGAGGTGATTTACATCCTATTAATGGAAGAGGAATTGCCGGAAGTTACCAGATCAATAATACAAGCAGGTTATCTTATACTCTTTCAAGGAATCCTTTTAGCCAAAGTCTGGGTGAATATATCGGATTCAGTTCTTCCTTTAAAAAAGTTTCGTTCAATACTGGCATCACAAACGAAAACACAGCATCCGGGAATTATGCTGCCACGTCAGTATTAATGGGAGCGGGGTTTACAGTTTTTAAACACCATGGCATTTCTTTACAGTTGCTGGGTTCCACTGCAAGGTATAATCTCTTTCAAGGCAGAGACACAAGTGTGCTGGGTTTAAGCTACCGTGCATCGTATGGACTTAAATATGATAATTTTGATCTGCGTGTCAGCATGATGAGTTCTGCCAGAAATTATATTAGAAGTTCCGGCAGACAGCAGATTAACCTTAACAGCAAATACCAGATTAGTGACAGAATTAGTCTGGTCTTGTACGGACACCGGCAAAGCTACGCCAATAGCGGCTACCCTAATGGCTTTTTTAATCCCGCCAATTCTAATAGCAACGATTACCTCCGCCTTACGGCTGTAATGTCACGTGGCAAAATCAGCTACAATGTTGGTCCAAGTTATGTTGGCTCTGCAAGGCAATTCAATAATCCGTTCACTGGTTTTAAGACAGGATATAAAACCTTTCAACCCGGTATATATGGATCTGCCTCTTTCCGACTCAATGGAAACCGTTCCATAACTCCAAATATTTCTGTGAGCAACCTGAGATTTAGTTATGCGAATGAGGATACAGTATATCAAGATTATAAACTTACAAATAATGTATATTATTCAGCAGGTTTAAATTACTACGATAAATCATGGAAAGTTAATGCATACTACTCTAGTGGATCTACAACCGATTTGTACAGAAGCATACAAGTTGACGAGGAACCAGTGCTATCCAGAAGTATACAGCTTCGCCCTTCTTATGAGAAATTTTTATTTAACAGAGCGGTGCGTTTAAGCGCTTACCTTAATTATGCCTTTTACATGCCTTCGGGGCGGGAAAACGTTTCCTATAATCTGAAATACGACCATTACCTGAAAAAGGGTTGGGCAATTTACATCAGCGGTTATGTTTATTCCAATACCCGGGTTGATGATGAAATCGGAAGGGTAAACACAAAAGACATCAACTTCATTGCAGGCGTCAGTAAATCATTCGATATTCAGCAGCCACGATTGAAATACTACGACTTCAAAGCCGTTTTCTTTAACGATCTGGACGGGAATCTTATGAAATCGGAAAACGAACCTCCTGTTCCCAATATTTTGGTAAATATTGAGAAAAATCGTTCCGCTTCCATGGTCCAAAGCAACATGGCGCAGATGGATCTGCTTTCGGATGTAAATGGGGAAATCTCTTATGAGAACCTCCCAAAGGACGATTACAATCTAAAATTCACCCCCTTGGTCAACTTACAGAGTCTTTATTTTCTCAATGGCGCCGAACAAGGCTATTACAACGATCAGGACCGGGTACTTTACATTCCCCTGGCAGAAAGTTATAAAGTCAAGGGCAGGATAGTTTTGGTACGCGACCCCAACAGTTCGGAAGGAAAAATATCCCTCGATGGAATCAGGGTTTCAGCGAATGGCTTAAAAGGGGAGACGTATTCCGCCCTAACTGATAATTTTGGGTCCTACATTCTGAATGTGCCCAAGGCCGACAAATATGTGGTTCGCGTAAACAACGTTTTCGGACAGCAGTTTGTCATTGAAACGGATGAGATGGAGGTTCAGTTTACAGGGAATAAAACGATCAGCCTGGATTTCGTCTTTATGGAAAAAAGAAGAGAGGTGAAATTCAACGAGGGAAATGAATTCTTCCAGTTTAAATCCTTAGATGAGGATCCAGATGAATAAGAAAAACATCAAAAACCATTCAGATGAGAGTATCTGAGAATACTTGAAACTAATCCTATTGATTTAAATCAATAATCCTTGTTTGATTTTTTCAATGATGTTTTTGAATGGGATTAAATATTGCGGTGCTCTGCACCTCTTGCATTTAATAATAGTAACAATTTCTACAAATATTTTGCGGCTCTGCCGCTTTATATTTGAAACAAAGCTGTGGATTACAATATTTCGATAGAAACGCAATAGAATTTTGGTTCAAAAGCGGCATAACTCAACAATATTTTAATCAGCTTACTGCGGGTTCGGTTCAAAAGGAGCGGATCGTAACTGTATTTTTTTAGCAACTTTATCTGCAGTCTAAAAGGTAGGTGCCTCAACCATATTTTAATCAGCTTACTATGGGTTCGTTTTCAAATGGAGCGGAACGCATAATATCTCAAGGGGTTTAATAGAATTTCGGTCCAAAAGGTGCAGAGCACCGCAATATTGGTAGAAAAATATTTGTCATTGACGACAAAGGTGCAGCGCACCGGAATATAAAATGGTTTAAATGTAGTTTGACCAAATGTATGGCTAATAAAAATGCATGAAAATTTAATCCGGCCTGGAATATACGGCATGCACACTGATATCGTTCACCCCATCAAATATTTCATAATCGAAATCAATCAGGGTAAAGTCGGAGGAAACTGCGCCAATGCCTGATTTCACTGCCAGACCCGCAAACGTCTGTCTGCTGATTGTCAATGTGCTGTCGAGAAGCTGTGCGTAAACAAACTCTATCGATTCTTCCGTATCCTGATTGTGGAAATTACTGAGAAGGTACAGTGTAGTGTCGCTTTTCTTTCTGTCAATATCAACCATATACACACTGATGCCATACAGGGGATTGAATTCCTCACAGCGCCACGAACCTGTGACGGATTTGTAAATCCGATCTTCTTTGTTGCACGACACAAGACCCAGCAATACCAATGCAATGAAAATACTTTTTAGGTTTTTCATTCGATTACCACCCCATTTTTATAGTTTATCGTTTCAACATGAACACCTTCTTTGTTGTAGGCTTTTGCTATGCCGTCTCTCTGTCCGAGTCTGAAAGGAATTTCCGACATCAACTCCCCTGTGGTATAATAGGTCAGCCATATTCCCTCTTTGAAATCGTCGACATAATTGCCACGGTTTTTCAATTCACCCGTTTCATAGTAAAACAACCATTCCCCATTGGATTTCCCATCGGAATATGAACCGTATTGTTTTAGCTTCCCGTCCGGATAATAAGTGTTCCAAATGCTATCAAGTATGGAGTCCTTGAATTTACCAGTGGTGTAAACAAAACCGTTAGGATAATAGGATGTCCAGATTCCCGACTTCTTGTTATCGGTGTATTGGCCGATTTCCTTCACAATTCCTATAGAATCGAACCATTCGGTATAAGGACCATTGATCAAATCATTATCATAATTGCATTCGAGCTTAAGGTTTCCCCCGGGGTAGTAGCCTGTGAGTTTCCCGTTCAATTTGCCTGATTTGTAAAAACATACCATATTTACAGATCCATCTTCATAATCTTTGAAGTAATCGGTAAAAAGGCCTTCATACAAACCTTTTACCTTATTTGATCTTTCATTGATTTTCCCATTATCGTAATAACTAAGTAATGGGCCATTTTCAGTTCCGTTTTTGTAAGTTTTCACAAAACGGGGCTTGCCATCCTCGTAATATGCCTTGATTTCACCGTTGGGTAGATTTTCGGAATAGAAGGCTGATTCCTGTATGTTCCCGTTTTCAAAATAACTAACCACTTCACCGTTAAGAAGATCGTTTTTGTAAGGAAGCAACTGTTGCAGTGCGCCGGAAGGGTAATAATACCGGGTAATCCCGTTAAGCAAATTATTCTCGTATTGCAGCTCCTGCTTTAGTACTCCCGATTCATAGTAATCCTTCCACAATCCCGTTAGCTGGTCATTGTCAAATGCCCCTTCCTGCCAAATCTGTTTGTTTTTATGATATATTATATAACTCCCTTGTTTAACAGGGTTATTCTGATCATTCATAATTACTTTGAATACTTCCTTTACCTGTGTTTGTTCATCGTCGTACCAGGTTGTAACCGTTTGTTCCTGAGCGCTTAACATCAGAGCAAGGAGAATGGCAGACAGGAAGGATATAGTGCGTTTATTCATTGGAATCGTTCATAATGTTCATAAAACGACCTGCATTTTCAATTGGTCGTAAATCCATAAATCACAGTACTTCAAACCTACTTCACATCCAACATCAATTGGGTTCCTTCCAGAGGTTGCCTGTGTCCATAATCCAATATGGCCGCAAGTGCATACTTCCCTTTTGTTAAAGCCGAGGGTAAGTGCAAAGTAACGGTTCTTGAAGCATCAGGGTATACGGTAACTTTTACCGGACTGAATTTTTCTTCCCTGGCGGTTTGAATGTTTGCCAAAGCCAGGGTAACATTGCCTTCAATAACATTATCTCCGGTGTTTGTCACCAGCACTTCAAAGGATCTTTGCTTGTCGCCGGGCTTGCTCACTTCCTTTAAGCCAGTGATGTTGGCCTTGTAGTTATTGTTGCTTGTAGGGGATTGATTCACCATAATAACAATCCTGGGTATCAGTACAACCCCGGTAGCCAGATTCTTGTCGACATCCGAACTTGATTGCTCTTTGGAAACCTCCACATAAATTATGCTCCATCGTGTATTGAATCCATCTTTAGGTACCGTCATAAGTGCTTCAATAGAAATGGATTGGTTTGGATTCAGCTCCACAAAGGAGGGGTTGAGTGTGATCCAGTCTGCACACGATCGCTTGCTGGATCCAAGAGGAACCGCTTTCTTATTTCCCTCGGCATCTATTTCGTAATCAGAGAGTTTCAGGGTGTACTTCTGAGGTTTTGGAGAATGGTTTATCAGGTTGATTTGCCTGGTTTGAATCTCACCGGGATTTGCCGTGAAATTAATTACTACGGGCGCAACCTCAAAATCCTGTGCACTTGCGCTAAACGCAAAAAGTAAAAAACAAAAGCTGATTATAAGTCTGAACATGGCTGTTTGATAATTGGTTTCAAAAGTATAAAATTAAGCCTTAAATCCAATTTTAAACCAAGTG
>JAIFNN010000110.1 GCA_020047715.1 Bacteroidota bacterium | reverse complement strand
CCGTCTACACAAGAGTTGGATGAAAGCCTCTCCCCTTCTGCAATAGTGCAATTGCTGCTTCTGAAAATATCCAGAATTGCATAAGTGAGAGTGCCCGGCAGTGTTTCTATCTTCACTTTTCCGGAAGCAGGTACCACAAGGGTAAACCAAACATCACCTCCAAAATATTCATGACATGCAGGACTCTCAAGGTCGGTAGTATTATAGGCTCCTTTGTTACTGAAATACTCGGGTGCGCATACATTGCCAACAACCAGACTTGCGGCACTGCAGGGTTCGTTATTCAAGGGAGGGGGATTGGCACTGATTTCAGCCCTCCAACCTGCATCGCCAGGTGAAGCCGAGTTTGTTCTCATTCCAAAAGAAATACAGCCACTTGGGGAGGTGAAACTAAATTGGGGAGTATCAAAATCAAAAGCGACATAACCTGTTTGACCCGGGATATCAATAGTCATGTAGTCCCAATTCACATGATCTCCCTCATCATGAGGTCCTGGGTTATAAGTACGAAACCCGGTGAAATCGAAGGTTATGGGATTACCGTTTTCGGAGCAGAAACGAACGTTCCAAGGCGACCCGAGGGTATCGGGGGTATAGTCATCATTTCCCCCATCATCGTAAAAAAAACCTGAATTGGTGGTTATGGTTTGTCCGCTGGTAAAAGGAGTATACGGGTGGTTAAGCCAATAATCAGTGGGGTCGGATTGGGCACTTATCGCGCAAGCGCTAAAAACAAGTATGAAAAAAGATAAAAAAATCCTTTCACTATTTCTGAAAATCATAGGGGTAATGGTATAAGTTTTCTGGCAGAAAATCAGTTTAAAAGTACAAAAACAATGGCAGTGTTTACGCATCAATTTCGCAAAAGGTAACATGATATTGACGAATTTACACGAATGCGGGTTAAATGTCAGTAAATAAAATAATGGGCATGATAAAAGCCTTACATTTATGGCTCGCAGATAACGGTAATTTCTGTTTAACAGCGTTTGCCGGGTTGATAATCAGAAAAAGGCCCTATTTGATAAAAATGATTTTTTCAAGGATAGGCGTTCCACACAGGATAAGGCCTTGACTCCCCCTAAAAATGAGGTGTTGAAGGGAGACAAATAATGAAATTGCAGTTTATGAATGTTTTTTCCACAAAGCAGGTAATCGCCGAATAAAAAACTCCTGTATAATCGACTTTTTCTCCGGAAAGTTATATTTTTATGTCAAAATGTTTTAACCTATGTTTCAACCAAGAAAATCAATATCACAAATACTTCATGTCCTGCTCCTGACACTCTTCTCCCTGAATGTTTTCGCTCAAAATAAGGAGATAGCCGACACCAGCTATTTCGTGCCATGGGACGATAATTACAATTTGTTGCAGGCTGTTGACCGATTGGATTTCCCGGCAATAAACCTCCTTTTGGGCCGGGGAGCCAAGGTAAACACCACAACCATTGAAGGAGTTACCCCATTGATGTACGCATCCGAAAGCGGCAGCCTTGAATTGGTAAAACTACTGGTGGAAAAAGGGGCCGACATTAACAAAAAACCCTACAATGGAGCAACAGCCCTAATTGTTGCTGCCAAGCAGAACCATTACGAGATTGCCGAATACCTGGTAAGCATGAAGGCTGAAGTCAACCTTCGCGATATGGAAGGCGTTACAGCGGTTCACTACGCTGCGGCCTACAACAATTTCGATGTTATGGATATGCTCATTTATTATGAGGCAGACATGGAGCTTCCCGATCAAAAAGGGAATACCCCGCTCATCTCGGCAGCCTTCAATAATTGTCTGGAAGCCGCAGACCTCCTGATACAGAACGGCGCCCTTATTGACGCCAAAGATCTCGATGGAAACACAGCCCTCATGGGAGCCGTGCAGCAGGGAAACACAGATATTGCTATGTTCCTCATTGAAAAAGGAGCCGATATTAATTTAGTCAATGAAGCGGGATATTCCGCGCTGGCCTTTGCAGCAACAAGTGCGAACCTCGAACTTGCTGAATTCCTGATTGAAAAGGGCGCGGATGTGAACCAGAAAACCGAGTCGGGCTATTCAATTCTTGAGATTGCCAGATTGGCAAAGGGCGATGAAATAGTGGATCTCCTCGAAACCAATGATGCGAAAAACAACCCGAATCCCCATTTCAACACTTTGTCGATTGGGCCCTACCTCGATTTCAATTTTACGGATTACATGAACGGACTTCAGATAAGTATCCTCGACAAAAAGTATGGGATTGGCATCAATGGAGGATTTGGTTTCAGACCCATTGCAAACCGCGTCCTTTATGAGGTCTCCGACACCCTAAGGTATCAGTATTGGGAAAGAAGGTATTATTTTTATGCGGGATTGGATAAGAAATTTGATCTTATTTCGGATTACAATGTCGCTTCAGGACCCTACCTTGGGGTTCATGAGTTTTTAACTTTCGGAGGGTATAGGGGCAGCGATGAAAATCCCCCGAGAAAATTCATTACAGCACCCTCTGTGGGATGGTACTTCTCGAATCCCTATTTCAAAACATGGATCGGGTACCAGCATCTCAACTACAAAACCCCTGAGATTAAGCCAGGCAGAATAAACCTTGGCATAAGTTTTAATATCGGATTAACCAAAAAGCGAATGACAACAAAACGCATCATGTGGCTGGAATAGCACTGAATACAAAACCCTTACAGAATCCACATTGCTTTTTGAATGAAACAGGATAACAACTATCCTAATAAATTAAAACAAACATGAAGAAGAATCTGATTTATGCATTACTAATAACATCGTTTATAATCGCTCTTTCTTGCGAGGGAGGCATGTCGTCGCTGGAAGTTAACTGCAATGAGTGTTTCATCAACGAGCCTGACAGTTTCGAATTGGAGGTTGAGCTTACCATAAACAGCGAATACGACTCAGTTTATCTTCAGTTCTATAAGGGGAACGCCGAATCGGGCGAATTAAGCTGGGAAGGTCCTGTTTACACAAAGCTGTTTTACCATCTGGTGCCTGTAAATGAGTTCTATTCGGTAAAAGCCTCGTATTTAAAAGATGGTGTAACCACGATAGCTATTGACGGAGACAGGTTGTTCAGCCGATATATGGCCGATGCCTGCGACAACGACTGCTGGATTGTTAAGGGAGGATTTCTGAATGTTCAGTTAAAGTATTAGCCTGAGGTTTTAAAATATCGGCATTTCGGTCTTCGCGTCAAGCACCTGGAATCCTTTGTTAATGATCAGGTCGCTAAGTGGTTTGAGCGATTTCACATTCTGATGTTCCCGCTCAAGGATACTTTGCTCGAACTCGCTTCTTTCCTTATTCAAAACAGCCCTTTCGGAAGCTTCAACTTCGGCGTGGGTAAGTTCGATAAATATCCTCAGATCAACACCGTCGGACTTGATTGCATACAATCCGTCGATAATTAGAAGATCAATTTTTTTAAAGTCGGTAATCAGTTTATCCACTTGCTCGGGGATAACATCGATGCAAGGCATCATGGATTCCCGATCCTCCTTAAAATCCTGAATGTTACGATGTATAAGATTCCAATCGTATTCGGCAATCCCAACCGAGTCAATTCCTTTTGCTTTGCGCCACTCCGATTGCAATAGCGGGGGAACGGAATAGTAATTATCTGTATGAAGAATTTTGACCCGGATGTGTTCTTTTTTCAATCGCAACGCCAGAGAATGGGAAATTTCGGATTTTCCTGAACCAGACTCGCCGGAAATCCCAACGATAAACTTGTAATTCTTAGGGCTCTTTTGTTTTCCTTCAATTACTTTCTTTGCAATCGATTCGGCTGCAATGATGTGCTCGTCTCTGATGTACAGTATATCTCCGATCATTTCATTCTGATTTTGTCTATCAATCAAAAATAGGGGCTAAATTTGACAAAATCGTTTTTATGAATTTTTTTTTTCAACAATTTCAAAATTCAGGAAGTCGAAAATGTTAATAAGTCGGTTTGAGTTTTATCGGGCTTTCAGGAACTCCCTCTCCATACCATCGATGCCGCCAAGTTCGGAAATATCAGAAACTACAATATGAGCACCCTGTTTAAGCAACTCCTCGGCATTTCCTTCGCGGGCAATTCCCAAAACCAATCCGAAATTCCCTTTTCGACCGGCCTGGACTCCGCTAACAGCATCCTCCACAACAATTGCACGGGAATAAGGTACTCCCAGGTTATCGGATGCGGCAGTGAAAATATCCGGCTCAGGTTTGCCTTTGAGTTTTAGTAAAGCCGAAACTTCGCCGTCTACCCGGGTTTGGAACAGACCAAGAATACCGACCTTTTCAAGTACCTTTTTGCAATTCGCACTTGAGGAGGCCACTCCAATTTTTATTTCGTGGGATATTAACGCAAAAATAAGCTCAATGGTAGATTCATAGACTTCAACCCCTTCAGTTTCGAGAATCAGGTTGAAATACTGATTCTTCCGGTTTCCCAATCCACACACGGTTTCCATTTCCGGATCATCGGAAGGTGAGCCAAAGGGAATGCTTATGCTTCTGGAAGAAAGGAAATCGGAAACGCCTTTGTACCGTGGCTTTCCATCCACATAGGGAAGATAGTCATCTTCGTGGGTGAAAATCTTGTGATGCTCATTGTAGGCAGAACCTCTGTAAACAAGGTAATCGTTGAACATTCGTGTCCATGCCGATGAGTGCACCAGGGCGGTTTGGGTTATTACCCCGTCTAAGTCGAAAATTACTGCGTCGAAGCTGAATTGCGTTTTCATATTAGAGCCTCACATGGGAGTTGAACCCACGACCTGCTCATTACGAATGAGCTGCTCTACCACTGAGCTAATGAGGCAAATTGCAATGCATAAAAGTACACACTTTTTTGGAAAGTCTGTTTTCGGACAGTGGATTTATTTAATCTCCAATGGTGAATGCTCAAGTCGGGCCTATTATTGAACGACTTTACCAAAAAGATGAGCAAGCATGTTCTTTGCCGCTTTCAGGTTTTCAAAATCGTCTGGTAACAGTTTGTGGTCAATGTATTCATTATAAAGCCAGGGATCGCCAATTGCCAGAACAAATCCTTTACCAAAACTGCATTCGGCTATATAAGTGGATTCCCCATCTATAAGTACTTTCCTGACATCGCCCTTAGTTTCGATGGATGCAACTTCTTTCATGTAAATCTTATTAACATCCTTAAAAAGAGGGTGATCCGGAAGATTTGTTTCGGCTCCCATTTCCCAGTTTCTGCCGGTTACAGGATTTAGGGTTACGGCATTAAAACGAATTCCAAACTCCCCCGACAGATTGTTGAAATGAGTAAACTCGCAGTTGGGTCCATCATTTGCCATGAGGAGTAGCACCCCTCCCCTTTTTACCCACTTCTTGATTATTTTTATATGTTCCTTCTGAATGTAATTTGGATTAGGGTTTTCCGAAGTCGTATCGGGATCCACAATAATATAAATATCAGTTTCCGACAATTTTGAGGGA
>JAIFNN010000150.1 GCA_020047715.1 Bacteroidota bacterium | reverse complement strand
TCGGGAGGGTCGCTGGTTCGAACCCAGCAGTTCCCACAATTACCCCATAACGTTATGGGGTTTTTTGCTTTTATATGGAGCAGCATTTCATCATAATATAATTATTTTAATGGTATGATGGAACACCCATGTTGCTGATTTTGTTATCATTGTGTTTGCAAAACATGGGTGTTTCATATACATCCTTTTCTCTCCAAAGATCAACAAATTTTATATCGGTTGCTCGGCCGATATTAACGACAGGCTCGACAGGCACAACCGGGCTACTAAAGGCTTTACTGCATCGGGCAAACCCTGGCAACTCGTTTATTCCGAATCATACCCTTCAAAGCACGATGCCCTCATCCGGGAAAAACAGCTCAAAAATTGGAACTAATTATTCTTATTGATCAGGTTAACAATAACTCTGATCATAGTGTCTTTTTCTTCCGGCTTACTAACAGCAATCATTAAAGTCAATGCCACAAGAGCATTATCTGCAATTCTTTTTCTGCCTGAGTCATCATATAAGATGCCATTCCTGTCCATGAAATACAGGAACAAAAAAGCAGCAATGCGTTTGTTGCCATCCGTAAAGGAATGGTTTTTCGTAACGAAGTAAAGCAGATTTGCTGCTTTCTCCTCTATGCTTGGATAGAGGTCTTTTCCATCGAAAGTCTGATAAATTGCACCTATCGAGCTTCTGAATGACTTATCTTTTTCCCGGCCGAATAGTTCACTGTTTCCATAAGCATTTTTTACTGCGTTTATCTGTTCAACTGCTTCATCATAACTCAGCCTGAATTTCTCCTTTAACCTTGTCTCTGCGATTTTGAGCGACTGGTAATCATATTGATCCAATATTTCCAGTGCCAGGGAATAATCCGAGATAATCTGCAATAAGCCTAGACTTTCTTCGCCGGAAAGTGGTTTTGAAAAAGCAGAAGCTCTGATAAGTCTTAGGGTCTCCTGTAGTTCTGCCAACTGGTCTTTCTTCTTTTCCAGAACCGGTTGATTTACAGCGTATCCTTTGATTAAATACTCTCTTAATATTTTATTTGCCCAAATTCTGAATTGGGTACCTCTTATGGAATTTACCCTGTATCCAACTGATATTACCGCGTCCAGATTATAATGTTTAATCCTTCTATTAACTTTTCTGATTCCTTCCGTTTGAACTACCGAGAATTCCTCGGTAGTTGACTTTTCTTCCAGTTCTCCTGTTTGAAATATATTATTTAAATGAAGCCCGATAGTATCGGTGTCCTTCTCAAATAATTCTGCCATTTGCCTTTGAGAAAGCCAAATAGTATCCCCTTCAAGTTTAACCTGGATTTCAGTCTTTCCTTCTGAAGATTTATAAATAACAATATCCGAGTTTGACATCAATATCAGTTTTTCAAAAGATCAGGAATTGAAATTAAGCAAATCATCATAATTATCAAAAAAACTCTTTAAACCAGTTGAATTCATGTATTGAACGCCATTTGTTATTTGGTCTGCGCCAAGTACTCTACAAACAAATTCTGCACAGTCCATATATAGCCTAGCTTCTGAGGTGTTCGTAGTTCACATAGAAGATTTGGTTTCCTGTTTATATTCAATTCCTGTCATGCTTCGAGCAGCTTTAACTCTGTCACCCGGACCTAAACCATTATAATCGATAAATCTTATTGGATTATTAGCCGCATAAGAGTATGGAGACTGAAAAGGAAATATTTCAGCAAGTGGATCCAATGTATTAAAACGAGATATTTGCGAGTCGTACATTTTGGCCCCGTAATCATACCAATGGTTTTTCTGTTCCTTTATAATCATCATAACGAAACAGGGGATATTTTGAAGGTTTTCAGTAGGAATAATTTTCTCTTTGTGGCTGCATTTTTCAAAGATGCAAAATTGCAACATTTTTTTCTGGTTTTGCTTTAGGGATTGCATGTCAATTCACGCGCTTTAATTCTAACAATTTTCCCATTTTTTGAAATCACCAGCTCTGCATCTTCCTTCTGCTTTGAAATCAGCAAGCGCTTATACGCTAACTCAAGTCCCTGAATTATTTTGGTCCGTAAATCTTTTACATTTTCCTTTGTCATAATTTTACGATTTGATTGTAAATGATTTGATTATAAATTTCGATATTCTCAGTTTTAAATCCTTCTGCTATTATCTGAAACGGAGGTTCTGAATTATCAATAATCATCCAATAATCGGAGATTGGCAGGTACAAGTGGGAAAGATTATTAATTCCAGCATTGTATCGCCGGCGAATAATATCTTCCGGAATGTTATGTCCGCCTGAAATCACACGTGTTTTAACGCGTTCAATTGCTAATTCAGGAGAATTAAGCCAAAAAAACACTAAAGTAACCATGTAACCTCTGGCCTGAGCTTCCAGAATATATTTAACGTATGATTTAGATGCTAAAGTAGTCTCAAAAGCAAAGTCAACATTATTTTTCATTAGATCCCTTATCCTTGACAACATAATGCGTCCAGCTTCAATTGCTACATTATCAGGTTGAAAGGGAGATAATCCCTTTGCTATTTCATCCGCATTTACAAACTCCTTACAATTCAGCATATCAGGTAGTACTGAATATGAAGCAGTTGTCTTTCCTGCTCCATTACAACCCGATATTACGTAAAGATTTGCCATTCAATTTTTTTTTCAAATATAGCCATTTTGCGTAAGACTGTGCAAAGTGCCGTTTTTCCATGCTTTGGCGACTGTCCTTCTCAAATAAATTCTGCCATTTGCCTTTGAGAAAGCCAAATAGTATCCCCTTCAAGTTTAACCTTAATTTCAGTTTTACCCTCTGCTGAGTGTCTCCTGCAGCTCAGATAACTGTTCGTTCTTTTTTTTCGGAACTTGTTGATTTAATGCATATCCTTTAATTAAGTACTCTTTTAATATTTTATTTGCCCAAATCCGGAATTGGGTCCCACGCAACGACTTTACTCTGTAGCCGACTGAAATAATAACATCCAGATTATAAAAATCAATTAAATATGTTTTACCATCAGAAGCAGTTGTTGCATTTTTTGCAACAACTGAATTTCTTTATAATTCCTCTTCATTAAAAATATTGCTGATATGCCTGGAAATAACACTTTTATAACGATCAAAAAGATCAGTGATCTGCTTAAGACTCAGCCATACGGTATCTTTATCAACAGAAACCGATATTTCGGTATTCCCTTTAACCTGGTATATCCTAATCTCTTACATTCACTTTTGCTTTCCACTAAAAATAATCATTTTCATATGAATTTATACAAACAACATGCAATACTTTTTGGAAATCATTGTTTTTAATTCAATCTGCTTGTCAGTCCGAGGTTCTGAATGCTAAAGAGGATTTCTCAAACCTTGGGTGCTTCAATGAATTGTTTAATCAACGGCACCCTACAGGATAAAGCGGAAAACACGATCAGCGACAATGAGTTGCTGATCATGTTCAAAAAAGTGGAAAAACTACCGTATGATAAAAAACGGTTGGTTAAGGAGTTTTTGGATTCGTTCCTGTTTAAAGATAATGTACATAGGCAACTTGCCGGGTAGAAATGAAAAAAACTGACTTACCGGGCTACTTTAAGCTGATATCTTAGAATTCATAACCCAACTTTTTACTCCTACAATACTATTTTAGTTTTTCATATAAGCCATTTTTTCCTAACGGCCATTCGATAGTATATTGGATTATACAATCCATTGAGGAAAATAATTAAAATCAAACGTAATGTCGTTTTATCATTCTTTGACCAGACAACTATATTATATATCCACAAGGCTAGGATTGGGATATTTAGCAGCATTCTGTAATTTGATAAATGCCCCTTAGTAAAATATTGGGATATAATATCTGTATTTCCAATCATTTCAATAAATAGAACAATAACAAGTAAATAGACTACTAAATTGATCCAAAAACATATTTCTATTAGAATCCTTTTCATACAGCTTTAAATAATTATTTTTTAATTTTCTTCATCATCATTTTTATATACACCTAACTCAGCTCCGACTCCAACACCAATAACTGGGGTAGATACCTCAGCATCTATTACAAGTTTTCTTTCCTCATCATTTTCACGATAGGGCCCCCAGATTAGGCCTCCTTCTGTTTGATAACTATTATCTTTAGGGAGATCTTTCACACCTCCATCAGTACTGATCTCAAATTTATCATCCTTCTAAATAGTTTCTTCACCACCAACTGGACCTAGACTTGTTTCTTCGAAAATTTCACGTTGTGTATGAGTTAAACTCATGTCCATATTCCCCATTATCTTGAAATTCAAAATCAAACTTAATTGACTGTTCAGCTCCACCTTTTGAATATCCTCCAACAAAACCCAATGCGTCGAACTTAAATTTTCCAGTTGTCATTTTAATCTCTATGGCTGCATGTGCAAGAGGAGTTCCGGTACCTTTAGATAAAGTCTTCCATTGTTCGTTTTTAAGTGAATTTACAGTTTCCCAAGCACTGATTGCTCCAAATGAAAAGGAGGGGCTAAATTGTAAGCCCCATAAATCTACTCCATTGACTGGTCTATTCTCTGCATAGTTATTAGGACTCACTCTATTGAACTTATCGACAAGCGGGTCAGAACAAACAAAACGTCCTAAAACCGGGTCGTAAAACCTGGCCCCGTAATCATACTACCAACAATTTCAAAGAGTTATTTAACGAAATCAGTCAAAAGATTTTAATTATTCATTTAGTTTCTAATAATTCGGCCATGATAAAACATTGACATAAATCACAAAAATATCTACCTTTGAAGCTTAATAGTAATCTTTTTAAAAAAGATCATGAATCTCCAATACATTACTGATAGGAAAGGAAAAAAGAGCGCTGTTCAGCTACCCTTGAACGACTGGGAACAAATTCAAAAGGATCTTGAAGAACTTGATCGTTTAAGGAATAAAAAACTTTTCCTGACCGAACTGGCTGAAGCCGTTGAGGAAATGAAGCTAATAATGGGAGGCGAAAAACAGGCCCGGAACGCTGAAGATTTTCTAAATGAGCTTTAATGTCAAATCCATATCTGTTTTTGAACGGCAGGCTAAACGTCTGATTAAAAAATTTCCGTCGCTTAAAATAGAAATCCATAAACTTATCAAAGAGCTAAAAGAAGAGCCCGAAAAAGGGACTTCGATTGGTCACAATTGCTATAAAATTCGCATTTCCGTTGCAAGCACAGGTTAAGGTAAATCCGGTGGCGCTCGTATTATAACACATGTAATTTTTAAGACTGATACCATTTACCTGCTTTCTATTTACGATAAATCAGATATAGAAAATCTAACCGATAAAGAAATCCTGGAACTTATTAAACATATCTAATAAAATCACACACCCTAATCATACTAACTAAATTCAATTTCAAAGTGCCATAAGGGTTTTAATGTAAATTGATACGTTTTTCAATAATTAGGCTATTTCAATATACTCCCTTGTTTCATTTACGCCAGAGACATAGGAATCATCAGGGTATCTTATTGAAACCCCAAAATCCGAGAGGCTTTAAAATCTATGTCTATAAAAGCATTATCAATTTTCTGACATTCCAGAATTAAATAATCCAGATCATGGGTTTTGGGAAAATCAATGTCGTTGTAAATCAAAAAAGCCTGCAGAAATTTTTCAAAAGCTTGCTGTGAATGGAAACAAATGGTGCTTGTATAGAATTCTATATTTATACTGGAAAGGCTTTCGGCTACGGCAATATCTTCTTTTGCGCGAAACAACCAATTCCTAATATAGTCCGCTTTTTCAATTGTCATAACATAATTGCTTCTTTAAGGTTATAGAATCCTGTGAACCTCCTCTTGCTCAATCTCTGCTTTTCTTAAAACCTAAGTATAGCAGCTAATTGCTTTCCTTCCTGTGAAGGTAAATCAGTTACATCCTCAACCCATAAAAAGGTTTCTTAATCCAGTTTAAAATCATTTTTCGCCCATCAGATAATCAAAAGAAGCAGCTTACATTATGTTAAACTTCGGGTCGAAAACCACATTCTCCTTTTACACATAATAAAAACGCATTATATTTTATAGATTCTCTACCTCGAACATTAAAATTCCAATCAATACTTCATCGCAGTCCATCCTAAATACATTATATTTGTTTTTTAAGTGTTCACATGGAAAACAAACTTAAATTTCCGAAGAATATCAAACTTGCTGCACAGAACCATTTTCCAGGTGCTGTGGTCACATTATACAGACAATGCTCCAAATCCGGATTTTATTTCTACATTTAGCTGACTACGAAAAACACTTTTCCCCATGAAAAAAACCCTGGTTTTAGGCGCAAGCCCAAACCCACTCCGCTTCTCCCATAAAATGGTTAAAAGCCTTGTGCGACACAATACTGAAGTGGTTGCACTGGGATCCAAAGAGGGGGAAATATCGGGTATTAAAATCCTTACCGACAAACCGGTTTTCAAGGACATACATACCGTTACTCTCTATATCGGGCCCAAAGGTCAGGTAGCCCTATACGACTACATATTGTCGCTATACCCAAAGCGCATCATTTTTAATCCGGGAACCGTTAACGAGGAATTTATGAAAATGGCCCGTGAAAAGGGCATTGAAGTGGTTACCGATTGCGCCCTTGTCATGCTGAGCACAGGGAAATATTAATTTAACCTCAATTCTTAAATAAGGCTTCTATATGTTTTTCAAAGACCTTTACAGCCTCACTGACCTGGAACAGGAAATTGGTTCCAATCCTGCGTCTGCAGTGTATTTCTCAGCTCCGCACTGCAATGTATGCAAGGTGTTAAAACCAAAACTGCTCTCTATGCTCGAGGAGGAGTATCCGGAATTCGGGGTTTTTTATGTCGACATCGAAAAATCCCCGCTAATTGCCGGTCAGATGCGGATTTTCTCTATCCCTACCCTTCTTATTTTTTTCGGGGGAAAAGAATTCTATCGTATGAGCAGAAATATATCCCTCGAAGAACTGAAAAAAATAATCGAGCGACCTTATGGGATTATGTTTTAATCTTCTCGTGTAAAAGTTGCAGTTACCTGATCAACGTAGTCATTCAGATAATCAACCGTATACGACCAACCAATTGTTTTTCCATTAAACGGCATGCTTCCATAACCCTGGATCTTAAAATCCGAACCCGCGGCACTCACGGTTTGTGAAGCAATAGTAATGTTGCTACCGGTAACCTTGGCTTCAACCTCAGTACTGTAACTCAGCTGATAAAAATTTTCAATTATCACAAGGCTTGTATCACTTTCGGATTTCCGTATGGTGACATTATAATAGTCAGTTGATTTCAGCGTATTCTCCTCTTTAACACTCCAATCGCCAACAAACGCATCTCTGGGATCATCCGATAACAGGTCATTTAATTCATCACATGCCGGGAAACTAAAGCTTGCTAAAAACACAATTGCAATAAATCTAAATTTTCTCATTCTACTATTTTTTTTGTTTTCAAATTTCAACGAATCAAATCTCCCTAATCCAAACATCCTCAGAAAATGACTCGACAAAACCCATTAACCGAATCAGTGTTCTCAGGTTGATGTAACAATCTTGTTTATCAGATCATCATCAGCAAGGTTCGGCAAGGTAACCACAAGTCCAGGTGTGCGTTCCATCTCACGTTTTATTGCAAAAACGGCAGCTTCATTTCTAGCCCAGCTCCTCCGGCTGATACCGTTGTTCACATCCCAGTGAAGCATCATTTTCAATCGTCGGTCGGCCTCTTCGCTTCCATCTAAAACCATGCCAAATCCACCGTTTACAACTTCACCCCAGCCTACCCCTCCCCCGTTATGAATAGAAACCCAGCCGGCTCCCCTGAAAGCATCGCCAATAACATTCTGAATGGCCATATCGGCAGTAAACCGGCTTCCATCGTAGATATTGGAAGTTTCCCTGTAGGGCGAATCGGTTCCCGAAACATCATGATGGTCGCGACCCAGGACAACGGGATCTGATATAATCCCATCGCGGATGGCTTTGTTAAAGGCTTCGGCAATTCGGGTCCGGCCCTCGCAGTCCGCATATAAAATCCTTGCCTCCGAACCAACAACCAGCTTATTCTTGCCAGCCTCCCTGATCCACTGAATATTATCATGCATCTGCATTGCAATTTCCGGGGGAGCAGTACGAGCGATCTCTTCCATTACTTCCTGAGCTATTCGATCGGTTAATTCGAGATCGGCGGGATCGGCAGAGGTGCAAACCCAACGGAACGGACCAAAACCATAATCAAAAAACAAGGGACCCATGATATCCTGCACGTACGATGGATAGCGAAATTCGTCCTTGCCGACAAAAATATCTGCTCCTGCCCGACCAGCTTCCAGCAAAAAAGCATTTCCGTAATCCCAGAAATACATTCCTTTCATGCTGAGCTTATTTATGGCTGCCACCTGTCTGCGAAGCGATTCATACACTTTTTCCCTGAACTTTGCGGGCTCCTCCCGCATCATCCGGTTCGACTCATCAAAGTTAAGGCCTGCAGGATAGTAGCCTCCGGCAAAGGGATTGTGCAGGCTGGTTTGATCGGAACCCAGATCGATCGGGTAATTTTCCTCTGCCAAACGCTCCCAGAGATCGACTACATTGCCCAGATAAGCAATTGATAATGCCATCCGGCTTTGTGCAGCCGTTTTCATACGGTCAACTACCTGGTCAAGATTGCTATACGTTTCATCGACCCAAGCCTGTTCGAAACGAGTCTTCAGTGCTTTCGGGTTGATTTCTGCGATTACACAAACCCCGCCAGCAATAACAGTCGCTTTGGGCTGTGCTCCCGACATTCCGCCCAGACCGCTGGTAACATAAATCTTCCCTGCAAGATCTTTCATTGCCGGACCTGATTTCCGTCTCCCTGCATTTAGAACCGTAATGGCGGTACCGTGCACAATGCCTTGCGGACCAATATACATAAACGATCCGGCTGTCATCTGTCCGTATTGTGACACTCCCAAAGCATTAAACTTTTCATAGTCGTCAGGCTTTGAATAGTTCGGCACTACCATACCATTGGTAACCACAACCCGGGGGGCTTCTCTGTGTGAGGTAAAAAGGCCCATGGGATGACCGCTGTAGAGAACCAGGGTTTGCTCGTCATCCATTGTGGCCAGGTATTTCATGGTGAGCAGATATTGCGCCCAGTTTTGGAAAACAGCACCATTTCCCCCGTAGGTTATGAGCTCATGGGGATGTTGTGCCACCTTATCATCAAGGTTGTTGCTGAGCATATGCATTATGGCTGCAGCATGTACAGATTTATGAGGGTATTCGCTTATCGGGCGCGCATAGATGCGGTATGAAGGCTTGAACCTGTACATGTAAATCCTTCCGTAGCGCTGGAGCTCCTCGAAAAATTCCACCGACAGTTCGGCATGAAACTCGGGCGGGAAATATCGCAGGGCATTGTGAATGGCAAGTTTTTTTTCCTGAACTGACAATATGTCCTTACGCTGAGGTGCGCGGTTTAGGGTTGGATCATATTTGTATTTCGGGGGAAGAATATCGGGTATCCCTTGAATTATAAGCTCTTTAAACACTTTTTCGGACATGGCTTCACGCTTTGGCACAAATTTAAGACTTAAAACAGTCATCAGAAATTTAATTGTAAAAATACGGAATGCTTTTTGACATACTAAATAGAAATAGTAAGCAATCTCAAAATCGTATAACTTTACAACAAAAAATCATGAAGAACGCAGTAAAAATTTTGGCAGTGGTAATGCTTCTCCCCTTTCTTTCAGGTTGCGGTTACAACAAACTTGTTACCCAGGATGAAGCAATAAATCAGGCCTGGGCGCAGGTTGAAAACGCTTATCAGAGAAGGGCCGATCTGATTCCCAATCTGGTTGAGACCGTAAAAGGATATGCCAATTTCGAAAAATCCACCTTAACCGATGTTATCGAAGCCCGTGCTAAAGCTACAAGTGTTACCGT
Source organism: Bacteroidota bacterium (assembly GCA_020047715.1). Taxonomy (GTDB): domain Bacteria; phylum Bacteroidota; class Bacteroidia; order Bacteroidales; genus JACJXF01. The sequence continues at coordinate 8,449 of JAIFNN010000150.1, read as the reverse complement.
TGACCCTTCCAACATGTCGCCGGAAGCCATTCAAAATTTCCAATCAGCACAGAGCGGACTTACATCTTCCTTGGCACGACTTATGGTTGTAGTTGAGCAATATCCCGATCTGAAAGCAAACCAGAACTTCCTCGAACTGCAGGCACAGCTCGAAGGCACAGAAAACCGAATCAGTTTCGAAAGAAAGAAATTCAACGACATGGTTGGCGCGTACAATACCGCTCGCAGAGTTTTCCCAAGGAACATTGTTGCAATGATTTTCGGTTTCGATGAAAGAGGCTACTTCACTGCTGAGGAAGGTTCGGAGAAAGCTCCCGAAGTAAAATTCTAAGGCCGAAAAAGAATAATCAAACAAAAACATCATCTCATGAGTACATCTGAATTTCTCAACAAGGAGGAAATAAGCCTTGTTGAGAACGCCATCAAGGAGGCTGAGAAAAATACATCAGGAGAAATCCGGGTCCATATCGAAACGGAAATCAAAGGTGATGTGCTCGACCGCGCCGCATATCTTTTCGAATACCTCGGAATGCACAAAACCAGCGAGCGTAACGGAGTTCTTTTCTACCTGGCCACAAAAACACGGAAATTCGCCATTTTGGGCGATGCCGGCATCAACAGCAAAGTACCGGCCGATTTTTGGGACCAAATAAAACAATCAATGGGAGAAACCTTTTCCGAAGCAAAGTATGCTGAAGGTTTATCCCGGGGGATTTTAACCGCGGGCGAACAACTCAAGAAACATTTCCCTTATGCTAAAAATGATGTTAACGAATTATCAGATGCGATATCCTTCGGCAAAAAATAGAATTATGCGAAAAATCCTTGTCCTTACCCTTGCCTTTTTCATGGGCTTTCAGATTATCTCAGCCCAAAACATTGTCTTTCCGGACCGTCCGACTGCCTGGGTAAACGATTATGCAAACTTGTTGACAGCTGATGAGGCAAATGCACTGAACTCCAAGTTGGGATATTACGAAGATTCTACCAGCACTCAGATTTTCGTCGTAACTCTCGACAATCATGGCGACCAGCCAATCTCAATGTTGGCTGCAGAGATAGGACAGAAATGGGGCGTTGGGCAAAAAGGAAAGGAAAACGGAATGCTGATCCTAGTTTATCCGGCCGACAGACAAATTTGGATTGCAACCGGCTACGGGCTCGAAGAATTTATTCCCGATGCCATTAACAAGCGAATCATTGAAACAGAGATCAAACCCGCCTTCAAAAACGCACAATACTATCAGGGCCTCGATAATGCCACGACCGTTATTATGAATCTACTTTCCGGCGTTTTTATTGGTGACCAATATAAAAAAGGTCCTTCTGAAGGTGGTGCAATAGGTGGTATTATCTTCCTGATCATACTCTTTTTCATCATTTTCGGTTCCCGTAAAGGAGGATCCAAATCGGTCGGAAAAAGCCTTCCTTTCTGGCTTGCATTAGGAATGTTAAGCGGGTCGCGCCACTCACACGGTGGAAGCTTCGGAGGTTTTAGCTCTGGCGGTGGTGGTTTTGGAGGCTTCTCAGGAGGTGGCGGAGGCAGCTTTGGCGGAGGTGGCGCTGGCGGATCCTGGTAGATCCTTCAGGTTCCATCCGGGCATGCAAAGAAATTGAATACTGCCAATACTTTCTTATATTCGCAAAACCCAGGTTCAACCAGAAAACCGAAAATGAGATTTATTACGTCAGGCTTTATACTTCCCCTCTTATTTGGTCTGCTGCAGCATCTTGCCTGTCAGCCTAATGAACCTAAGCAGCTGAATATAATTTTCGCGGGAGACCTTATGGGGCACGACGGTCAAATCAAATCCGCATGGGACCCCAAAACCAAAAGCTACCAGTACGATACCTGTTTCAGTATGATAAGGGATATGGTAAGCGCTGCCGACATCGCACTCCTTAATCTGGAAGTTACGCTCGCAGGCGAACCTTACAAGGGCTACCCTCAGTTTTCGAGTCCCGACGCTGTCGCTATTGCCGCAAGGGATGCCGGTTTCGACATTTTCATCACGGCCAACAACCATTCGCTCGATGGTGGCAAAAAAGGGCTGGAAAGGACTATTGATGTTCTGAAAGAGCAGGGAATAATTCACACTGGCACATTCAAAAACTCTACTCAGCGCGATATTGAATATCCCCTGATAATCGAAAAGAATTCTATTCGCCTCGCCATCCTAAATTACACCTATGGCACAAACGGATTGGTTGAAACGCCCCCCAACATCGTTAATTACATCGATACTGCACAGATACGAAAAGACATCGAAAAAGCTGAAACTGCCGAACCCGACTTCATCATTGCCACTATGCACTGGGGTTTGGAATATCAGCGAACGGAAAACAAGCAACAGAGAGAACTGGGCGAATTTCTGATCAGGAATGGGGCCGATGCAGTGATCGGATCTCACCCTCATGTTATTCAGCCGATCAGGAAATACTATAACAATCCGACAGACAGTTCGGAATACAATCTTGTGGTATACAGTCTGGGGAATTTCATTTCGAACCAGGGCGACCGTTATCGCGATGGCGGATTAATGGTTGAAGTTGAGCTGCAGAAAACAGACAAAACAAAAATCACAAACTTGAAAACCCATCCTGTTTTCGTGTATAAGCCATCAAGGCCAAGTGGTGGCGTAGAATTTGTGCTTCTTCCCACAAACGACTGGTCTGGAATGATCGGCCGATTAAACATGCCTGAATCGGACCAGTTATATTTCAACACCTTCCGCGAAGATACCGAGGAACACTTGAAACAATAAAAAAAATCCTGAAGCTTTTGACTTCAGGATTTTTTTATGAAAATTATTGTTGATTTAAACTCTTTGCTAAGCCCTATTCTGGCTTAATGCCCGTTCCGCTGATCTCATCATCAACAAGAATTCTTCCGCAGTACTCGCATACAATGATTTTCTTGCGTGAGCGGATATCAAGCTGTCTCTGGGGCGGGATTTTGTTGAAACATCCTCCGCAAGCATCTCTTTCCACAGAAACCACAGCGAGGCCGTTACGTGCATTTCCGCGAATCCTCTTGTAGGCAGTTAAAAGTCTGGGTTCGATAATTTTCTGAATCTGAGCAGACTTGTTGAATAGGTTTTCCTCTTCTTTTTTAGTGTCGGAAACAATTTCATCCAGCTCATTTTTTTTGCTTTCCAGATCGTCTTTTCGTTCGGCCAAAATTTCATTGGACTCAACAATCTGCTCTTTCTTGGAATTCAGTTCAGAGTTGAATTCCGAAATTTTCTTTCTTGAGAGTTCAATCTCGAGGTTTTGAAATTCAATCTCCTTGGATAGAGAATCGAACTCCCTGTTATTCCTCACATTCTTTTGTTGCTCCTCGTACTTTTTAATAAGCGCTTCAGAATTGGTAATATCAAGTTTCTTGTTGGCGATATTGTGTTCAAGGCTTTTTACTTCTTCTTCGTAATTACCGATACGAGTCTCAAGTCCAGCGATATCGTCTTCCAGATCCTGTACTTCAAGAGGAAGTTCGCCTCTGAGAATTTTTATCTTGTCGGTCTCGGTATCCACCTGCTGCAATTCGTAAAGTGCGCGAAGTTTAGCTTCAATCGAAATTTCAAGTGTTTCTTCAATTTTTGTTTTCGCCTCTGCCATAATATTATAGATAATTTATTGGATTCGTATTTACCTTTGATAAATGAAGTGCAAATTTAGGATAATTTTTAATAAGTAATTCATAAAAGAGCTCTTTTGTAAACTGTTCACTCTCATAATGTCCGATATCGGCAATCAGAATCTTTTTTTCAGCCTCAAAAAACTGATGGTATTTAAAATCCCCCGAGACAAAAACATCGGCTCCAGCCGCTATAGCCTTGGATAAGAGGAAACTACCGCTTCCTCCACACACGGCAACCGTCATTATTTTTTTGTTTAAAAGATTTGTGTGCCGTATGCAGCCCGAATTGAATTTTACTTTTAAAAGATTCAGAAAGCGCATCTCGTCCAATTCAGCCTCAAGTTCGCCCAACAATCCCATACCCATATTGTTCAGTGTGTTTGAAATTGGATAAAGATCGTATGCCACCTCTTCGTAGGGATGGGCTTTTAAGAGGGCTGAAACCACGTTATTTGTTAACACAGTGGGCATAACCGTCTCTACCCTGATCTCCTTTTCAAAATGCAGTTTTCCCTTTTCACCCACAAAAGGATCGGCAGTCGCCAATCCCCTGAAACTGCCTTCACCCGAAGTGTTAAAACTGCACATGTCGTAATTGCCGATAACCCCGGCTCCCGCTTCAAAAATTTTCTCACGCACTGCATCCGCATGTCCCTCGGGAACAAAAAACACCAGTTTCACAAGGCTGTTTTTCATCGGATCGAGCACCCTAAGGTTTCGCAAGTTCAACTGCCTGCAAATTCCCGAGCTGACCCCCTCGGCAATGCTGTCGAAATTCGTATGCACCGAGAGAATTGCTATATTCTCTTTCACTGCGCGGATTATGATTCTCTGTGTTGCATTTCGTCCCGTCAGACTTTTCAAACCTTGAAATATTACCGGATGGTGGGAAAGTATTAGATTGACACGAAGAGCTATAGCTTCCTCCATGACCTCTTCCGTAACATCAAGGCATATAAGGGCTGAGTGGATGTCCATTTCAGGATAACCTGTTTGCAAACCCGAATTATCGTACGATTCCTGAAAGGCAAAGGGTGCAGCCTTCTCGAAAACACTGATGATTTCCTTAAGTTTCATTTTTTTGGTATCGGGGGAGGATAAATACAACGGACGATGGTTGTGATCGGCTGGAACTACTTTCCACTATCGATCTCGTCCCGGATCTCAAGAAGCATTTCTTTGATCTGGGTAAGGGTTTGGATAATTTCAAAATTGTCATGAATATCATCCTTGTTCTCTTTCATCTTCTTTTTCGCCCCGGCAAGAGTCATGCCCCGCACTTTCACCAGGTTGTAGATGAGATGGAAATTATCGACATCCTCTTTGGTGAACAATCGATTGCCCTTTTTATTCTTGCGCGGTTTGATAACATCAAACTCTTTCTCCCAGAACCTTATAAGAGAAGTGTTTACATCAAACATACCGGCAACCTCACCAATAGAATAAAAGAGCTTTTCAATTTTCGGTTCCTTGTAAGGCATTTTGGAATGAAATATTACTTTTTAAAAAGACACACAAAATATAACAATTCGAAAGAAAAAGCAATCATTTTTAATTGTTTTCCCAAAACAACGGCAAAAACAACTTCTTTAGGAAAGCGCAATTCGTTTCCCAGACACAGTTTTGCCAATAAAAAGCTCTATTAAACCCCATCCAACAAAATCATCAGAAGATCAAAAACAAAGGAAACAGGCAGGATTATTTGGCAAAGATCCAACCTTCGTTATCGATGTTTACAGGCGAATCAGGGAAATCCTTAAGTGTGAGCTCCTGGATTTTATAAATGGCTCTTTTGTTCGGGTCGATTTTTGCTCCCCCTTCACCGGTTTGGTATACAGGAATAATCTGAGCCTTAACAAAACAGCCATCGGGTGCAAGCCAGGTTTTTATCAATGGGCAGATTCCGTTTGGGCCTGCAAGGTTGAATCGCGCGTAGGTACTGAAATTACCAAGGCTATACCCAATGAGCCTGTCTTTGTAAAGTTCGACCGCACGGGTAACATGGGGCCCGGAGCCCATTACGAGGTCAGCGCCGGCGTCAATTACATCATGCGCAAACCTGTATACATTCCCTCGGTTGTATCCAAGAAACGATTCATCCTGTCTGGTTACATATTGGTAATCTTTTCCCTCAGCGCCGCCGTGGAAAAAAACCAGGACGAAATCGCAGCTGTCGTTAAGCATCGAAACCAGCCTTTTTGCGCCTGCATAATCTTTCATATCAGCCGTTCCCATATGAGGAGCAAAAGCGGCAAACCCGATTTTATACCCTTCCCTTTCTATAATGGTAAAAGGTTGAGAAACCAAACCTGCGTGAGGCATACCTTTATCCGACAGATGTCTGGAGGTGTTAACGCGCCCCTCCCATCCAAAGTCGTTTATGTGATTATTTGCAATACTCAGCGCATCAAATCCCGCATCGATTATACAGTCGAGATAGGATTCAGGCATCCTGAAAACATAGCAGTTTGCTGAATCCCTGCACTCTTTTGGGGTTCCGCTTTCCCCAGAGAAAACCCCTTCAAGATTTCCCATGGTAACGGTTGCATCTGTCAGAAAAGGCTTTACTTCCGAGAGAAGGGGATAAGGATTGTTGTTGGGGGGTAGAAAGGACTCAGAAGGATAGTTTGTTCCCAGCATGATATCGCCAACAGCCACTACCGTAATCCCCTGAGGAATCCCTTCAGCTATAGAATCTGAGACAATCTGCCCTTTCAATCCGGGCAATACTACAATGAGGTAAAGGAAGGAAAGGCAAATACTTTTCTTCATAAATTTTTGGCATTACTAAAGTTAAGTGACTTTAATTTATATCGAAGTTTGGGTCGGAGTCGGCGTAAAGCTTGATCATTTTATCGTACTCTTCAGCACTTAGGTCGTTGGCATAATAATTAATAGGGTTCACAGGTTTGCCGTTAACATGAACCTCATAATGCAGGTGTGGAGCAACAGAAAGCCCGGTACTGCCAACGGATCCAATAATATCACCCCTTTTGACACGATCACCGTCTTTTACAAAAATTTTGTCACAGTGTCCATATAAAGTCTGGTAGCCATAGCCATGGTCCACCAATATTTTGTTCCCATATCCTCCTGATGTATAGCCGGCTTCACGGACAACACCATCAGCTGTAGAAAAAATTGGGGTTCCCCTAGGACAGGTCAGGTCAATTCCTGCGTGCATTCGATAAATACGCAGAATAGGATGAAGGCGGAAGCCGAAAGGCGATCCGAAATGGGTTAACTCTTTTATACTAACCGGCTGGATCGCAGGACGGGCAGCCAGACGTTTCTCCTTATTCACAGCCATTTCTACCACTTCATCATACGATTTTGACTGGACAACAAGTTTTTTTGTCAGCTGATTTAGGCGGTTATCGATTGAAACGATTGTTTTACTGAAGCGGGAGTTTGAAAAGACCTTTTCGCTGCTACCCCCCGATCCGGCTTCTCTGAGAGATGACGGCAATGGGTCAACTTCGAAATAAGTTCGGTAAATATGATCGTCGTTGTATTCGATATCAGCAAGAACCTCTTCGAACTTAACAAGTTCGTTTTTCATAACCCTTAGCTTGAGTACGGTTTCAGCCTGCTCTTGGTTGAGGATTAATAATTTCGGGGATTCAACATAATCATATCCGAAAAACAAAATTGCAAGACCAAAAAGCAATGTAACAGTAATAAATGGCAAAAACCGCAGACATCTCTGCCGAAAAGAATATTTAACCCTCTCAAAAAGAAGCGTATCTGTATTAAACTTGTATTTACCTGATGCCATAGGCAATAAAAATAAGAAAAATAATTATCAGTCGAACGATTGTCCCGACTTAATACTTAACAATATCATTTTATCATAATTTTCCGGGCTCAGTTCCAGGAAGAAATAGTTAACCGGGTTAACGGGTTTGCCATCAAGATGGACTTCATAATGAAGATGAGGTGCAACAGAAAGTCCGGTATTTCCGACCCATGCAATTACATCGCCCCGTTTTACGTTTTTTCCGGTTTTAACATTAAAACCATCAAGGTGCATATAGGAGGTCTTGTAGCCCCAGCCATGATCAAGAACTAAAGTATAACCGTTTCCTCTTTTGCTCATTTCCACCAGTTCAACTACACCATCCCCGGTAGCATAGACTTCTGTTCCGGTTGGGGCAGTGAAATCCATTCCCGGGTGCATTTTTTTAATCTTATAAATAGGATGAATTCTAAAACCGAAGCCGGAAGCCGTGCGTGTAAGATCCTGATTTCGAATAGGCTGAATACCTGGAATGCAGGTAAGCATATCTGCCTTTTTTCCAGAATAGCTCATCAATCGCTGGAATTCCTTTGATTGGGCAGTTATTCCCTCATGAATCTGATTAAGATCAGTGAAAGTGTTATTTACCAACTCCTTATTCTCCATATAGAGATAGTGGAACAATTCGTTGAATTCATCATTTTCTTCCACTCCTTTGCGGAACACGGGCTCAGTTTCAAAAATGGTACGATAAAGGTTTTCGTCAATGGACCGCACTTCCTTCAAAACAGTATCAACGCGGCTATATTTTTTGGAAAGAAACTCATAATCCTGAGAAAGTGCCCTGTTTTCCTGCCTGATCTGACTCTCACGAGGCGTATCAAAAAAAAAGGCATACATTATATTAAGTATAATCGCAACAATCAAACTACCGGTTATCCAGGAAAACGCATTGAAAACCCTTGAACGTAAATTGCGGTTTAACTTTAAATACTTAAGATTTTCATGATCGTACTTAAACTGCGATCTTCGCATAACCAAATTTTTTATGGCGGCAAGGTAAGAAAAAA
>JAIFNN010000247.1 GCA_020047715.1 Bacteroidota bacterium | reverse complement strand
GTTTTCTGGAAATCCCCCTTGCCATAGAGCATCGATAGAATTCCGCAAGCCCCATTCAGGTTGGCATTCCAAATCGTTTTGGTCATGTCAGGCTCGTTCACATAATATTCCTCAGCCATTTCCTTCCATGCTGCCTGCCAGTTGTCGGGGTATTTATTATAGAGGGATATCATCCTGCGCACGGTTTGGGCATATCGACCATTGGCCGGGATGGATTCAAGGCCAATATTGATAAGCTTTAGAATATCCTTTTCAAAAAAAGCGGCCGAATACATAGCTCCATAATGTATTGTGGGTTCAACACCCCAGTGGTCGCTGGTTATGCGGCCGGCGAAATCGGATTTCTGAGCTGCGTATTTGACCATTCCAGGAGCAGTGAAGGCCCAGATTTCGTTGATAAGCTGAGGATCGATCTGGTACCAGTGCGGGTTCAGGTCGCGGCTGCCGGTAAAAGGCGGGGTATACCCGAAATGCATCAGGCCAAGGGCTCCGCGGTTGGCAAGCCATACACGGTCGCGGATATGGTACATCCAGGCCTCCCGAAGCTGCTCGTAGCTGGGCTCCGGTCCAAATTTATTCATCTGCAGGAGGTACATATACTCCACATCGGTATCGTCATCGGAAAACGCTCCTCCATAAGATTTGAGCTTATCGAGGTTTTTTGTGTAACCATAAGGCCAGTTTTCAGGGCCCGGGGCGTCGATGTACTTGTTCTCGTGGGGTAAGCCGTAGATATTGCCGATCATCTGGCCCACCCAGGCACCGGCAATCTTGTCTCTCATTTCCTCAAGGGAGATGCTTTTGGTTTTCCCCTGGCTGACAGCGTTGAACGGGAAAAGTATCAACACTGCAAGGACAAGAAATACAGAACTAATGCTCTTTTTCATAATTATAAGGGGTTTTGGACAAGACTCGGGTTAACGTTCATAACGGATTGGGGGATAGGGAACAATTTGGCGTTCGGACCTGATGACGGCTTGTTCCACCAGGAACTGCCCCAGTTGCCGAACCGTATCTGGTCCTGACGGCGATGAGCCTCCAGGGCAAATTCCCGGCCCAGTTCATCAAGCAGCTCCTCTTCTGTAACATCTGCCGGGGAATAAGGTTCCAGACCGACACGGGTGCGGATCTTCATAAGGTCGGGATCGGAGGTCATCTCCCCTGCGCGACCCAGACGGTAGAGTGCCTCGAGCTTTGTGTACAAGACATCTGCATATCGGAAAAGCACAAAGTCGTTCTCCATATCGGTAACATAATATTCAAGATTGGGTTGATATTCGTACTTGCAGAATCGTGCGCCCTCCCATCTCTTCCTCGACATATAATCCTCGATTTCCACAGTATATTCAAACCACGCGGTGTCGTTCCCCTCAATAAAATAAATTGGTTTTCCGCTGTTGTCGTATTGCTGACCGTAGAGGAATGACTTTCGGCGCAGATCTTCCGGAGCGTATTTGGAGAGGAATTCCGGCTCAAGCACAAACTCATCCCACATCTGACCGATAAACCCGAAGGTTGCGCGACTCGCGTCGTTCAGGGTGAGGGTGTACCAATACAGATTGTCTTTGGTATAGATGGAGTGGTTAGGGATTACAAAAATGTTTTCAAGTGAACTCTCGTTGGCAACCTTAAAATTCGTGAAATAATCGTCCTCGATTTCATAAGCATTGTAGGAGATAACGGTATCGCAGCATGCAACCGCCTCTTCCCACATCGGGGTTCCAATCCATTCTTCGGCATTCAGGTAAAGCTTTGCAAGCAGTGTGTAGGCCATGCCTTTGGTTACCCTGCCATAATATGCCGGAGTGGGCTGCTCCTGAAGGATAGCAATGTTGTTTTTAATTTCGGTTTCGATAAAATCAAACAGGAAAGCCCTGTTTTTTTGCTGCGGGAGTTCTTTGTCGGTGAAGTCGATGGAAAAGGGTACATTCCCCCAATTGTCCATTGCCCAGTAATAAAACAGTGCGCGAAGAACTTTTATTTCCGCCACAATTTTATCTTTCCCTTCAAAATTTATGGGTGATGACTCTGTTTCGTAGATCACCTCATTGCAGGCACTGATTCCTTCGTAAACAAACTCCCATGCGAGAGTGAGTATTTTGTTTGTGGGTTTTACCTGCTGTTTGTGCAGCTGGTCCCAGCGACCGCCGTCCCACACAAAACCGTCGTCGCGACCGGGTGCAACCATCTCGTCCGACGACATTTCAATCAGTGACCAAAGGCTGAATTCTTCAGGAAACGACTGCAGTTTCGTATAGGCCCTTCCGGCATTCATCAAAACGTCTTTCTCCGTTCTGAAAAAGTTATCGAAAGGGATATCTGAATAGACTTCCTCACTCAGATCCGTGCATGAAAAAACCGTAAAGAGCAGGGTGAGAGAAACCAGTATGCTATATTTTTTATTCATATGCTCCGAATTATTCCGTTATTAGAATGATAGATTTACTCCAAAAGTAATAGAGGTTGTTCTCGGATAGTACGACAGCCGTTCTATTCCGGGTTCGAGCCCGCTCAGGTTAACCTCCGGGTCGAGTCCTTTATACTTTGTGAGTGTGAAAACATCCTGAGCCACGAGAGACAAGTGGATTGAATTAATATTCTTCACTTTCAATTTCAGGTTGTAATCGATCGACAGGTTGTCGAGTTTGAGAAAAGTAGCGTCCTCAACATACTTGGAGGAGTAGGATGCATTCCCAACAAACTCCGGGTTTTCAAACTGGGTATATACCACGTTGCGCGTGCCCAGAGTTTGCCAGTTTTCGTAGTAGGCGCGATAGAGGTTCAGCACTTTTCCACCGATATTTGAGCGCAGGGGCATGTTCAGGGTCCAATTCCTGTATACCATTGCGTTGCTCCAACCCAGGGTGCAGAATGGATAAGCATTTCCAATAATGGTTGCAACTGGGAACCCAACGGGATTGAGGTTTCCGTATTTGTCGAGACCGTTCTCATCCAAGCCGGTCCAAACAAGCCCATAGAAATTGCCAAGACTCTCGCCTTCCTCAATACGTTGGGAATACTGTGGGAGAGCTCCGCCGATCCACCCCATTTCGATATACTTGTTGGTGAATTCCTCGTTTGAGAATTTTGTGAGCTTGTTCGTGTTTTTGCTAAAGGTGAAAATGGTATTCCACTCAAAATTCCCCTTTTTAACCGGTTTCCCGTTCAGGGTAAGTTCAATGCCCTGATTGCTTATCGTTCCCACGTTGGTAAATAATTCCTTGTATAGGTAGGGAGGAACAGCCACTTCATAGGTGTAGAGCAAATCGGTGCTGCTACGGTAGTAATAGTCGATGGTTCCGCCCAGGCGATTCTGAAAGACGGAGAAATCGGTACCGACATTCAGTTCCTGTTTGCGTTCCCATCGCAGATCGGGATTGGGATTCGAAACAGGTTGATACGAGTTGATCCATCCCCCGTTATAATAGAACTTTCCGGCCCTTCCCATAAGTATAAGCGACTTGTAGTTATCAAAGTCCTGGTTACCCGTAACGCCATAGCCGGCGCGAAACTTTAATTCTTTCAGCCAGTCGGCGCTTTCCAGAAACGACTCATTGTTAAGCCTCCAGCCCAAACTTAAGGAGGGAAACGATCCCCACTTGTTGTTGGCTCCAAACCTTGACGAGCCCTCTCTGCGAAGTGAGGCGGAGGCCAGATAGCGACCGTCGTAGTTGTACATAACGCGGCTGAAAAAGGAGATTAATTTATTCGACTCCCTGTACGAGCCCATTTCGCCCTGACCTTCCTGAAGGGCGGAACCTGCGCCGATATCGTTAACGCCCAGGAGATCCGAATCAAATCCGGAATTGATCATATAATTGCTTCTGGACCCGAACTCCTGATAGGAATAACCCGCAACCGCCTGAATGTTATGGTTGTTAACTGATTTCACATAGTTCACCATACTTTCGTACTGCAGGTTATTGTTCCCTCCATTGCTAATTTCGGCCTCTCCCTCCCTGCCAATGCGACCCGGGAAGTATTTGGTGAAATAGGTGGATTCCTCCCATGTGGAGGTGGAGTAAGAGACAAAATTTACCCATTTCAAACCTTGCGCCAGGTTAAGAGTTGCACGCATATTTTGGCCAAGGTCATTGGACTTTCCATTTCGGTCGCGTTCGTTCAGCATGGCAACCGGATTGTAGTATTCTATCCCGGGAAGACTCGAGTATCCGCCAAAAGCAGTATTACTCGGGTCGTACACAGGCTGGGTGGGATTCTGTATAAAAGCCTGGTAAAACAAGCTATAGTTGGCAGGCTTGTAATCCCTGACTCCCATGATGAAATTAACGTCAAGCTCAAGTTTTCCGCGAAGGGCATTTTGCTTAATATTCGTTTTAAAAAGGTATTTCCTTGCCTCGTTGTCTTTCAGCAAGCCCTGGTTGTTTTCGATGTTGAAGGTGGTACGGTGGGAGATGCTTTCTGTTCCCCCGGAGATAGCCAAACTGTGCCGCTGGCTAATCGGCAGGGGCCTTGTTATTTCCTTAAACCAATCGGTGCTGGCACCATGGTCGTTACCGATTTTGTCGGGTGCATAGTTGGCGATTGCGTAGCGGAACTCTTCAGCGCTAAGGGTTTCAACGCCTCTGGGGGCAACCTGCGAAATGACCTGTCCCGAATATTCAACCGAGGTAACCCCCGATTTGGCTCGCTTGGTAGTGATGAGAATGACCCCGTTGGTTCCCCGGGTACCATAAATTGCTGCAGCGGAGCCATCTTTCAGTACATCCACCGATTCCACATCTTCGAAATTGATGTTTTTAAGGTCAGCCCCCGCTACCCCATCGATAATGATCAGGGGTCCCTGCCCGGAGGTAAGGGTGTTGGTACCCCTCAGAATAATTTCATAACCTCCCTGAGGGTCGGCCCCGTCGGGTTTGCTTATGGTCAATCCGGCTACCTTGCCCTGGATAAGTCCCATGGCATCGGTGTATGCCCCTTTGTTAAAGTCGTCGGACTTCAGGGAGGTGATGGAACCTGTAATTTCTTTTTTGGTTGCCGATCCGTATCCGATCACAACAACCTCATCGAGCTGCTCGAGTGATTCCTTGAGCATAACATCAACTATTGTCATGCCCACGGTATTGGCTTCAACGATTTCAAATCCAATGAACGAAAAAACAAGAACAGCGCCCGAAGGCGAGGATATCGAATAACTTCCCTCCAGGTTCGTGATGGTTCCGGTTTGCGTTCCCTTCACGCTTACATTAACCCCCGGAAGCGGAAAGCCTGTGGCGGCATCGCGCACCACACCCGTGATAATCCGTGTTTGTGTATCCTGCCCCGACAATTCCGACAGGAGACTGAAACTCAAAAACGCAAGAAGGAATATCAGGCTATAATGCTTTACCTGCACTGAAATAGAAGCTTTTTTCATGTTCGTTTGCATTTTTGTTTGATTTTACTCTACGGTCGACAATTCTTTCCTGAAGGGAATGGATGATTGGGCACCCATGCGGGTAACGGTC
>JAIFNN010000111.1 GCA_020047715.1 Bacteroidota bacterium | reverse complement strand
CGGTATCAAAAAATATCCAAAGTACCTTTGCTTATCGGCATCGACGGGGAATGGGGGTTGGCAATGCGTCTCGACAGCACAATTTCATATCCCCGGCAAATGACGCTTGGTGCCATACAGAACGACGCGCTTATTTACCAAATGGGATACGATATCGGGCTTCAATGTAAAAGGATGGGCATTCACGTCAATTTCGCCCCGGTTGCCGATGTCAACAACAATCCGGCTAATCCGGTAATCAATTCGAGGTCGTTTGGCGAAAATCCCTATTCGGTGGCTGTAAAAGCTCAGAGATATGCCGAGGGACTTCAGGATGCCGGCGTTCTTGTAACAGCAAAGCACTTCCCCGGACATGGCGACACCGACGCCGATTCGCATTATTCCCTGCCGGTTATCAGGCATTCCTTCGAACGACTCGATTCGGTTGAGCTATATCCTTTCAAATATTTAATCGAAAGAGGAGTAACAGGAATCATGGCTGCCCATTTGCAGATTCCGGTTCTCGACACGAGCTCAAACCTTGCCTCATCGCTATCTCCCCTGGTAATAGACAGCCTTTTACGTCGTAAAATGAATTTTAAGGGTCTTGTGTTTACCGATGCTCTGAACATGAAAGGGGTGAGCCGTTATTTTAAGCCGGGCGACGCTGAGCTTATGGCTTTTCTGGCGGGAAACGATATCCTGCTTATGCCCGGTGACGTTCCTAAGGCAATTGCTTCGATTCGTAAGGAAATAAAAAAAGGAACCGTCTCGGAAGCCGAGCTGGATGCCCGTTGCAGAAAAGTGCTTCTTGCAAAGGCATGGGTTGGCCTTAACCGTTATAAACCCGTTAAGATATCCTCGTTGGTTGAAGATCTGAATGCTCCCGCTTACAATGCCTTGCGTCGCAATCTTATTGCAAATTCCTTAACCCTTGTAAAGAACAATTACCAGATTCTCCCTTTATTTCGAATTGAAGATTATAAAATTGCTTCGCTCAGCATCGGCTCCGGAAAAGCTGATTCCTTTGCCTCTTCGCTGCAGCTCTATTCCGGCGTTGATACTTTTTTCATTTCGAGAGATGCCGGCAAAAGCGAGTTCGACAGCCTGAAAGTTAAACTTTCACAATACAATGTGTTAATTTTAAGCATTCACGAAACATCGCAATGGCCAGCCAAAAAGTATGGTCTGACCGACAAGTCTCTTGCTTACCTGTCTGAACTGGACTTTTCCGGCCTTACCGTATTGAATGTTTTTGGAAACCCTTATAGCCTTTCCCTCATAAAGAGTTTTGAGAAATTTGATGCTGTAATGGTCAGTTATGAAGATACTCCTGAAGTCAAGGAGATTGCGGCTCAGGCAATTTTTGGCGCAATACCGGTTTCCGGCAAGCTGCCTTTTGGTGCTTCGCCCCACTTTAAAGCAGGCGAAGGAATCAGGATCGAGAGTCTTCGCAGGCTTTCCTATGGGTTACCGGAGGAGGCAGACATGGACTCAAGGATTCTGCTGAAAATAGACTCAATAGCCCTGGAAACAATTTCCGGGAAAGCTACTCCCGGCTGCCAGATATTGGTGGCCCGGCATGGTAAGGTTGTTTACAACAAGTCGTTTGGTTACCAGACCTATCGCAACTCCAGAAAAGTTACAAACGACGATATTTACGATATTGCATCGCTTACGAAAATCACATCGACCATTCCGGCTCTAATGCTTCTTTACGACCAGCATAAGTTCAGCATCGAAGGGGTTCTTGGCGATTACCTAACCGATCTTGACACTTGCGACAAGGGAGAATTAAAGATTTTGGATGTGCTCACCCATCAGGCAGGATTGCAGCCCTGGGTACCGTTTTATTATAAAGTAATCCAGACACTTGACACTTCAGAGACTCTTTTTAGTACCAAATACTCCGATGTTTACTCGGTTAAGCTTACCAAAAACACTTTTGCCAACCGTAATATTGTATTGAAAGACAGTATCTTTGCCAATGTTTATTCAAAGGATTTCCCGATATCCGTAGCAAAAGATCTTTATTTGCGCGCTGACTACCTCGATACGGTTTACAACAGCTTGATCAATTCCCCGCTCACAGGAAAGAAGGAGTACAAATACAGTGATCTGGGATATTACCTCTTTCAGGAAATCGTTGAAACCTTAACCGAAAGAAGTTTGTATCCCTATGTTTTTGATGCTTTCTATTCGAAATTAGGAGCAACTACCATGGGATACCTTCCGCTGAACCGGTTTCCGGAAGAAAGGATTGTGCCTACTGAAAACGACATTATTTTTCGCAAGCAGGTTCTCAGAGGATATGTGCACGATCCCGGAGCGGCTATGCTTGGCGGTATTGCCGGACATGCCGGAGTGTTTAGTTCGGCAAACGACCTTGCCAAAATGATGCAGATGTATCTTAACGGGGGAGTTTATGGCGGCAGAATGTTTTTATCCGACACCACTTTGTTGCGCTTCACATCCTGCTATAACTGTATTAACGGCAACCGCAGGGGCTTGGGTTTTGATAAACCCGAACAGGATCCGAAGAAGCAGGGGCCTGCCAGCAAACTGGCATCCTCGTCAAGCTATGGGCATTCGGGATACACAGGAACCTTAGTGTGGATCGACCCGGATTATGATCTGGTTTATATTTTTCTGTCCAATCGTGTTCATCCCGACCAGTACAATCAGAAGTTGATTGAGAAGGATGTGCGCACACGTATTCAGGAAACAGTTTATAATGCAATCAGGCAATAGTTTTTCCGGAAGGATTGACTTGCGCAGAAATCATCATTTCAAAAGGACCACTTTTTTCATGTGTTTGCCAACCTTAATTAAAATTATCCCCTGATCATAGATTCCCAGATCAATTTCAGCAAAGCCTGTTCCATCGTTGATGTATTTTCCTAAAAGCTTTCCCTGCGATGAATAGAGAAGGATATCGGATAGTTCGTTTTCCGGAATCCATATGCCTATCTTGCCGAAACCAGGATTGGGGTAAACTCTCATCTCTGCAAGGTTTGACGAAGTGTCGGTATTAAATAGGGTTTCAATGGTTTCGGCAAGCCAGTTTTCCCCAAAATGGTTGTCTGTTTTCGGGTTGGTAAGAACCATCATCTTGCCTTCCAAAAATCCGGCCGATGGCCAGTTCCCCGGGTATTCGTATTTGATGTAATCGATTACAAGGCCATGATTCTCCATAAGCTCAATTGCTTCTCCACCATCCGAAAGCTGACCCTCGTCCCACTGTAACACTTGAAAGGGGAAATCCCACCAGGCTTTTGCTCCGGCATCGGAGGTCAAATACAAAGTTTCATAGTCGGCAAGGCTGGTTTCCGGGGGGAAGGTAAAAGTAAATCCCTTACTGACAGTATAATTAGCCAGATCTCGCGTTCTGGGCGAAGGGTTGTAAATACATATAAATTCAGGGATACTGGTTTTAAACGGATTTGTAAATATCCGGCTGATGACAGGGTAAGGTTCCGAATCAATGCTTTGAATCGTCGAGCCCATATTGGAAGGCGTCGCTCCATCCTGTCCGGAAAGCAAGGCGCGGGAGCCGGCTGCAAGGCTGAAATCGAATACACCTGGGTTAAGGAATAGGGGATTCCCAAATAGATTTCCGGGGGCGGAGGGAAGAGGAGTGTTGTCGGAAATACTGTATTGTATGCTTAACGAAGATTTTGAGTCTGCAGAAAAGGATAAATTCGAAGAGTTGGAAAGAATGCTGTTTGTAAGACTTGCGATACCTCCCGCGCTTCCCGGATTCTTTTCGTAACAGTTAACAGGAATACAGTTTCCGTAAAAACTGCAATGGTCAATTATTACCCGACTCAGGTCTTTTAAACCCATTCCAAGGTTGCAATTTACCAATAAGGCATTTTTAATTGTAACCGAAGAGTTTTGACCCACCGAAATGCCCTTGTCGGTGATGTTAAAAATAGTCAGGCTGTCAACACTCAGGTTTGTAGTCTTCTCTCCAATATCCAAACCGTCGCTGTTGTAGCCCAGGAAGTCGTGAATAAGGCAGTTGTGAATAATTCCATCCGTAATGCCATCGTAATCAATGGCATCATTATCGGGCATCGCATTTCCCTTAAAAACGCAGTTTTCGATTCTTGCGGTTCCGTATTTGACATTGATCAGGTCTCCCGTAACTTTTGACCGGAGGGTGCTGTTGGTGAGCACAACATCCGAATATCTGGATACAATGGGATTTGACTCATTATCTTCGAGGATAAGATTATCGAGCAACAAATCCCCCTTAAAAGCACTCAATGCAGCATAATCTCGTATTGGCAGAACTCCCTCGGAGGCATTTTCGATCGTAACATACCTTAACTCAGAAGTTCCCGATGTGTTTAGGAAGGTAATGGCTCCCCAACTTTGAGGAAAATATTCCGGGTCAGACTTGATAACTATCCGTTCCTTTGCGGTTCCTATTGCTACTATCTGGCCATTTGACAGTATATTTGACTTGGGCGACATCCAAATCTCCACTCCGGGCTCAATGGTAAGGGTTGCACCAAAGTCAATGCTAACATCGCCCTGAACGAGCCAGGGTGAGCATGCTTTACTTAAGGTGAAATCCCCTGAAATAAACTCAGGAACAATGCATTGCCCGGTTGGTTCATAAACAGCAGTGAGAAAGGCGTCGGTTGTTACTTTAAATGCAAGTTCGTTGCCGGTAGACAAATAATTCGTGCTAACAAGATCAAAACCTGCCAGTTCAAGGTCAAAGCTAACATCCCAACTGCTTTTTGAATTTTGGTGAACTTCAACCGCGATAACATTCTCGCCTGATTGAAGAAGGCTTGCATCAATAAACCAAGAAGTAAAATACAATTCTGCGGGATCAGAAATGGAGGATAGTGCCAATGTGCTTGAACTTATTGCACTGCAGGGCAAATTGCATCGCAATACTTCTGTGCCATTCACATAAACCACAGCCCTATCATCCTTAAGCAGGGAAATTACAAATCCTGATAGAGAGAAACTTTCCGGGCTAAGTGAAAAAGTATGCCTGAAATAAGTTGTTATATTTCGGTTGGAGCTGCTTCCCCCATAGTCGATGATAGTAGTCTCATCCCCATCCCCATAGCCAAACTGGGCGTGTCCGGACTTCCATGATGAATCGTCAAATTCAGGCTCGCTCCAGGCTGTGCCCACATCACTTCCATTATCCAGATATTTCCATTCAGAACCTTTGGCAATAAGTATCTTTTTTTCAGGGGATTTCCAACCCAAAAACCTAAAACCGGATTTGTCGACAGCAGTTATAAGGGTTTCCTGATTATTGAGATAGGGTCCGATCCAATTGCTTTCAGGAACGATGAGATCGTTTATTTTCAGTGAACCTGCGTTTGCAGGTGCAACAGACAAGCCCAGATTGGCGATTTCGGTATAGCCATAGCGACTTAGGTCTGTCAGCAAAGCCATAGGTCTTTCCTCCACATAAGCCCTGACATCGCAGACCTTCGAATTCCAGTAAATATC
>JAIFNN010000050.1:5501-9570 GCA_020047715.1 Bacteroidota bacterium | reverse complement strand
CCTTATCGGAAACCATCCTGTCGAGAATGTCAGCTGCGTTTGCAGTGTCGCGGGATGTGAACGACATATCCCTCATCGAGTTGATAATAGGGGTGGAGTCGAATGACGCAATGTCGATGTGTTTTATCAGGTCTTTGAGCAGATCGGATTTTTTCATTTCTTTTAAATTTTTATGGGAGGTCAAAAATACGGATATATTTTAGAGTTTCAAATGAAAAATAATATAGCAGACCTTATTTCCAAAATAGCACTCTTTTATTGTTGAAGATGATCTTATATTTGAATTAACTTATGTTTGAACGTTGCATTAATTTCGTGCAGGTTTCAGAACATATAGGTACTGAAAAACTTTGATGCGAATAGCACTTTGAATAAAAAACAACTTCAGCTAATTTACTTGGGAATATACAATGAATCGGTATAAGACATTTTCAAAAAAAGCATTTACCATATTGGTTTTTATTTTGCCAGTCAACTTGTTTGCCCAACAACAGATAAAGGGTTCCATGAATGATTATTTTGCCAAACCGGTAACTGAAGAAGGAATTCGTAATATAATACTCCAGAACCGCTGTGGGAATAGGCTTACTCTTCTAATGCATGAGGAAAATACCAGCCTTGAGTTTATTTATAAACCGAATGCCTTCAGGAGAAAGGAGTATGCCGCCCGTAATTTTTCCAACCGGGATAATTTCACCTACCTTTTCAAAGAAGTGAAATTACCTATGATTAATGCCGGGAATATTGTGGGATTTGATTATGACCCGTTTATAACCCGTTTGAAAATGCAAAACAAATGGGAAGCAAAAAATGAAATTGCAATCCTTAACATCGCCGATGAAAATGTATTTGCCATTTCAGCTAAAGCCCCACTGCTTCTTGCAATCAAACCCCATTCCGATTTTGTTGTAAGGGATGGTTTGCTCACGGAAAACTTTTCCGACAGAGGAGAGAAAATTGTTTCATTCATTGCATTCGATAACATAGTGCAGAACCGATTCAGGGTTTTACAGGATGGAACATTCGTTTTACAGATATTCGAAAACGAGTTGGTCTTTTTTGGTGGTGAGGAAAATGATTATCAGGTTCAACGCTGCCTTTCCGCATTGAAAAACAAGTCGTTATCTGAACTTATTGACCGCAACGAAGAACTGCTGGCACAAAAAATGAATCAGGGAGTTGTCCGCTTTTCCAACCCTGATTTTCAGAAAGTCCTGGATCTTAACCACCGCGTTGCTTATTCAGGCATTGATGAGGGCGGTGCCTGTTTTGGCGCTCTCAATCGTATTTATTATCTGATTTGGGTGCGCGACGGTTCTATGACCAGCGCATTTATGGCCCGTGCCGGAAACCCTGAATTTATTAAGATATGGACTAAATTTCTGCTAAATAACCCATCTCTGGTTCGCAGGGAAGACAACACGCTGATACCTGAATTTTTGCAGATTGTTGGTTCCCGGTGGACGCGTAGTGAGGACGACGGAATTTTTTATGCAACTCTTTCCCTTTTCAGCTATTTTAAATCCACCGGTCAGGACGATCTCCTGCGAGGAAAGGAATTTTCAGTGCTTTTGCAGGCAATTGACCACTATCTGGAAAAAACCTGGAAACCAACAGAGAAACTGATGATCAGCAATACTGTTGGTGAAACTCCCCTGAAAGCAGATCCTTATTTCGGTTATGATGTTGTAAACGGAAATTATGAAAGAAGCGAATTTCATAAAAGTCAGGGAAAGGAATTGAACCTGAACGCTAGTTTATACAACCAGGTAAATACCTACAATATCATGATGATGGTTGCTGATATGCTGGAGCAACGACCCGACCTTGACAATGGGAGACGGGAAAAATATCTTTCGATTGCCTTTGATGTTCAAAATTCCGTGAAGACCAAATTCTTTGATAAAACAAATGACTGCCTTCTAAGCAGCATTGAATATTATACCGATGGAACCGAAGGAATGTTAACATTTCTTGGCGACACTAATCCCTGGGAGGGATCCTGGGCTTGTGCTGTGGGACCTTATTTTCCCGCTCCTGACCTTCAGCTGAAAACAGCCCGGTTTATTTATAAAAACTGGCCTCTGATAACCAAGCAGGGATACGGTTATTGTCCCTGGAATACGCTTTCAAAAGTGCTTACAGAGTATGGATTGTCTTCTGAAGAATACGAAAAGATGCTCTCCCCTGAAATAAATGATGCCCTTGCTCTTACAATAAAATACCCAATGCCCGGAGCCTTAACGGAATATAATCGTCAGGTGGAAAGCTGGAGGGCTTTGCCATTTTCGGCAGGAAGCCTTTTTTTCAGCATGGCATCGCAGATGATTAGCAGTTTACCCGATGGATTGGCAGTGCGGGCGAACAACAAAGTGGATACAGTGTCGAACTTCAGGTATAAACTCTCCTCATTAACGGGCGTTTCAACAGGAAAAGGAGATGTGGTTGCTTCATATACTTTAAACGGGGATGCTATTCATGGATCACTTCAAATTCCTGACAGCAGACTTCTTCCTGGGAGTAATAAACTCGAGGTTTTGAGAGGTGGGATAAGTGAAAGTTTCAGACTTTTCTCTTCCAATGCACAACTGCTGAATGTTGAAGATAATGGGAAAACCCTGGAATATGATTTCAGATGCAATGTTCCTGTGCAGCTCTATTTTGAGAATTGGGACAAGGCAGTTGCATTTCTCATTCAGGATTCCGAAGGTAAAGAGGTGAAATACACAAAAAACTTTATGAATAATGGGCTTATTACTATAGTGGAGTGCAATATGAATGGGGCGTTTAAAGTTACTGCCAGCTTTTAGCATAGAAATTTAGAAAACCCTTAAATCAAATGTCATGTATTCGTCAGCTAAACGGGAAAATCCGGAAATTTTCACATAAAAATGAAGACAAACTCATTTATTCCCTGGAGTTCAACTGTCTTTGCGCGCATGCCAGACAAGACTCATATTCCTGATTTCACGTTTCTTGAAAAATTTCTATTGAGTCACAGTCGTTTTGCATTTAATCGTTTAGAAAGGTAATCACCAGTTTATCATTAACGAAACATGAAAATAAGGACCAGCATACTTCTATTTTTTTTATTCTTGACTTCTTCGGGTTTCACAAGAGAGTTTTTTGTAGGTATGAATGGCAATGATTCGAATTCCGGGACAAAAGATTTTCCTTTCAAAACCATTTTCACAGCTTCTGAAACTGCCATGCCAGGTGATTCAGTTACCATATTTGGGGGAGTATACAACTTGCAAAAACAATTCAGGCCCTTGAGGTCTGGAACATCTTCGCACTGGATTTTATATCGTGCCGCTCCTGACGAAAATGTTGTTTTCGACGGCTCCCTTATAACAAAAGGATTGCGTGGCGCCGATTCAGTTAAATTCTCTCGCCTTACCCAGGGAATCTTCCAAATTGAAAAAGTCAATTATTTACGGTTTGAAAACATTACGGTACGTAATTCGAACGCTGCCGGGTTTATCATCAGGGGTCCCGAATGTAAAAAGATTGAGCTTGACGGATGCCGATCCGTTCAATCTCATAACTCCGGAATAGGTTTGTGGTATAGCGATTCGGTTCTGGTAATAAATTGCGAGATCATTGCCGCCAACGATAACAGCGATATTTATTTCGAGCCGGGACAACGAAAAGGTCATGAAGCTCCTCATGAGGCTTTGTCGATTTGCGGTGCGCGATTTTTTGAAATCGCATATAATCATGTCCACCACTGTTTTAAGGAAGGGATAGACTGCAAGGAAGTAAGTCGGCATGGAGTAATACATCACAATCTGGTACATGATTTGCCCCGACAGGCATATTATGCCGATGCATGGTTTGGCTTGCTCGAAGATGTTGAATTTCATTCCAATACAGCATTCAACTGCATGTGGGGATTCGCTATAAGTGTTGAGGGTAAAAATTCAGAGCTTCGTAATGTTCGCATTCATCATAACCTTGCCTACAACCTGACAGGTTCGGGGGTTCTTTTTGGTATGTGGGGAGACAACCTCCTTCGTTCCGATATTCATATTTACAACAATACTTTTTACCGCTGTGGTTCGCCTGA
>JAIFNN010000050.1:0-5483 GCA_020047715.1 Bacteroidota bacterium | reverse complement strand
ACCATTCTTTCGAAAAACTTCCGCGATGTTTTTATCTACAGGAACATATGCGACAAAGGATGGGATTATGAAATGGGATTTACCTTTTCCCCACAGGAAGCTGAAAATGCCCTGAAAGAACGGAACTTCATTGCTGCTGAGAATTTGTTTGAAGGTTACAAAGACAGGCCAAGCAGACCCGGGCAATTCGATGTCAGGGTCAGGGAATTTATCCCGGCCGGGAATCAGGTCGGAGCGCCCTTGTATCGCAATGAGCGGGAGTTCGACCTCGTACCTGAGTCTATGCCCGCAGTGATTTCATCTGGAATCCCTTGGAAATATGAACCTTCACCATGGTTCGGAGCATTTGAACCCCTTCACTAAAAAACTGAAGTATATGAAAAGAAAGCTTTTATTTAGTATCCTCATTATTGTTGTTTTGATGATTAGTTCCTGTTTTGATCAGGTTTCTGATGTGAAATTCAGTCCTGAAGAATTCAGTAACCCCAAGCCAGAATGCAATGTACATACATGGTGGCACTGGATGGATGGTGCCATAACCCGGGAAGGCATTACAAAAGACCTTGAAACGATGAAAATTTCAGGTATTGGTCAGGCTACCATCCTTAACATCGGTTTGTTCAACGGGAAAGATTTTGGTGTGAAAAGGCTTGTGTTCAACTCTCCCGAATGGCATAAATTATTTGTGTGGGCACTAACAGAGGCAAACCGGCTGGGTATTAGCATTGGAGCTCACAACTGCGATGGATGGAGCACCAGCGGAGGCCCATGGATTTCACCGGAGATGTCGATGAAGCAGTTCGTCTGGACAAAAACATTTGTTTCAGGCGGAAAACCCGGCGATATAAAATTGCCCGAACCGAATTCCGAAATGGGTTTTTATAAAGATGTTGTGGTTCTGGCATATAAAACCAAACTGACAGAGAACTCCTTCCGTTTGGCCGATCCCCTTTGTAAAATCAACAATTCACCCGTCAATAATTCTCTGTTCGACGGCAACCCTTCAAGTGCGCTTGGCATAAACAACAACGATAAAATTTCATTTTCGTTCAGCCGTGAATTTAAGGCTGAGAAGATTGTGATTCACCCCAGAAAACAATTCATGTGGAGCGATATGAAAAGCTTTTCATCTACATATGTCATATCTTCTTCCATGGATGGGCTTCATTATGAGGAATTAGCTGAAATAGAGGTTCGTGGACTGAATGAATCGGTTTCCGCCGAAATACCCATGACTTCAGCAAAGCATTTTCAGGTGGAGGTGAAAAACATTTCAAGGACGGATGCATTTATTAAATTTAACATAGCCGAAATTGAGTTTCTCCCGGCTGATGAAAAGCCCTCTTTTTATCAGACCATTCCGGGATTGCTGGAAAAGTCGGTATCAGTAAAAGCATCTGACAAAACTGCTTTCAACCATTCCGATCCTATGTCGGCATCTCCGATTGGTTTGTCGATTGATGAGATCACCGATCTTACCGGGAAAATGGATGAAAACGGAATCCTTAATTGGTCCGTGCCCGAGGGAAATTGGTGTATTCTCAGATTTGGTTATACAACTACCGGTGCAATGAACGGACCCGCAACAGCAGAAGGTACGGGTCTTGAGTGCGACAAGATGGATACGGTGGCTCTGAACCTTCATTTCAACAGTTTCCCGCAGAAATTAATCGACAATGCCGGGGCTTTTGCCGGTAATACTTTTAAGTTCCTGCTTATCGATAGCTGGGAATGCGGGTATCAGAACTGGACGAGCAATCTTCCCTCAGAATTTGAAAAGACCTGTGGGTATTCAATAAATAGCTGGATACCTGTTCTCTGCGGTGAAACAGTTGGCGATATTGAGTTATCCGAAGCTTTTCTCTACGACTTCAGAAAAACCATTGCCGGCATGATTGAAAATAATTATTATAAGCATTTCCGCGATTTGTGCCACCGTCAGAATATTGAAATGCATGCGGAAATTATTTATGGAGATGCAAATTACCCTCCCCTGGAGATTCTAAGGACAAACAGCTATGTTGACCTTCCCATGTTTGAATTCTGGGCGGGCCATAACCGGAATACCTTCACCGAATACACTCCTTCGAAGCCCTTCGAAAGCTTTCCGGTGTTTGCCGCTTTGAATTATAATATTCCGGTAGTGGGGTCCGAAGCATATACGGGCATGGCTCATTACAGCGAATCGTTTCGCGAGCTGAAACCATTCGGCGACAGGGCATTCTGTTCAGGAATCAACCAGATGATCCTTCACAGTTATGTTCACCAGCCTTTGGATCTGAAGCCGGGTATGACTCTTGGACAGTTCGGCTCGCATTTTAACCGAAACAACATCACTATGCAGCATGCCTCTGAATGGATGAAGTACCAGTCGCGTGTTCAGTATATTCTTCAAAAAGGCGAAATTTCGTCCAACCTGTTGTATTTTATTGGCGATCAGCTTCCTCAATATCTTGAAAATGAGATGGTCAACACGCTTCCTTTTGGCTACAGGGCTATGGCGTGCAATATCGATTTGCTCAAAAGTGCCAAAGTAAGGAAGGGTAAAATTGTTCTTGAAAACGGACTGGAGTATGGATTGCTTATCCTTCCGGTTTCTTTGGATATGGAACTGAGCAGTTTGGAGTGTATCGCTGAACTTGTGAACCAGGGAGCAATCGTTGTGGGTAACAAACCAGTCTCGCAGTTATCAATGACCGGAATTTCCCGGGATAAAGAATCTTTCCGTGAATTGGCTGATAAAGTATGGGGCGAAATGGACAAGCCTTCAGTTACTGAAAATTCATATGGCAAGGGAATGGTTTGCAATGGAATTTCCTTGGCTGATATACTTTTCAAATCAGGTATTCTGCCCGATTTCAAAACCAATTTTACGGATTCATTGAACCTGATCTACATTCATAAAAAATACGCAGGTAATGATGTTTATTTTGTTGCCAACCAAACCGATAAGATTTTAACCCGGGAATGCTTTTTTGCCGTGGGCCCGAAATCCCCACTGATTTGGAAACCTATGGATGGAACCATTTCAGCACCCGCTGTTTTTTCTTTGGAAAATGACATTGTCAGCCTTCCCGTAAATTTTCAACCCGGTGAATCCATGTTTTTTATTTTCGAAAATCAAAAACCAAGTGAATACTTTGAGAAAGTTTTTTCAGGGGATAAGCAGATATTCCCTTCGCAATCGGATGATGATGATGGAATCCAGATTCCTCTTGTAAGCCTGGATAATGACAAGTTCCGATTTACTTCTTCTGATGGTGGCGAATACAGGTTTGTTTCAACAGGCAAAAAGGAAACTAATAAAGTGTTAAAGAAAAATGAAAGCTTCGAAATTATTGGCTTTGACGGTACTGTTGAATTTGTTCCCGGCTACGAAGCTGCGATTCCCCCGATAAAAATAAAAGAACTGAAATCTTTTACCGATTCTGAAGATCCTGCCATCAAATATTTCTCGGGCACGGCAAAGTATACGATCAGGTTCTCTCTAACGGAAAACTTTGCCGATTCTGCTGATGCAATTCTGCTGGATTTGGGGAAATTTGAATCCACGGCCAGAATTACACTGAACCGCACTGAACTTGGAGTTTCCTGGATGCAAGGTAAGCCCTTCAGCGTGAAAGGGGTTTTGCAAAAAGAAAACATCCTTGAGGTTGAGGTTGCCAATGTATACAGGAACCGGATTATCGGAGATTTTATTCAGTACAAGGAACTGAAAAATGTCTGGACAGCTGCCCCTGTTCAGGATTTCCTCGACGCAGGTAAACCGCTTAAACCTTCAGGTCTCATCGGCCCACTGACGATAATTTCAGAATATATTGATTAGCGCTCATGAGGATTCTGATTTCGAGAGCGAAATATTTTATGTGAAACAAACTGAATAGTACTTTTAATCCAAAATTATCCCATGGAACCTCAAAACGGTAAAATCTCCTTCGTTGAAAAATCAGCCTATGGTTTTGGTGATCTGGCTTCAAACCTTTTTTACCAGACCTTTACTATGTTTTTATTGTATTTTTATACGGATGTCTTTGGAATATCCGCTGCTGCAGCCGGAACCATGTTCCTGATTGTTCGTATGCTGGATACTTTTTATGATCCGCTTGTGGGCGTTTTGGCCGACAGAACCAATTCGAAATATGGAAAATTCCGTCCCTGGATCATATATACGGTGGTTCCTTTTGGTTTTGTAGGCTTTCTTACTTTTTACACTCCCGATATAGCAACAAGTGCAAAATTGGTGTATGCCTATGTTACCTATACGGCAATGATGTTTATCTATTCTACCATTAACGTGCCTTATGGCGCATTGATGGCTGTAATTACCCCGAATTCACTGGAAAGGACAAGTTTGTCGGCATTCCGATCGATCTTCGCGTTTTCAGGGGGGATAATTGTACAGGCTTTCACGCTGAAGCTCGTCAATTATTTTGGCCTTCTCAAGGCTAGTGTGGAAGGCATCCCCAACGAACAATTCGGTTTTTCTGCTGCCATGGGAATCTATTCCTTTCTGGCTGTTCTGATGTTTCTTACCACATTTTTTCTCTGTAAGGAAAGAGTGAAACCCATACAAGAAGAAAACAATTCTGTGAAGGCAGATTTGAAGGATCTTTTTACAAATTTACCCTGGTTGCTTCTGACACTGGTAGGAATCATGACCTGTTTGTATGTTGCTGTGAGGAACGGATCCATAATCTATTACTTTAAGTATTACGTCAGCAATACCGGTAGCGCAAGTTTGTTCGGTTTCCCAATCGGTCCAGAAGCATTGGTTTCGACGTTTATGGTGGTAGGCACAGCCTTCAGCATTTTGGGTACTGTACTGCTTAAGCCGATTGCTGCTCTTATCGGTAAAAGGAATGTTTATATCACATCAATGGCTCTGGGCTCGTTGCTCAGTATTGTATATTATTTTCTTGGGAAAGACCAGATCACGCTGATGTTTGTTTTTCAGGCCTTATGCAATTTTGCTGTTGGACCTGCCATGGCAATGATGTGGAGCATGTATGCCGATACGGCCGACTATTCAGAATTGAAAAACGGAAGAAGAGCCACTGGTCTGATTTATTCCTCTGCCAATTTCGCTCAGAAGTTCGGATGGTCTATAGGCGGAGCAATTGCAGGTTACCTGCTGGCATATTTTGGGTTTGTTGCCAACGTAACAGCATCCCCTGAAACAGAAAGAGGAGTGAGGATATTGTTCAGTTTGATGCCCGCAATTTGGAGCTCGATTGCGGTTATTGCCTTGTTTTTTTACAAACTGGATGAAAAAAAGGTTTATGAGATCAACCTGAGACTCGCAGAATTAAAAGCAAAAAAACAAGATTGAAGTTTAATACAGTATATGAAGTAAACTGTTTCACATTCAGATAAATGCGCTGTTTCTATTTGCTTCCGTCTTTATAAAAATAAATGATAAGTGAAAAGCATATAAATACTCTTTCCAATGAGGTTTCTAAAGCATATTTTTTTTGTTATGATAA
>JAIFNN010000214.1 GCA_020047715.1 Bacteroidota bacterium | reverse complement strand
AATGAGTTACAAAATAAAAAAACGGAAGATTCAGACCCAAAATCTGATTCTTGCGTCTGCGTACCCGGAGCCGGGATCGAACCGGCACAGTATTGCTACCACTGGTGTTTGAGACCAGCGCGTCTACCAATTCCGCCATCCGGGCAATTTAGATGACTTCTATTTCAATTAAAACACTAGTATTCCCACATTCCAAACCTGATGAAGGGCTGGCGGGAGCTCCTTCGTCGGTTCCGCCATCCGGGCAATCTAAATGGTATCTATTTCAAAAACCGAGTGCGAATATAATACAAAACTCCTTTATCCCCAAATCCAATACTTCGATTTTACGATTTTCCCATACTTCGAGATTCGAACCCCGGCGTTCTTTTTGTACTTATTTGAATTAATTGTCCGAAGACCTAAAGAAAAGAATGCCAAACCCTGAAACCCTGAAACCCTGAAACCCCAAAACCCCAAAACCCTGAAACTCTGAAACCCTGAAACCCCAAAACCCTGAAACCCCAAACTCTGAAACTCTGAAACCCCCAAACCCCAAACTCTGAAACCCCAAAACCCCAAACTCTGAAACCCAAAACCCCAAAACCCCAAAACTCCAAACTCCTCCTCTCTCTTGCATGTTGTAAAATACATCTATGGTTCCACAGGTTTACTAAATTTGTTGAAGTTTATAACAAAAAGCAACTCGCAATGGAAAAAGTATTCGAAAGCAAGACCAAAGAAGTATTGGCTTCACTTGGCATTAACAATATCAACAGCGGTGCATCAACCGGAACGCAATGGCTCAAAACCGCGGGCGATATTACCTCTTCATACACACCCATCGACGGGAAAGAAATCGCGAAGGTAACCAATGCAACCTCGGGCGATTTTGATCATATCATGAAAACAGCTCAGGAGGCTTTTCTTTCCTGGCGAAAAGTACCTGCTCCTGCAAGAGGCGAAGTTGTAAGAAAAATAGGCCTTGCATTGAGAACTCAAAAAGAGAACCTTGGCTGGCTTGTGAGTCTCGAAATGGGAAAATCCTACCAGGAAGGTCTCGGTGAAGTTCAGGAGATGATCGACATCTGCGATTTCGCCGTAGGCCAGTCCAGAATGTTGTACGGATTTACAATGCAGTCCGAACGGGCCAATCATCGCATGTACGACCAATACCAGCCGCTCGGAATTCTTGGCTTAATAACTTCCTTCAATTTCCCGGTAGCGGTGTGGGCTTGGAATGCCATGCTGGCCTTGATTGCCGGTGATGTTGTTGTGTGGAAACCCAGCTCCAAAACCCCGCTCACCGCCCTTGCAACACAAAATATTATAAGGGATGTTCTTAAAGACTGCAATGTTCCCGAAGGAGTGTGTAACCTCATCGTTGCCAAATCATCTGTTCTGGGTGATAATTTTGTTGAAGACAAGCGAATCCCGCTAATTTCAATAACCGGATCTACTGCAGTTGGTAAAAAAGTTGGCCGTATTGTTGGCGAGCGGTTGGGTAGGGTAATCCAGGAGTTGGGAGGAAACAACGCGATTATCGTTTCCAAACACGCCGATATCGATTTGGCCATCCCGGCAATTGTTTTTGGTGCAGTCGGAACTGCGGGCCAGCGATGCACATCAACCCGCCGCCTTATTATTCATGAGGATATTTATGACGATGTGAAATTGCGCTTGCTCAATGCCTACAAACAGGTATCTACCCGAATCGGAAACCCGCTTGACCCCAAAATGCTTTGCGGGCCCCTGATTGATGTAAAAGCGGTTGATGTGTTTGTACAAGCCGTTAAAGCTATCGCTAAAGAAGGTGGCAAGGTTATTTTCGGGGGAGAGGTACTAAACGGTCCCGGCTTCGAGGCAGGTACTTACGTCGTTCCGGCAATTGCAGAAGTGCAGAATCACTACCATATCGTTCAGGAAGAAACATTTGCCCCGCTGCTGTACCTCATAAAGTACAAAACAATTGATGAGGCCATTGCGCTGAACAATAACGTCCCTCAGGGGCTGTCATCTTCCATTTTTACGCTCGATATGCGCGAAGCCGAGCAGTTTTTGTCGCAAGCCGGCTCTGATTGCGGAATTGCCAATGTAAATATCGGAACTTCGGGAGCCGAAATCGGGGGAGCCTTCGGGGGCGAAAAGGAAACCGGCGGGGGCAGGGAGTCGGGTTCGGATGCATGGAAAACCTATATGCGCCGTCAGACCAATACCATCAATTACGGAAAAGATCTGCCTTTGGCTCAGGGTATTACCTTCGACTTGTAAGAAGTACATTTTTACCCACAAGAATTTTCACCTCTTTTACGATGCTCTCAGCATCGAGGCCGCATTCTTTCAACAAATCCTGGGGACTTCCCTGTTCAATGAACTTGTCGGGGATCCCCAGTCTTTTTACTTTCGCTGTGTAGTCATTGTCTGCCATAAATTCCAAAACAGCACTTCCAAATCCTCCCTGAAGAACACCTTCTTCAACCGTCATCACTGTGCTGAATGCTGAGAATACCTGGTGCAGTATTTCTTCATCAATGGGCTTCACAAACCTCATATCGAAATGAGTTGCGCTGATATTCTGTTCCACGAGTTTTTCGATTGCCTCAGTTACCATGTTTCCGGCGTTTCCAATGGAAAGGATTGCAATATCGGAGCCTTCCCTAAGCAATCGGGCTTTCCCAATAGCAATTTCCTTAAAGGGTTTTTTCCAGTCGATGTGGTTTCCACGTCCCCTGGGATAACGGATACTGAAGGGACCGTGATTTCTTAATTGTGCCGTGTACAGCAGGTTTCGGAGGTCCAACTCGTCCATTGGTGCGGCAACGATCATATTGGGAACAGAGCGCATGAAAGCAATATCAAAAATTCCGTGGTGGGTGGCTCCATCATCTCCAACCAAACAAGCGCGGTCGAGGCAAAAAACCACATTCAGGTTTTGTAGGGCCACATCGTGAATCATCTGATCATAAGCTCTTTGCATAAAGGAAGAGTAGATGTTGCAGAAGGGCATCATCCCCTGAA
This sequence comes from Bacteroidota bacterium, assembly GCA_020047715.1. Taxonomy (GTDB): domain Bacteria; phylum Bacteroidota; class Bacteroidia; order Bacteroidales; genus JACJXF01. The sequence goes on along the minus strand of JAIFNN010000214.1, from coordinate 2,500 downwards.
TGGCTAATCCTGCTGAAAAAGTTACAGCATGTTGCTCTGCAATACCCACATCGTAGGTTCTTTCAGGAATTGCGCACATCATGATTTTTAGGGAACATCCACTGGGCATGGCAGGTGTAATCCCAATAATTTTTTCGTTTTTGAGGGCAAGCTCCAGAAGGGTTTCGCCAAAAACATCCTGATATTTTGGGGGAAGGGGAGTGTCGGAAGCGGTTGAAATAATCTCCCCCGTTACCTTATTAAACTTTCCAGGGGAATGGTAAGCAGTCTGGTTCAACTCTGCCTGCTTGAATCCTTTCCCTTTGGTGGTTATGCAATGCAGTATTTTCGGTCCTTTTATGTTTTTTAAGTCCTCGAGAACCTGGGTAAGGTGGATAACATCGTGACCGTCAACAGGGCCGAAATACCTGAAGTTCAAGGACTCGAACAGGTTACTTTGCTTGAGGAGCACCGACTTTACAGCATTTTCAATCTTCTGGGCGTATTTCTGGGCATTGGGAACTGCACCTAGAACGTTCCAGATCTCATTTTTTACCTTATTGTAGGTTTTGGAGGTGGTAATATCGAGGAGATAATCCTTCATCGCGCCAACATTAGGGTCGATCGACATATTATTGTCGTTAAGGATAACCAGTAAATTGCTCTTTTCAATTCCGGCATTGTTGAGGCCTTCGTAGGCAAGTCCGCCGGTTAAAGATCCGTCGCCGATAATTGCAACTACCTGACGGTTTTTCTCTTTCAGATGTTGGGAGGCGAGAGCGATTCCGAGGGCTGCTGAAATAGATGTTGATGAGTGCCCAACCCCAAAGGCATCGAACTCGCTTTCAGTTGGCTTAGGAAAGCCGCTGATGCCTTTATACTTGCGGTTTGTGTGAAAAACATCCCTCCGTCCGGTAAGGATCTTGTGCGCATAAGCCTGATGGCCAACATCCCAGACAAGCTTGTCGTATGGGGTATTAAAAACGTAATGCAGGGCCACAGTTAGTTCTACCACACCCAGACTTGCACCAAAGTGGCCGGGATTGTTTGAAACAACGTCTATGATAAACTGCCGCAATTCAGAACTCAACCTGATCAGGTCATCCAGCTGTAGCTTTTTGAGATCTTTGGGCTCGTTAATCGCGGATAGCAGGGGATAATGTGAATCCTTCTCCATCAAAATAGTATTGCCGGTATAACTGCGCAAAGATAATAATTATTATGGTGTATGTATTATGTTAATATCTTAGGTCCAAAAGCGAATATCTTTATCCGTACGCCCATAATAATTTAGTAATTTTCGGGTTTAAAGATAAAACACGGATCCTATGAACAGATTGGCATTTTTCTCTATTTTGGTTTTCTTTTTCCTGGCAAGTTGTGTTCCCACCCAGCGTTTTAAAGAGGTTAGCGACAAAAGCAACCAGCTTGAAGAGGAGAGAGACCGTTTAATGAGCGAAAACGAAAAACTGACGGTTGAAAACACCGAGATGAAAGCGGGCAAGGCAAGGGTCGAGGAAGAGCGTCAACGCTTTGTGGAGGATAGCATAAAACTATACAATGCCCTTGAGTTCTTGCGGAAGGAAAACGATAAACTCGCCCGCAGGTATGAAGATCTTTCTTCCAGTCACGATGCTCTGCTGCAGGGAAATGCCCGCGAAACCACCAGACTGTTAAACCAACTGCAGGCTGCGCAGGAAGACCTTCAAAAGAAGGAGGAACGATTGCGGGCACTGGATCAGACAGTGAGCAGCGAGCGGCAGGATATCACCCGTTTGAGGGCCGAACTGGAAGCTCGAAACGCCAAATTAAATGAGCTTGAGAACATCCTTTTCCGCAAAGATTCGGCCGTGAACGCTCTTAAAGAGTCCGTTTCTAAAGCCCTTCTCGGTTTTGAGGGCCAGGGTCTGACCGTTCAGATGAAGAACGGCAAGGTGTACGTTTCATTGGATGAGAAACTGTTGTTCAGGTCGGGCAGTACCTCGGTTGATCCAAAAGGTGTGCAGGCACTTCAGAAATTATCGAAAGTTTTGGAATCCAACCGGGATGTTAACATAATGATTGAAGGTCATACCGATGATGTTCCCTTTACAAAAGGAGCATCGATAAAAGACAACTGGGATCTTAGTGTGATGAGGGCCACTTCGGTGGTTAGGATTCTACTCGAGGGAAGTTCAATTGACGCGGCCAGACTTACAGCCGCAGGGCATGGCGAGTTTATGCCGGTAGATCCCTCGAAAACAACTGAAGCGCGAACAAAAAACCGGAGAACGGAGATTATTCTTACCCCGAAACTGGATGAGCTGTTGAAGATCCTGGAATCGAATTAGAAATCTCAAGCCCTAGTACATTCTGAATAAACAACAAGGGCCCTAAGAAGCGCTTTGAAATCGCGCGAATAGTGCCCTTGTTTAAATGTTAGGGAATATGACTTTGACTTCCCGGGAACATAAAAAAGAATAGACGAGGCTGACTTTTTTCAGGGGATCTCAGACCGTAAGTATTTCCTTGTCTTTTGCAT
>JAIFNN010000181.1 GCA_020047715.1 Bacteroidota bacterium | reverse complement strand
AAAGAAAATGTCATCAGGTTCAAATGAATTGTATGCTCCAATCGGGCCGTAACTTTGCCAGCAGGCACCGTTATAACCAATAAGGTTTGACCAAAGAATTACAGACTGACTTTCTAATGTCTTGGTTATTCCTGGAGAATATAGAAGAAATTCTTCGTCAGAAAACACATCTTCCATAAGAAAGAAATTTTCAGCAGGACGATTTTTTATGATACTGTAACTAAATTTCCAGACTTGTTCTGACTGAAACTCCAGGTATGTTCTTTGCTTTGCGTCAAGTTTTTGAATTGCACTATGTGTCAAAAGGCCTTTTATAAGTCCATCTTTTTTAAATATTCTGTGAGCTATGTACTGTGCCTTTAGCATATTTACTGTTTCCTTCTGTAATTTCTTAGAAACATGCTTATAAGATGCAAACCGCAAATCCATTTGATGTTCCAGGTTATTGCGATTTGCAGCATAGTAAAGTAAAAACTCGTCAATTACTTTTCCGGAGATTTTACTGTTTTCCTCACAGATCAGTTTTATTTTTTGAAAATCATTCATAGATGTATCAATAAGAATAAAAAGTCTCTAATTTTAGGTTGACGGTTTATATTGTCTCAAAACCTCATATTTTATAAGCAATCCAGTAATTTTTAATTATTTTTCTATTTATGTCACTACTTCAAGTCAAGAATTCAGTCCAGACTATTTTGACCTTTTATCAAGGATTGTTTTTAAATTTTCATACGAACAACAAACCCCTAATTGCGCGTGGCTATTGTTACCACACGTTTTTCTTAATCATAATGAAATCTGCATTTAGCTATTTGTATTTCGTCATCTTTCACTTGGTAGATCAGCCCATGCTCTCCATCAATCCGGCGCGACCAGTAACCTTTGTACTTGAATTTTAAAGGCTCTGGTTTTCCGATTCCGGAAAACGGTGTGCGGGAAATATCTTTCAGAAGAGTATTTATCTTTGTCACCATTTTCTTGTCAGCCTTCTGCCAGTATAAATAATCTTCCCATGATTCATCAACGAAAACATATTTCATGGCTCGATAATATCTTTTTGAAACGATTTCCCTTGCCTTAATTTTTCAATTGCTGAATCAAGTCTTTTCTCATTAGCCTTTGAAGAAAATTCATGATGGGTTGCACTAAGTGAATTGTATTCATCAAGTGACATTATTACCACACCATTATCCTTACCTCTGTTTATGATTAAGGTGTCAAAATTCTCCGTCACACGGTCAAGATATCTCTTAATATCTTTTCGGAAATCCGATATTGTAGTTGTTAACATAATAAGATTTATTTGTACATAAATGAGTACAAATATACGTACAAATATTTAAAATCGTAATTCATAGGAGGATTTTATTTAAATGTGGCAACGAAAGTAAATACCCATAATTGCGCCTATTTTATTATTACCCCCTAATCCCCTCCACCTCCTCAATCAATTCCGCCGCCTCCCTCCAGAAAAACTCATTCCCGATCTTCATTTTTTCCAGCTCAATCAAGGCTGAATCCAACTCGCCCATAGCTATATATGCCAGAGCCGGATTTAAATTCGTATTCCCTCCCGGTGAACCTATAAGCGCTGAAGATTTTAGAAAATTGGTTGAGTATGCAGAGAACTCCCCGACTGCAAGTTTGACAGAGGCAAAACAACGATGGGCTAATCACAAGAAAAAGTTCAAAAAGCTTGTTGATTAAGCAGAATCGAAATAATTGTCAGTTATCTTACTCCTCGTTTATCATAGAAGAATCGCTTTTAATATTTGCAGTCATTGCGCAAATGACCGGCCCCTAAAGTTTTTTAACCATCACAACCGAAGCCTGTTGGTACCCGTTCCCATGAAAAAAATTATGAGCTCTTTTATTGTTGATGCCGCTTTCGAGCATAATGAATGACATTGCTTTAAGGCTTATTTCTTTCTCAATCCACTCAAGAAACAAACTGCCCAGTTTCCTTTTTCTGAATTCACCGCCTATAATAATATCTTCAATAACCGCAACTTTGGTTTCTTCCCTGAAAGCAATTAGCGCCATTCCTGCCAATTTGTTATTCAGCGAGCAGATACAAATCCGGGAATAAATGCTGCTTCCGGGTGTGGCAGAAAGAATCTCTTTAAATTCAGCCTCCAAAACTTCCCTTAGGTTCTTTTTCCATTCAGTGAAGCTATCAGCCCTACCTTCAGCGACCTCCCCATGGGAAATATATTTTTCATCAACATTTTCTTCAAAAAAACCAGCCAGTTCCTCTGAATATGCCGAATTCCCGGCTAACCATGTAAACCTGATTTCATTTTGAGCAAAATCAGCAGAAGTATTTCGATTTTGGTCCATCCTTTTATAAATTAATTGCCATTTGAGGTGAGTAGCTCATCGAACCTGATAACATGGAATACCCATCAAAGTTCACGAATAGATTCCGAATGGTAAAGGGAATACAATTCCTCCTTAAAAACCTCCCAATTTCCTGAAGCCCCAATTCCGGTTTCGATTACTTTTTGCAGTTCTTTCGAATAATTATCTCTGATATCGGGCCACATGGAAACTACAGTCGACTTTTGGGAAATATCCCAAAACCAGGGCACCCAGGTCGAAAATATCGCTTCGTCGATGATCTTGTCTTTCCGAAACTCACAGGCCATTTCAAACAGATTGAAAATCTGTGTTGTGTGATTCAGAATTTCCCAATATTCCTGAGAATCCTTTGAAGGGAGTATAAATTCGCTGTTATATAGCTTCCAGCATTTATCGGAATTCTGATGTTCAAAACGGAATAATTCAATAGAGGCAAATTCCATCTTTTGGTATATTTCACGTTTTGTGACTTTCCTGTTTATCTTAAGCTGGAAAAGAAAAATGATTGCGAAAGTGAACGCGCCAAGTAATGACACCAAAAAGTTTATCCAGTTAAATTCCATTGCTGATTTGAGGTTAAGGTTGAGGTTGAGGTTGAGATGAATTGAAAATTAATAACTTCCATTGCTGTTGGATTCTGCGATTGCTTAGCATACCTAAAAGATTAATGATCATTTCTCTTTAAAACGGAACCGGAATAACTTTCCCCCGAAAGCTCCAGTTTATAGATATACAACCCTTCCTCCAAATCAGAAGTGAGCATTTCTATTGAATGATTGAGGGACCCACTGATTTGGATACTGTAAGTTTTGCATAAACGCCCGGCAGAGTCAAATAATCTGATCGACAATTTGCCCTGTCGTTCGGCTGGGATGCTTAAAAACAAGGATTCTTCGAATGGGTTCGGGTAAACCTCCGGTACGGATTTACTGTTCTCTAGTTCGACACCGGTAGGGAAAGCTTTGATGTTTATTGCAATTGAAAAGTTTAGGGTGCGGAATGATCCCAGCAGTTTTGCCGTTCCTACAGCGTCGCCAACAAACTGTATCGTGTTATCACCTTGGTTCACAAAATGTCCGGATCCTTCAGTAAGCGACCAGTTTACTGCAAAAATCGAATCGGTTATAAGTCTGCTGTTTTGGTCGTAATAAATCATTTTTAATTTTGAAGTATCACCCACAAACATTGAACGGGTGGAAGCCGATGCGGTAAATTTCGCAAGCCTTAGTATGTACATCTTTTGGACCAGAGTAAGTAAATCGTTTGTCAAATCGCCTTTTGCCACCAAAGTATAATTTGTGGTTTCTGTGGGACTACGCAGAATCGAGCCATTCAAGTCTACCTTTTCCCCATTTAAAAATACCTCGTTTGTATTTAATGTAGTCCAGCTTACAGTTACCTTGTCTGAAAGCCTCAACTCACCTGTAACACTTGATTTTAAATTGGTTACAAAAGTACCGCCTGTTCGAACTTCGTGAATAATGTCTGAACTTACAATTTTGTCAAAAGCAATTTTCGCCAAAACTTTTGCTCCCTTTGCATTTGGATGGATTTTATCAGGTAAGAGTTGCACGCTGTCGAGCAAAGGCTTATAAAAATCGATAACATCAGCCCCAGTTGTTTTTGCTAAAGAGTCAATCAGTGGTATAATCTCATTTGCAATTATTGGGTTTCTGATATCCCACACCACAGCAAATGCAGGCGGGGGGAGACAAAGAAAAAACTTTGTCAAAGGATTTCTTGCGGTAAAAGTATCAATCATTGCCTTATAGTCGCTGTAAAAATCATCTTTGTGATCATCCCAGTTATAGGGTTTTAAATCGTTTGTGCCAAGCATAATAAAACAAATATCAGGAGCATAGGCCCAGCCTTTTGCGAAATCGGGTTCATTCCAAAGCGGGAAATCGCACTTTTTAAGCATTGGACATCCGGACACCGCGTAGTTTGTAACAATGCAGGTATCGTCGTATTTCTCCTTCAGAAACAATCCGAGCTGGGATGATTAACATTCTTTTGCAGGATTGGATAATCCAAAGCCAAAAGATACTATTATTCAGTTTTAAAAAACCTCAAAATAAACTACAGAGCTATTATGGGATAACAATATCAGCCGGCACATCAAACACTTCAGCCGGGATGGTCGGATTTTCCTCAAACGATTCGCCTGTCAGCTGCATTTTCGTGGATCCCACCATTACATCTATCTTTAAAGCAACACCTTTATAAACAAGAAAAGTCCCTTTCATCCTCATTTGAGTATAATCAATGCTCATTTTCTCACAGGTTCTTCCTAAAAAATCTTCCTTTCCTTCTCTTTTCAGATTCATGTCTTTTACCATCTCGTCTGTAAGATTTTGAAAATCGATACTGACATTTTGCATGGGATTAGCCGGACTTTTTGTGCCGGTTCTGTTTGTCAGATCCAGAGTATACATATAGCCATCTTTTGTGAGATTTGCTGAGTGAATCTTAACTCCCATCATTTCCATAGTTAAATCATTTATCTCCTTTTGGCCATAATCGTCGAATGAGGTTGTTTGTATTGCATCCATTCCCATCATCTGAGTCTTATACACTACAATTCCCGATTTAATTCCATACTTACCTTTGGAAGTTTCGCTTTTCACTTCAGCTTTTTCATCAGCTCCGGCTTTTTCACTTCCGCTTTTATCAGAAGGTTGGTTCTGACATGAAATCAGAGAAAGCACCAGAATCATAATTCCAAAAACATTCTTTTTCATAAGTTGTAATTTTTACTGTTAATAATGGATATCGTGTTTGTACTTTTTTTTGCAAATGCTATTTGCGAATAAATTCCAAACAAATAAAGTTATGAAAGTTAGTGTACAAACCATCACTTCTTTAATATTTTTTATACAAAGCTTTCTGGGGCACTATGGTTCTTCACCTTTCTCCTCCATATCAGGATTACTGAAGGATTTGCATAAGAATATGATGTTTAAAATATTTTCATCCGCTGCCATGGAGAAACAGTGAATTAAAGTATTTCAAAGAATGGTAAACACCAGAAATATCAGTTGTGAACTGCTTATGAAACGATCTATATTGGAATCGGAAATTTTCTGAGTTCCTATAAATATATGAATCGAAAGAGAGGCAATAGCCATGGAGAACATCATCCCTGTAGCCCTCATTGTACCAATTGTAGCTGAAGCAATACCGTAATACTTTCGCTCAACGGAACTCATTACCATGTTGGTATTGGGGGAGGAAAATAAACCAAAGCCAAAACCAAGTATCCCCAATGCAAGAACAATGAATTCTATGGATGTGTCCTGTCTCATCAGAGTAAGCATGGCTAAGCCTGCAACGCTCACCGCCATTCCTGATGATGCCAGCCAGCGTGGATTTATTTTGTCCGACAGTCTTCCTGAAAAAACCGCAACCAATGCCATCATCACAGGTTGGGTAACCAGCACCATCCCTGCCTGCTTCGGACTCAAATGTTTTGCAAATTGCAGGTACAGACTCAATACAAAGCTCACTGCAAAAGTAGCAGCGTAGTTGATAAAGGCCGACAAATTGGAACTTGCGAATACCTTGTTCTCAAAAAATAATTTCATGTTCAGCAGGGGGAAAGGAAATCTGAATTCCACCAACACAAATAATACCAGACCCAGGAGCCCTGCAATAGATAAAACAATGGCAATGGTGTTGGGCATCTTTGAAAATCCATACATCAGGGCTGCCATCGATGGCATGTAAATAAGGGTTCCCAACCAGTCGAATTTCTCACCTTTTGCTTCGGTCCATTCTGCCCTGATTTTATAAAAAATCGCGAAAATAATCACGAGGGAGACGATGGAGTTTACATAAAATAAACTTCTCCATCCAAATTCCTGGGTCATAAATCCCCCCAAAATAGGAGCTGCCGAGAGTCCCACATAAACCGCCGAGACATTCAGTCCAATGGCTTTGCCCCTTTCCTGTGGGGGGAAAGCGGAAATAACCATAGCCATTGAGGAGCTGTACATCATGGCACTGCCCAGACCCTGAAGAAAACGAGAGAAAATGAGAAAATTGCCAGAACCGGAAAATGCACAGAGTAGTGTGGCAAACATAAAAAAGATATTCCCATAGAGGAAAATCCGTTTTCGTCCGGCCATATCAGAAATTTTCCCAAAAGGAACCAGAAATACCGCTGAAGAAAGTAAAAATGCCATAGTAACCCAGCTCATCTGCATTGCATTCAGCAAATATTCCTTGCTGATAACCGGCAAAGCAATATTCACAGCTGAGCCCATGAGAGGGTTGAAAAAGCTGGAGGTCATGGTAACGGCCAG
>JAIFNN010000246.1 GCA_020047715.1 Bacteroidota bacterium | reverse complement strand
TTCCAGAAATCATCCGGCTTGTTCAGGGCTTCGAATACCGATTCGGGAGCGGAATCCCCGATAACCGGGTTCTCTCCGTAAAAAGGAACCGCCAGGGAGAACGAAAGCGATTCGCCAACTTCGAGATGCAGGGAGTACTTTAGCACCCCGTTAGCCATTCCGCTTTGATCCAGGGCAAACCTCTTCATTGGAAATTCTCCTTCCCTGAGCATATCCACAAGGTTTCCTTCATCAAAGCCAGACGCCCCAAACGAATCGTATTTTCGTTGGGAGACAATGAGTTTGTCATCAACCCGCAAATATCCTTTATCTTCTTCTTTTATGGAAACAATTTTACCCCAGCCACCAGAGTTGTTCAGGAACTGGTAGTAGGGGTTAACCTGGTAGGGGCGGACAAGCAAATAGAACTCAAAATCTTTAGGAATTGGAGCGTTGTTTTTAAAGGAATAGCCGATGTAAAGAACGGAATTTTTATTTGCCTCCCCCAGAGTTCTGACTTCCGTTGCGAATTCCAGTTCGTCGCATTCCCAGGTAACGGTTGGGGTGAAATTATATTCTTTTTTTTCAGGGGATGAACCCAGCGATTGCGCAGCTTTGACGTTACTCCAGTTATATAAAGTGTTTCCGGATCTGATCATCGGCTCGATTGAAAAAAGGCCTTTGTCAACCTCAACCATACCGTCTTCGCTGATCATTGCCTCCTTGGTATCGTTGTTTACCCCTGCAATAGTCCAAAAGCTTCCTTTCTCTGAAAAGTAAGCCGGGAAACTTCCAAGGGGTGAGTTTTTAGCCATGTAAATCAAAAAGTCATTTTGGGTTAGTGAGTTTTTTATATTCAGGAATTTCAGCTCGGAAATGCCAAAACTTTTTGTCGAATGGCTTTTCAGCAGATTTATCTTTAGATATCGGGCCTCGGTTTCCTTCATGCGCATGAAACTCACATCACTGCTGTTTGATGAAACCTCATATACTTTTTCCCAGTTTTTCTGATCTTCCGATATCATAACATTGAAACCCTCGGCATGAAGTCCTTCTGCCCAATCGATTTGCAATCCGCCGAATTCCCTTCGGGTTTTAAAATCGACCAGTATGCTTTGATCTTTCACTCCCCGGCTTTGCCATGAGCTTGCCACAGCATTATCGAGCATGAGATCGGAAGAGTGCTTTTTTAATGCTGAAGATGTTTGGGTGGAGGGAGTTCTGTATGATTGGGCTTCGGGTTCAAGCGGCTCAAACCTCAGGTCGTCGATCCAAATTGTTCCTTTGCCACCGGCGAATGATGCAACCGTGAATTCAATCCGGTCGACTCGTTTTAGCGTCTGATCAGCTGTGGGTCCCCAGGCAAAACCGATGTGCCTTTTTTTGATGCGGATTTTTTGCCACTCCCCGGGAAAAGTGAAGTTGCGATTATTGACCCACCAGACGTTGGCGCCTGTGCTGTCGATAAACTTTATTTCGAAATTGTTTGCGGGGGATTCAGCCCTGACGTAAAACGTGAATTCGTAATTGTCGGGCAGTTCCAGGGGGAACAGCTTTTGCACTCCACCGTAGCCTGTGCCATTTATGAAGTCATAGTCAAGACGTACAGCATTTCCTGTTATTCCCTTTTCGGAAGTGATGGAGAAATCCACCCCGTCGGAATTAAAGATGCTCCAACCTTCTGTGGTTTCGAAATCGTCGAGCACACTGATTTGGGCAGAGAGCATTGAAGCCGTTAGTAGCGATAGTGTTAAAACTGCATTTATTCTATGGATGAGATTTCTCATAACTGCAATTTTCAGTTTTTGGTATGAAAAGAAATATGGCACCGGAAGGGTAGTTGGTGAGGTTTTCCGGGAAACACAGATTTCAAGTTTAGCTGATCAAACAAATATATTCTATTTCGAAATTCGAAGGGTTAGGTAGTGACTGAAAAAGACCTTTAGGTGAGGTAAAGGTGTAGTGCTTTGGGTGCGCAAATATTTGGCTGTAGAAATGAAGTGGTGTTTACTGTATGTTTAGCCACTGGGCTTTTAAGCTGTTTTTAAAATATTTGTAAAGAAAAAATTAAAACCTATAAGCTAAACCCAAATCAATTTTCCCCTTATTTAAATAATCCGACTTTAATATCCCTTTCTCAAATATCAAATACATGTAAAAGTTTTCTCGAAAATAAGTGCCAAAACCAAATAATAATCTATTACTCGGTTTACCAATTGAATTCAGATGAACGCAGTCAGTATAGTTTTCAACAATTAATTCGTGTTTTTTAGTCAGCAACATTTTTAATTCAATTCCATATGTTAATGAAATGGTTTTCTCAGTTATTTTTGCACCTCCAATATTAGTTGTGAAATTAATTGAAGGGACTAATTCTCTGAAATATAAAAATTTCAATTCTGGAATAATATTTTTTTGAGCTTGTTTAATAGAAAAGGCTAATTGTCCCCAAAGTCCAAAAATATTTTTATTGTTTTCAGACCTATAAAATGCATATTTAGTTCCTATTGCATATCTTGAATAGGGGTTTTCCCCGCCATAGAATTCTATTTCATCCCCTGAATAAAGAATAAGTTCACTGATAATTAAGTTAATCTCAAAATTTTCAACGATTGTGTATTTAGCTCTATAGCTTGCATAAATATTAAATGTGGATGTTGGACTTTTATCGAAGTTTTCTCCTTTATAAAATTCATCTCTTAGAGCCATTGCTGTCTCCAGTTGTAATTTCCCCAATTTAGCTGGTTTGGCATCAATCGTGTGATAAAATCTGTCACATGTTAATTTATTATTTGTATTGAAAGGCTGTTTATCAAGATTAATTGGTTTTCTATTTTTACATCCATCTTGTCCCTTAATAATCAATGGATATAAACATAATAGTACTATAAACAATTTCCTGATTTTCATAAAAGTATAAACTTCTCGATATTCAAAATCACTGTTGTCCGGTAAAAAAATAAAAAGAGGGTTGGCCGGTTAAGACCAACCCAGAAGGTTATCTTTGAAGTTACGACACAAAAAAGAATAACCATGAGTAAAAGTAAACATTTTACCGGACAGCCGATTCTTAATCAACTATTAATATTTTTAGATAAGGGAAAAATTAGAAAGATTGCCATGCAAGACCAGTCAGATCGGTATGTTAAGAAGTTTTCCACCTACAATCACACGGTGGTAATGCTCTTTTTGGCATTTGAAGGCTATCATTCAATCAGAGAAGTCGTTTTAGGATTGTTGGCCAATGCGCATAAACTATCTCATTTAGGTTTATCTTACGTGGTAAGGCGCAGCACCTTTTCAGAAGCCAATCAGCGTCGCAATAGCCAGGTATTCGGAGACATCTATATGAGCGTTTATCGCAAATATGCTTCAAGTTTAGCGGACAGCCGGTTGAGCGATGCTGACATGAAGCGTCTTTATATAATGGATTCAACCACCATGAGCTTGTTTAAAGATATTTTGAAAGGCGTTGGTCGTAACCCGAAAGAAGGCAAGAAAAAGGGAGGCATAAAAGCCCACACGATAATAAAAGCGGATGAAAATGTTCCCTATTTGATTCGGTACAGCGCGGCTGTCCGCCACGACCACACGTTTTTGAAGGAAGTTCATCATTTGCCCAAAGGATCCATCATTACCTTTGATAAAGGATATGTAGATTATGCCCAATACCAGAGGTTTACAGAATGTTCGATTTGGTATGTGACACGATTGAAGGACAATGCCCTTTATGAAGCTCGCATGGAATTTGACATACCGGATGATGCCGATTCAGGTGTATTGAAAGACGAAGAAATAATCCTGTATTATGGGCAAAACAAAGAAGAGCACAGAGCAAGACGTATCGCTTATTGGGACAGTGAAAACAAGCGTTTATTTGAGTTTATTTCGAATAACTTTGAACTTTCCGCTGAAAAAATCGCATTGATTTATAAGCGAAGGTGGCAGATAGAACTATTGTTTAAGCAACTCAAGCAGAACTTTCCGTTAAAGTATTTCGTGGGAGACAATGAGAATGCGATAGAAATTCAGATTTGGGCAGCCATGTTGGCCAATTTGCTCATAACATTGGTAAAAAGCAGGGTGCGTCGCAAATGGGCATTTTCAAACATGGTGTCTGTTATAAGGCAACAACTGATGAGCTATATTGATATAATCGCTTTTTTAGAGGATCCTGAAGGAACTTGGCGAAAGACAATAAATGAAAACAAGCGTGAATATGAAAATTCATTGTTTCCGGAAATGCAGGGGGCTTACTTTTGAAAAACTTAAAATGCACAATTGATTATCAGGCAATTAAAAAGAAAAAATAACTATATTCCGGTTTTACCGGACAACAATGTTTTTTTATAAAGATTTCGCTGAGTACTACTTCTTTTTTGTTTAACCTACCCAGAGTACTTCCTTCTCCAAAACTTTCCTTGTTGTAGGCCAAAACAGTATCCCAACCCAATCGTTTAAAAAATAGGTCAATAGCGGTTTGTTCAATCAGGTTATCTTCGGAGTATTCCCAGCTCATTAATCTTTATTTGTTAGGCAAAAGTTTATTCGGATTAATGACAGGTAAAATAAAGTTCTGAAAAGCAGTACCTTGTAAACGGGTTAAAAGAACCCCTCTGGATGTTGAATAGGTAATAGAAGATAATGCGTTGGCAAGGTGTTGATCAAGATCAATGAGTGAAGCATCATCAGATACTGCCAATTCTTTGAGGTTTTCTACTTTGTAAATGTAAACAAAATGAAAGCGTGCTGATGCCTCTTTAGCATTCCCCCCTTTACTATCTGACAAAATATCAATTCGGTAATCCACTTTAACCAGCTTTTCTTCAAGGTTAAATGCTAACTGAAGGCTGTTTTCAAGTTCATAGCGCTCCACTTTCTCTGTTATGAATTCTTCTGGCGTATCCACCTGACCATTTATCAGTTTGAATTCAATTATTGAGAGTTTTTCCGGGTCAAATAATGGTTTATCCGACATTTGTTAATGCTTTATTTGGTCTAAACGAAACTTCGCTTTCCCATTTAGGGGAAATTTCATTTCTGTTATTGTTGACATAAATTTTAAAGGTAGTCCGTCCTTGAGCTGTAACGAAACTACTGTGTTTAGGAGTTTGAGGCACTTCAAGCAATGGCTCGCCCAGTTCAGCTTGTAGCTTTGCAATGGAACGCAAGGTAAAGTTATGATCCCCACTAAGCCATCTGTGAATTTCCGAAGGACTTTTATCCAGTTTCTCAGCAAGGGACTTTTGGTTTATACCCTTTTCCTTTAAAATTGTGTTTATTCGAACAATCAGATCAGCATATAAATCCGTAAAAATCTTTACTTCTTCTGGTGTATTTGCCAAAATTCTATCTGCTACTTTGCTTCTCATAGTGTTTGGTTTATAGTATTATTTCATCACCTCCGAGGTGATTGGTAAGTTTCCTGTGACGCTCATCAACGAGAATTTCGTTTGAATGTAAAGCTTCCAGGATTCTTATTGCAAAATTGCAAGCTTCAATCCATTTTAGATGAAGACTGCTGGTTTGATTTGTAGGGCCATCTTTTATTCCT
>JAIFNN010000196.1 GCA_020047715.1 Bacteroidota bacterium | reverse complement strand
CCTAAAGTGCCTAAAGTGCCTAAAGTGCCTAAAGTGCCTAAAGTGCCTAAAGTGCCTTAAAAACTTAAACAACCAAGGAGCCTTAACTCTAGGCACTCCAAACTCTAGGCACTCTAGGCACTTCATAAGAGCCTAAAGTGCTTTAAAAACTTAAACAACCTAGGAGCCTTAACTCTAGGCACTCCAAACCTGTCTAAATTGCTTAGAGTTAACTTAAAAGAAGTATTAATTAATGAAGTAAAGAAATGGATAACAAGGAATTTGGCAAGCAATTAGAATCCAGAACAAAGAAGTTTGCTATCTTGATTATAAAGACCTCAGCTAAATTACCTCTGACTTCAGAAGGAAAAGTAATAAAAAATCAGGTTACAAAATCAGGAACAAGTATTGGAGCAAATTACAGGGAGGCCAATCGTTCAAGAAGTAAACCGGATTTTTCTAATAAGATAAAGATCTGTGAAAGTGAAGCCAGTGAAACTGTTTACTGGTTAGAAATAATTGAAGAGATGAAATGGTTGGATCCAGAAAAAACAAGTGAGATTTTAGCTGAAGCAAATGAAATTTTAGCAATTTTTACTTCAATAGGAAAAAACTTAAAAACTAAACAAACTGGAAACTCCAGATAGTCCAAACTCTAGGCACTCCAAACTCTAGGCACTCTAGGCACTCCAAACTCTATGCACTCTAGGCACTCCAAACTCTATGCACTTTATATGAACAAAACAACCCTCACCCTCCTCGTCCTCCTCGCCCTCGCAATCATCCTTGCCCTGGTAGTCGTCGATTTTATGGGCGATCGACCTGATAAGCGCGGGGAAAATCCATACGAGTATAATGTGGATCAATTTAAGGTTGTGGATCCAGGTCTTGTTCATTACCGGGAAACAAAGAATATTCCTCTTGGAGACAGGGTTCCGGGTGGAATTGATGTTTTTAATGAGGAAATATTCCTTACGGGTCTGAACTTCGTCCTTGTAATCCACCCCGACGGGCTGCAGAAGTCCTCCTTCCTTATCGATGGAAAAGGCGAATGCATCAAAGCAACAGAAAAAAATATCATTGTGGGATTAAAAACAGCGGTTCTTGTTTACGACCATTCCGGTAAGCTAATAAACTCGTGGGAAGTTGAGAATGGGCGAACCATTATTACCTCGGTTGCAGTAAAGGACGACATGCTTTTTGTTGCGGATGCCGGAAACAGAAGGGTTCTGAGGTATAACCTGCAGGGCGAACTTCAGACTGAATTTCAGGGGAAAAGAGATGGCAATGCGGGTCATGGCTTTATCGTTCCCAGTGCGAATTTTGAGGTGGTAGTAAACAGTTTTGGGGAACTCTGGGTTACCAATCCCGGAGAGCATGCCGTAGAGAATTATACCGATAATGGTCAGCTCAGGGGATATTGGGCAAAAAGTTCCATGGAGATCGAAGGTTTCACGGGATGCTGCAATCCGGCTGAAATCGCTGTATTGGAAGACGGCTCCTTCGTTACCAGTGAAAAAGGCCTGGTTCGGATAAAAGTCTACGACGCTTCGGGTAAGCTGATTTCGGTTGTGGCTCCCCCCGAGAAATTCAATGAGGAGGGACATGCACCGGAAGTGTCTGTTGGCAAGAGCGGGCAGATTTACGCCCTTGATTTCGACAGAAATCTTATTCGTTTATTTGAAAAACAATAAAAACAAAAAATGAAGAGAAGCGAATTCATAAGGACCTTTTTCAGAGTATCGCTGCTGGTTTCAATGGCACTGCTGGTAGGGTTTTTTGCTGCCGGAAGGAAAATAGGCACAAACGCTGAATGCAACGAGAGAGCGCAATGCAAGTCTTGCGGGAAACTGAATAAATGTTCGCTTCCGGAAGCCACCAAACACAAAAACAATGGCTGAAGAAAAAATCATAAAGCGCAGGGAGTTTATCAATACCGGGGTCCGTTTTGCCTTGGGGATTTCCCTTGCAGGAATTGGGGTAGCCGCTGCAAGAAAAGCAACTACCGAGAAATGGGTCTGGCAGATCGATCCCGCCAAATGCACCCAATGCGGCAGGTGTGCAACGGATTGTGTGAAAAGTCCTTCTGCAGTGAAATGCATCCATGCCTATGAGGTCTGCGGCTACTGCGATCTGTGCGGAGGATACTTTAAGCCCGGAGTGAAAAAAATGGAAACCGGCGGGGAAAATCACCTTTGCCCTACTGCTGCCATCCAGCGAAAGTTTATCGAGGAGCCGTATTTCGAATATGTCATCATCGAGGAACTCTGCATCGGATGCGCCAAATGCGTGAAAGGATGCTCTTCCTTCGGCAACGGCTCACTGCATCTGCAGATCCGACACGACCTCTGCGACAATTGCAACGAATGCGCCATTGCAAGGGTTTGCCCATCGGATGCCATAAGCAGGGTTCCGGCAAGTCAGCCCTACATTATCAAAGGCGATTTTCATGGAGGCTCAAAGGCATAGATTATGAAAAGCATAAGTCAAAAAATCGTCCTGCTAAGCTTTTTTCTTCTGATATTCGTTCAGGCAAATGCCCAGCGATTTCCAAAGCCCGAATTCGAAAGCGGGTATGAACAGCCCAGTCCTACCACACCAGAGCCGCGTTCAAACGCCCTCGAATACCTCGACGTTCTGATTCTTTTGGCCTCGCTCTCCCTTGCCTCATGGCTGGTAATCAAGCGACGCTCCAGGCGCGGGGTCCTGTGGTTGTCGATTTTTACCTTGCTCTACTTCGGGTTTTACCGCGAGGGATGCATCTGCTCGGTCGGATCCATTCAGAATATCACTCTTGCCTTGTTCGACCCGGCATACAAAGTCTCCATAACGGTACTGATATTTTTTCTCTTGCCTCTCGTTTTTGCTTTGTTTTTTGGAAGGACGTTTTGTGCCGGGGCCTGTCCCCTGGGCGCAATACAGGATATACTGGTTTTCAGACCTGTCTCCCTCCCGGTTTGGGTTAGGAAAACCCTGGGTTTTATTCCTTATCTCTACCTGGGACTGGCTGTGCTGTACGCCGCAACAGGAACCGACTTTATCATCTGTCGTTACGATCCTTTCGTGGGATTCTTCAGGATGGACGGACCTTACACCATGATCATCATTGGCATTGCTCTTCTTTTATTGGCATTGTTTTTTGCTCGACCTTACTGTAGAGTCTTTTGCCCCTACGGCGTGCTCCTGAACTGGATGTCGAGGTTTTCGAAATATCACATGACAATTACCCCGGCAGAGTGCATCTCCTGCAAATTATGCGAACCTTCATGTCCTTTTGATGCCATAGAAATTCCGGTAAGCGAGAAAGTCCGTACCCAGAAAGTACTGAGACAAAACCTGAAACGATTCAGCTTATATGCCCTCCTCATCCCGGTTTGGATGTTCATTGGCGGTTATGCTGTTTCCAGTTCCCACGTTCTCCTATCCAAAGCACATCAGGATGTCTATCTTTCCGAATTGCTCATCGCCCATCCTGAACTCAAATCCGACACAAAAAATCTTGATATAAAAGCCTTTCTCGAATCCGGAAAAACCTTCGACGAGCTCGTTGCAAACGCTTCCCTCATAAGGGCCAAGTTCAAAACCGGAGGATGGTTCCTGGGCGGCTTTCTTGGACTCGTTATAGGAATAATGATAATGAACCAGTTTGTTTTCAGAACCAAAACTATCTATGAACCCCATAAAGGCGACTGCTTCAGTTGCGGCCGCTGTATGGATTATTGTCCTGTCGTTAAATTGAAATAAACATGAATCGGGAAACAAAACTTAAACTTCTAAAACAGATAATCCTTATCTCCGCTGCATTCTGCATCCTGGTTGCCTTTCTTCTTATCGTGAATTTCTGGCAGATGAAGAACAGCAAGCCCCTTGAAAGTCAAACCATAGAGGCCTTGGTCAATCGACTTGCGGCTGACGACAACAACGAGGAGCTGAGGAAGGAAATCCGAAGTTTCGATCTTTTGGCAAGAAAAGCCTACTTCACTTCTGCATGGCAGGTAAAAACCGGTGCCTATTTGCTCTTTTTCGGGGGAGTTGTACTGGCCCTGGCTCTTAAAATCCGAAACGACATCCAGCGAAAAATAGAGCCGCCAGAAAACATCACCGATGACCCGATAATGAACAAGCTTGTTTCGCATCGATGGCTGCTGGTAACGGGGGGATTGGTTTTCACCCTCGCATTGCTTTCGGCCTTTCTAAGCAACGATTACCTGAAAAGTTATGATCCCATAAAATTTGCCAACACCGAAACAAATGGTCAGACTGAGATCATAGAAGTAATCCCCATTTTTGAGAGTGCGGCTTCCGAAAAGATCGACTCAGCAATACTGTCAACCGCTGACACCCAAGTCTCTCAAGAAGTTGCCAGGGCAGATGACAAAGCCGATCCCCCAAAGACTGCCCTTAAACTTTTCAAGGCCGAGGATTTTAAGAAAAATCAAAGCACCTTCAGAGGCTTTTTGGGACAAGGAATCTCATTTCACAAAAATATTCCTACCGACTGGGATGGAGCTTCCGGCACCAATGTAAAATGGAAAATAGCTTTAAGTAAACCGGGCTATAATACACCGGTTATCTGGGGAGATAAAATACTGATCGCTGGTGCAGATAAGGTCTCCAGAATTGTAAGCTGCTATAACCGTAACACAGGAAAACTTCTGTGGGAGAAAGAAGCCGATAATATTCCCGGTTCTCCCGCTACTCCCCCGAAAACAACCGACGATACAGGCCTTGCTGCCCCAACGATGACAATTGACGGTACCTGTGTTTATGCCCTTTTTGGCACGGGGGATCTCATTGCTTTCGACTTGGACGGGAACCGCATTTGGGCAAAAAACCTTGGTGTTCCGGCCAACCATTACGGACATTCCTCTTCATTGATAACCTGGAACGGGAAAATCATCGTTCAATACGATACAGCAAAAGGGGGAAGAATGATCGCAATCAATACTACAAATGGTGAATTTATCTGGGATATCCCCCGGGCTAATAAGGTTTCCTGGTCATCCCCAACACTTCTTGAAAGCAAAGGGAAAATGCTTATCATAACTTCAGCTGACCCGAATGTTATTGCCAACGATCTCGAAACCGGGGCAGAAGTGTGGAAATCGCCTGTGATGTCGGGCGAAGTGGCTCCCTCCCCCGGAGTGTTCAACAATATTGTCTATGTGTCAAACGAGTATGCGAAAACGGTTGCACTCGATGCGGAGAACGGAGGAAAAGTGCTTTGGGAAACTGACGAGTATCTTTCAGAAGTTGCCAGTCCGGTTGCTACCAATGGACTTCTTTTCCTCGCAACGAGCTACGGAGTGCTGGTTTGTTATGATGCAATGACCGGCGAGAATGTCTGGGAAAAGGAATTCAGCAGCGGATTCTATTCATCGCCCATGGTTGCGGAAAATAAGGTTTACATTATTGACATGTCCGGGGTCATGCATATTATCAAAGCTGACAGAACAGGAACCATCGTTAAAGAGCCGGCACTTGGCGAAGCAGCCTTTGCCCTTCCCGTCTTTGCGGATGGGAGGATTTATCTTCGGGGAAAATCCAGCTTGTATTGCATAGGTGAGTAAGAAATTTTAAACCTCTTCATGAACATAGACC
>JAIFNN010000151.1 GCA_020047715.1 Bacteroidota bacterium | reverse complement strand
AATTGTTGTAACTTAATGGTTGCCACACGAAAGGATTCGTGCGGTAGCGAGGGATTATGCCGGAGAAAAAGGACTTATAGATGGACTAATTGTTGTAACTTAATGGTTGCCACACGAAAGGATTCGTGCGGCAGCAGGGTTTGCTGCATATTAATAATTTTTTCCCGGACACCAATGATCTTAAATAAGAGATCCCGTTATTAAAAAATCAGGCCAGATTCTTTAATACAGGTATTCTCTCTGGCAGATACGGTTTAGTATAATAATAAAGATTTTGCAGTAAGCTTAAAAGATTTCCGGAAGGGATATTTACAAGATAAATATGAAAAATCTGACAACTCTGGACTTTATTAATGCTTTATAATCTCAAATAGCTTATCGGCAACCTTTTCAAACACTTCGGGTTTAACTGTTCCAATCTTGCGGGTTATTATACTTTTTTCGGCAGTGAAGAGTCGATTCGGTCTAATATTACTGGGTTTGTTAAGAGAGCCATTTTCTAAAACAAAAACGCCCAAAACAGTTGCTGTTAGAGGCGTTTTCTTAAAATTTCCGTTGTCCCGTCAGGTTTCGAACCTGAACTCTTCTGAACCAAAATCAGACGTGTTGCCAATTACACCACGGGACAATTTTTTATTGTGGGGCAAATTTAAAAAAAAAATCCATGAATTCGATTCCGGAAAGGTTTTTTTCCTTACTTCCCGGAACGATTTATTTTGATTCGGCCCTTGACTTGAAAAAACTCGCAAAGGCCGGAAGGAAATTGGAAAGCATTCATTCATTGATTTTTATCGAATGAAGTCTTTGCGCTCTTTCTCTCCGGCCTTTGTGTTTAACGCTTCTCCATGTAAATCAAACTAGGGCAGGGAAAGCCCGTCGTCCTTCATTACTAGTGTTTTTCCGGCCAGTTCCCAATCGGAGAAGTCCTCCGTGTTGTTTATCCATCCCAGGAAATCCTCCGTATTGTTCGAGAACTTTACCGCTTTCCCAACCGGTACATAAATGGTAATCTCAACTGTCTGTGCTCTCCACTTACTGTCTCTCTCTATCTTGTAATAAGGATCCAGAACCAGCGATGCATCTTTTTGCGTAAACTCGTACATAATGCTCTGCGCTAACTGCCGGGCAGCGTCGTTATCGCGACCCCGAGCCGATTTCTCAACCCTGATCTTATACTCCTCATTGTCCGACTTCCTCACGTTTATGTCGATATCCCCATAAAAACTGTCCATCTCCTCCGAGAAATACCACTTGTGATCAATGTTCAGGTAGTTTTCAGAACCGATGATGTCCAGATCACCGGAATCGACCGACAGATATAGCGTGTCGCTGGCAAAGGGGGCGAGAACCTTAGTGTCCGCAACCCTGTCGCCCTCCTGGTAATTTCTCCCTTCATAATATACCAGCATAAAAACGGCTACCAGCGAAAGAATCCAAACCGTTAAAGCGCCTAGTCCCAGAACCCTGTCTTTTGCCTTGAAGCGGAACAATGCTTTGAAAAGACCATAGATAACTGCAATAATCGGGATAAGTACCAGAAGCATAATAGCTATTACAAGCATGCTTGCGTTGTCGGGGTTTACAAAAGGCTGCAGAAGTTCGGGCAAAGTATGACTGAAGCCTCCATCGTGCCCGAAGGGTAAAACATGTGAGCCGAAAAACAGGAAGCCAAAAGTTCCAAAGAGCAGTCCTATCCCCGACATGATAAGTATAAAGGCAATGAAGCCCAAAATGATTTTAATAAAAACCACGATAATGCTGCCTATGGCTTTGAAAAACGAGCCTAAAGCGTCTTCAGTTCTGCGATAGCTATCGGAGTTCTTCGCTTTCTTAAGATTCTCTTTTACGTCTTCGTACTCTTCCCGCACCGCTTTTTCGATGTTCGAAACATTTACTTTCTCTCCCCGCATCTGCAACTTTTCAGCAGCAGTTTCGGCTCTTGGAACTGCAATCCAGAGTACGATGTAAAGAACGATGGGGGTTCCGGCACCCACCAGGGTCAGAACGATGAACAGAATACGAATCAGCAGCACATCCAGATTCAGATATGCACCAAGTCCTGCGCTTACCCCACCCAAAACCGCATTGTCGGGGTCGCGGAATAGCCTCCTGCTGGAGCGCTGCTCGCGGTTTTTCTGTCCCCCCGACATTTCGTCCTCGTCGGCGATTTCTTCGGGACGGCCCATGATGTCGATCACTTCATCAACTTCTTTGGCTGAAATTACCTGGTTCTCATCACTCATTTTTTCGCGGAACAACTCAGCAATTCTCGATTCAATATCTGATAAAATCTCCTTGCTCTCATTGACATTGGAAAAATGGCTGCTGATGGTATCAAGGTACATTTTCAGTTTTTCATAAGCGTCTTCATCAATGTGGAAAATTTGTCCGCTTAGATTTATTTTTAATGCCTTTTTCATTGTATTTGTGTTTTAAAAGTAATTACTTGTTTGCTTTAATTGAGTTGATTGTGTCCACCAGTTCCGACCAGCCCCGGTCCATTTCTTTCAGATAGGCCCTGCCGATTTCGGTTATGGTATAGTATTTCCGGGGTGGACCCTGGGTAGACTCTTCCCAGCGGTAACTTAACAAACCGGCATTTTTTTGCCGTGTTAACAGGGGATAAAGGGTTCCTTCCACAACAATCAGCCGATTTTCTTTCAACTGATTGATAATATCAGAGGCGTAGGCATCCTTCTTGTCGAGTATCAGCAAAATGCAGTACTCAAGCGTGCCTTTCCTCATCTGGGCTTTGGCGTTTTCTACATTCATAATCGTATTGTTTTTAATCCTTGTTATTGTTCCAGTTTTCAGGATGCTCCATCCATGATTCCATTTCAAGAGGGAGTTCTGTAAAATGCTCCGGACCTGCCTCCAGGCTTTTTGTCGCCTGAACCTTTTGCTCTACAGCCTGAGGGCCTTTGTTATTCCCACCGGCTGAAAAAAGGTGCAGGTCAACCCTCTGGCCCGAAACACTCCCAAACTCTTTCCCTTCCCGGGAAGAAAGCAGCTTTGAGTTATCTGTCGGAAACAGAAGAAGTGCAAAGGCTGCTGCGAAGATAATTGATGTGGGTGACATGTTTTTTATTTTTAATACTGTTTAATACCTATAAGATGACAATGCAAAGATATGAAATAAAAACAATACCATGCAATACATAGTACTAAAATATTTCAAAATATTTTTGCAGGGGGAATTCCCGGCATTCCAAAAATATCCCAAGTCTCTAATTCACAGAGGGATTTGGCTCGAACCTCGTTGAAACCGAACTGGCAAGTTTGACGCTCCTTAGTCATTTTTTGCACAATACTCCCATTGCCTTGAACCCGCTCAAACTCACTTTTATTCCACTTTACCCATATATTGTAACATAAATTTTTATTTTTGTCCTTGATGTATAGCTCTGACTGGTATTTTATTCAATGGTTTTGAAACTGAAGCCCCGTTTATACCTTAACCGGAATTTGCAAATCATTTTTGCTCTCACCCTGATGGGCGTTATGGGAGTGGTAAGCATCACTCCCGCATTTCCCCTGATAATAGAGCACTTCAACATAAACTACAAGCAGGTTGGACTGCTGATCACCGCATTCACCCTTCCGGGAATATTCCTGACTCCTGTGTTGGGAGTTTTGGCCGATTTGCTCGGCCGCAAAACTGTTCTCGTTCCTTCTTTGTTTTTGTTTGCCTTGGCCGGATTCATGTGCAGTCAGGCCGACAGTTTCAACGAACTGCTTATTCTAAGATTTATCCAGGGAATTGGCGGCGCATCGCTCGGCTCCCTGAATGTTACCTTGATCGGGGACCTGTTCAGCGGTCCGGAACGTGCCACTGCCATGGGTTATAACGCAAGCGTACTGAGCATCGGCACTGCAGCTTATCCGGTAATCGGGGGAAGTCTTGGGATGATCGGCTGGAATTTCCCTTTCTACTTTCCCCTTATGGCTGTACCCCTGGGACTTACGGTTACTTTTCTGCTTAAAAATCCCCTGATAAAATCGGAAGATTCTCTTCTTTTGCATCTCCGGGGAACCATTAGCAGCCTGTCCGACAAGCGGGTACTCGGTCTGTTCCTCCTGAACATTCTCACCTTTATGATACTTTACGGATCATACCTTACCTATTTCCCCATAAAACTTGAAGAGACTTTCGGCTCGAAATCCTTCTTTATCGGACTGGTAATATCGTCGTCCTCAATAACAACCGCCATCACTGCTGCTCAGCTGGGCAAACTTTCAAGACGTTTCGACCACGAGCGTCTCCTCCTTTTTTCATTTGCCCTGTATGCGCTGTCACTGCTCCTGATTCCCTTTATGCAGCATGCTTACATGATGTTTCTCCCCGCCATGATCTTTGGTTTCGCTCAGGGAATAAACATTCCGAATATCCAGACCATGCTGGTTAATATGGCTCCGGTGCAGCATCGCGGTGCCTTTATGTCGATCAATGGAATGGTGCTGCGAATCGGTCAGACCCTCGGACCCATGGTGGCGGGCTTGTTTTACATGATGGGAGGCATTAAATTTGCTTTTTTCGGGGGAGCAATACTGGCCGGCCTGATGATCCTGGTTGTGATATTTACCCTTAAATCCCCTGATGAACAATCCTAAAAAACTGAAAATGATAATTTTCAACCTGCATAAAATGGAAACCGAGAATTCGGATCCTGTCAACTATTACCTTAACACCCCTGAATCGCGCATTCGCTTGAACGAGTTCATTGGCCATGAGATCAGACTAAGCTTTAAAAACCAGATAAACTGTGTGAAGTGCGGCGCGGTGACAAAAACATCCTTTGCTCAGGGCTATTGCTATCCCTGTTTTATCACCTCCCCCGAAACAGAAGATTGCGTACTTCGCCCTGAATTGTGCATGGCACATATGGGAAAGGCGCGCAACATGGAATATGCTGAAGGCCATTGCCTGATAGACCATTATGTTTACATGGCCCTTTCCGGGGGATTGAAGGTTGGAGTAACGCGCTACACCCAGAAACCAACCCGGTGGATCGACCAGGGAGCCGAAAAAGCTATTATCGTGGCAAAAACACCCAACCGGTTTCTGGCCGGTAGTATTGAGGTTGCCTTAAAAAAGCACTTTCAGGACAAGACGAACTGGAGAAAAATGCTGAGCTCCGAAAAGACTGGCGAATTTGACCTTCTTGAGGAAAAGAAAAGGGCGCTGCAGTTTTTGCACCCCGATTTTCAGAAATATGCGCTCGAAGATAATTCCGTAACGGAGATTCATTACCCTGTGCAGGAATACCCGCTAAAGGTGAAAAGCCTGGGGTTCGATAAACAGGCCGAAATAGGCGGCATACTAACCGGCATTAAGGGGCAGTACCTGATTTTTGACTCAGGAGAGGTAATCAATATCCGAAAACACGGCGGGTATCTCGTTGAACTGAATTACTGAGCAGGGATTTCAGTTATTTCAGCTGTATTTTCCAACAGCTCCGGAAAGTGATTTTGTCTGCTGTATTTGAAATCATTGCATAATAGGAATATGAATTTTCCATATTCTTCCATAGCAATAATTTCTCCTACTCTGTTTTTTATTGTTTCGAGGGAATTTTCACTCAAT
>JAIFNN010000182.1 GCA_020047715.1 Bacteroidota bacterium | reverse complement strand
CAAAGGATTTTCTCCAAGAGCCACTGCATCGATCGAATCGTTGCGCGAGAATCCATCCAGCCAGTTTTCACGGTGGGTTTTGTAATGCCTCACAATAACAGTTGTGCCGTTGGGAAAGCGGGTTGTAAAGTAGTCGGTTGTTCGTGAAATATACTCTGTGTTATCATTGACCTCTTTAAATTTTCCTGTTTGGGGATATGCTCCAACCTGAGCCAGTATGCTGAACATTGTGCCGGTTTCGTATCCCAGGCTTTCAGACTGGTCGTCGCGCGGTCTGAATCCCATGAAATAAAAAGCTCCTTTTCCGGTTTTCTTCACTGAACCTATCGATAGTCCGTCAACATCGGCAAGGAGTTCCGATCCCTTGTCGATTTTTACCGGGTAAACACGGTCAACCAGAAACTCCGTGAGGATGTTCTGGGAAGGGATATTTTTGAAACTGTTGCGGAAGGTAATAACTTTTCCCGCAGCCATTTGCCCCATATGGATTGAAGGGGCATAATCGACACCGAAAAGAGCGTTCCATCTGTCAAGACAGTTTTTGCCCTTGCCGTCGATTACAGGGGGTGGGCCAAACCAGATTACTCGTCCTCCGGCTTCTCCCAATTGTTTCATCATGTCGAACAAACCGGGTTGGGGAGCAATTTCAAACATTGCCACCAGAGTTGTGAACCGTCTGCCTGCCAGTTGAATTGATCCATCCGGATTTACCTTTCCCAATTCAAGAAGTTTTTCGGTTGTGATATAATTTGCATAAGCAAATTGGGTCATCCAGCTGCCAAATCTTTGTTCAGCGGCCACCAGGCTTAAGGGATACAAAATGAGCACTTCAGCATCACGGTGCACATTCTCGGTAATTTCTCTGATGGTTTGGGTTGCACTTGCACCAAAAGCACTGTTTATGGCATGTTTTCTTTCTGCAACTTCCTTTGGCATACCCCAAAAGGCGGCATAAGCATTCGGGTACTTATTCAGGATGCCGATAGACGTGGCCATAGCAGCTCCATAATAGTTCCGGTCGGCCCAACCGCATTCGGCAAAATCGTTTCCGGTAGGTTGCAGGTAATCTCCCCATTTAAAATAGTCATAACATGCTGCAGATGCCTGTTGTACGGTATTGGAATAGATAAAACCGGGAGTGTATTCGTATTGGTAGGCCTCCATTTTAAGCTCTCCCACATCCCAAAGGTCGATGGTCGGACTCTGAGCCCACGAGGCATGGGCGCCGTTGGGGAGTTCACGTTGGTAGAGATCTTCAGCATATTTCTTTGCAGCGATAAATATGTCGACAACCTTGTTGTTTAGCAACTTGTAATACCGATCGCGAAACAGGAATGTCCGGTTGATTTCCTCCGCGCTCTCGCCCATCACATATTGGGTGTTGGTTATGGCAAAGGGGGAGTTTAGTGCTAAATTGGGACCATATGCAAAATAGAGCATATATTTTCCCATGTTGGAAAATTCAGATCCGTAGTTGTCAGCAAATTGTTTTGCCAGGTTATCGGTCATAAATCGCAGGCTAAACTGCCCGTTATCGTGGTGGTTGAAATAATACCAGTCTTGCTGCATATGCATTTCATCCGAATAGAGGGAGGTGAGGTTTATTCCTTCTTTATGATATTTGTCGAGCATGTTGTTAAGGAATCCGGGAACTTCGGGGCTGAAATAGTCCATTTCCGGAGTCTCATATTCAAGCATTACAAATACGCGGTCGAAGCCTTGCAAGTATTCATCCCCATCGGAGAAAATGCTCACCCTCTGAATCGGTAAGGTTACATCACTGGCAAGGCTGGAAGGTTCCCATGCGGGAATGATTGTTGTGGTGTCGTAAAAATCGATTTTGAGTTCTGAATCGATTTTATGGATATCACTTGGGTAAACCACGTTGTATCGGCCGTTGGCAATAATTTTTTCCTTAAATGCATAGGCATGCACGGCTTTTAGTTTAAGGGGGATTTTACCCTTGTTGTTTGTCCAATACAGTTGACGCCACATCTGAACATTGAATTTTCCTGATTTGGCGTCGCGTATTCCTGTTGCATAATGCATCCATTTGCCTCCTTGACCTGTTTTATTGACAAAGCCGGGGCCGATATCCAGAGGGCTGAGAAGGCTAAGACCAATTCCCAACCCATAATTCGCTGCAAAATTGCTTATGCTTTTTATTTTGGAGATATACTCGTCCATATCCGGGGTGAGCCGGCGGACAGTACCAGCCTGCTCTCTGTATTGTCTGAAGAATTCATCAAAAGCGATCACAAGGGATTTGTCGCCCTTAGCTTGAGCGGACTCACAGATTTCGCGTAGGCTGGCAAAGCGTTTCTCATAGCCGGTGGACAGGTCGATTTTCTTGTCCGGATCCTGCAGGTCGGTAAGTTGCTGATCGCTGGTAAGGATTATGGTAGCTCCAAATGACAGGCTCGCAAAGCCAAACCAGATGGGCAACACCGACAGACAAATTCTTAGGAGTTGTTTTTTCATCTTTAGGGTTTATTTAATAATTTCTATTTTCTGAAACACACATCCATAGTGGCTTCCGGGTGGGTTCTCTATAATTTTATCACCATTCCAGTCGGCAGCAAAATTACCTGAATAGAGAAGCCACATGCTTTTACCATCTTTGCTGATAAATTTCGATGGGATATTTAAAAAGTAGGCCTGCTGGCCAAAGTTTTTCATGTAGGAAATGATCTTCCAATCTCCATCAATCCGGTCTGCCTCTAAGATGTATGAATTCATTTTAGAACAGGTATTTCCTCCATCGGTCACACACATGAGATATTTTTTCAGTGGGGCATTATAGGTGATTGTTACACAGCCCATATTGTTGTTCCATTCGAGCAGCGACTTTATTTGTTTAAAATCATTTGTCCAAATTGGATTTCCTTTTTTGTCTTTTCCCGAATAGAATTCATATTTCGATACATCGTTGATATTTTCAATAGCAGGCGTTACACGAAACAGGTAAACCTGGTCGCCGGTAATCCATGAGGCATTGAAAAAACGCTTGTCAACATCTTGAATATCGGCGCCATGTGCAACGAGGTAAGCCTTCCCATCGGGCGAGTGTTCCAGGTTCTTTCCAAAATCGACAAAATGGGGAGAGCCTATTTTTACGGGGTAACCGTACCTGCCTGTTTCTCCAAAAATGGGTTTTTCAGGTGTGTGAGTTGTTTCAATCCAGGTGCGGCCGTAATCGGTGGAGTAGCGGAAACCCACGAATGGTCCCAGCCATGGCCAGTTGTACGTTGTGTCACCATATTTTGTCTGGCCTGCAGGATCTAGGCAGTAAGTGCCATAATACCACACCTCGTTAAATACTAAACTACCTGCCGGATATCTGCCATGGTATGGTAATGCAGAAGCATGTGATAATCCGAGGCTGTAAATAGTTAATGAAGTTGGATCATCTCCTTCCATCACTGCATTTCCGGTGGAAGTTCTTTCTGCCCCGTATCCAAAATCAACCACTCCATCGGAAATGGATAAATCTTTTCCACCGTCTAAGCGGGGACAATGCCCATCGGTAAAAGGTGAATACAAGCGATCGTCTTCTGCCCAGGTAGGATACCATGTATCGCCAACACGAAAACCACTCTTAATACCTGTAAAATAAATTTTTGAAAATTCATCGGATTGTTCAAAAGGACAGTCTTCCGGGGTTTCTGATTTCCAGATAAAAGGCTCATATCGCTGAATCTCTGGTTTTATTTGCGCCTGAGAAAGGAGGCAAATAAACAAAGGGTAATAAAAAATGTAATATGCTTTTGATGTCATTTCATCTTAATTTTCTACTTTTAATTATCATAGGATGTAACGAATTTTAGTTCTTACATTCATTCCCACACTTTAATTTCTCTTATCCCACTTCCTTTAATTTCAAATGGGGCAACTGTAGGATTGTCTTTATCCCTTTTCTTTCCTGAATAATCTAAATCAATTGTAAGTGGCGAATTATCGGGATTTACAAAAGCTTGTTTAGAAATTAAAGTTTGTCCCACTAGTACTGTTCTCACTACTTTATTTTTCATTTTAACGAAACCTTCCTTGTTATCTAAATTCAGCTCATGGGTATTATTGTTGTTTTCGTAGGGGCTGTTTCATGGCGAATTCAATAAGAGCTTCAAGGTTTATGGCGCTTTCCCATGGTCGGCAGCGCGTGCCGCTGGGCTTGTTATCCAGATAGTATTCAGACCATGAACCCACCTCGTCAACAACCGACAAAGTTTTTTCATATACTGATTGAGACTCCTTCATATCGAGTTTGTTGAGCGCTGTCAGCAGGAATCCATAATCATAACCAACCGTTCGGATTTCATTTTTCTGATCGCACAGTTCCATTCTTGAGATCATTTCAGCGGTAGGCATGAAATCACGGTGTATTGCATGTACAGCATTTGTAAGCTTTTCATAGGGAACAATGGTAAATCCCATGTAAAAAGGTGAAAGAGCAACAGAAAGAATATTATACGTTATGTACTCAGCCGCGGGGAGAGGCTCTTCTCTAATACAAGCGGCACAGACATACCGATTGTTTACATTGCGCTCTGTCCATACTATTCCATTGTATTTGGTCATCAGGCAGTTAATACCTGCACTTTCGCATACACCATGTCTGAATCGGGGCAATGTGGCATACAAAGCCCTTTGGGGGTTGTTTGTCCAAAGTACATCGCTGTACCAGAAATTGTCCATGAAATTGTTTTTCACCTGGGATACAAGGGCTTGATTTTCAACGATCATTTTTTTTGGCCAGAGTTTTTGGGCGGTTACCCAATCCAGATATTTTTTACCGCTTTCAATGAAAAGCATGGTCGATTCAGCAGAGCCGTCATTGAGAACCGAGCGCGGCAAGATGCCACCTGCAATGTAGGTTTCGTCGCCATTAAAGGGAAGCATATCCTTAACAAGATTCTTTTTCTGACTGAAATACGCCCATTCGAGCATGGGGGAAATCTCGATGATAAATGCCTTGTCATTTGTGGCCTTTAGCAGTTCGAAAGACTGGAGTAACAAATATCCCGTGCTTTCCACCTCATCATTCTCGTGAATATGAAAAATACCTTCAAGGCCAATCGCCTGTGCGTTTTTTATATAACCGTACTTTTTCCATATCTGCCAATAGAAGTCAAGAATTGATTTTGCTTCCTGGTGCAAACCGAGTGTCAACAATCCTCTTGAAACCCCGTATTGGTCGCGCACATAACCCAAAGGATAGGGATAACCGGCAAGAACTGCGCCCTCGCTGCTCTGCTGCGTTTTCAAAAGTACAGCAACATCGTCGATGGTTTGCAGGAGTTTTTCGCGTTCAGGTGTGGTTGGGGGAAGCATTGTCGTGAAGTCTTTTCTGCCTTTGGTGAAATCCTCCCAATATTGGGCTGTCCGGGCTAATAATAATTCAGGCGGGGATTCAAGAATCTGCTTCATATTATTCATCACTTCCGGGTATTCGGGTCCTCCAATGAGAAACAGCTTGCTTTCTCCTGGTTCGCAGATTATATCGAAGTCAGAAGAGCCCGGTATTGACTGTATTTTTGCATTTCCGGAGATAATGACCTGACTGTATAGGATTCTTGGATACACATATGTC
>JAIFNN010000191.1 GCA_020047715.1 Bacteroidota bacterium | reverse complement strand
GATGGAAAAGATGGATTAATGGTTGGAACAGTTTCGGGTGGCGTATTGCTTTCAGACCGGGGTGGGCAAATATATTCACCGTCTAAATTCCTCCCAGAAATTCACATTAATTCTTTTTTTAAGGGCTCGGACAAAACCATTTGGATTTGTCATAATTATGGACTTGCATTTATCACAGAAAATAGTATTTCCAAAACCAGAATTCTTACCTACTCGGATTTTAAGCCTTTAGCGAATTTTAGTGTTAACAATATTCGCGCAATGGCGGCAATTGATAGTGCGAATTATGTTATTTTATCGGGTAATTCCCTTTATGTTCTTCATGCACCAACTAACTCAACTAAAGAATTGAAGCTTGATGATTATTCTTTTTTTAAGAATAATATTATCAAGTCGATGATTGTTGATGAAACAAAGAATATATGGATTTCTTCAGGACAGAAGGGTGTTGCCAGAATTGATTTGTTACAAAAGCCAAACCTGATAGATGGGAAAAAAGATACAGAGGGCTTATTCGTAAAATCGGTATTTAAAGATAGTCACGGTCGCGTCTGGATAGGGACAAATTTGAATGGCATGTATTATTTCGATAATGAGGAGGAACTGAAACACCTTCAGATAGATAGCCAAAATTCAGCATTAACCTATATTTCGCCATCGATTGTTGAAGATAAAGAAGGGAATATTTGGTTTTGTGCCAATGGCATAGTTTTCTGTTTTAATTATTCAACTCAAAAAGTTTTTCCACTTGTATCTCTATACCGGAATTCGATCCCGCTAAATCTGCCCTTTTCCCTTGCAATTGATAAACATGATAATCTTTGGATTGGGTGTACGTCCGGGTTAGTTAAGGTTGATTTAAATGACAAGAATTCGAAATATCAATTTGTTTCTATAGGCAGTTTATCAGATATGGTTTCGTCGGAGCAAATAAGCAGAATTCTTTGCGACTCTATTCATAATAAAGTGTGGGCCTGTACCAAAGACAACGGTGTTACAGCAATTTCTCTTGATAATCAGGGAAGAATAGGTTCGATTAAACGGCTAATTCACTCTGAAGACAAAAATTCGATAAGCAGCGACCATGTCTGGAGTGTTTTGCTGGCTTCCGATTCTACAGTATGGTTTGGAACCGATTCCGGACTAAATGGATGCATTGTATTAAACGATAGTATAATTGTGATTCCTAAGACATCGCTACGGATTATTGGAAATGTAAAAATCATGTCGATGGCAGAGGATCAGTACAATACTATTTGGTTGGGTACTTCGCAGGCATTATACTCTTACAATCTGAAGACAAATGTTGAAAAGAAGTATAATGTCAGTAGCGGACTATTCAGCAGCGCAGTGCTCGAAGGAATGTTTGCCGACAAATCAGATCATGTATATGCAGGAACAACAAATGGGCTCAATTGGGTTAATACTGAACCTCAGTCTGAAAGCCCTTACTCGGCAAATGTAAATATTGTTGATTTTAAGATTTTTGGAAAATCAATAAAAAGTGATACACGGTTGAACAGACATTTGAAAGTTCCTTTATATAACACCTCCCGTATTGATTTAAGGTACAATGAGAATAATTTTACAATTAACTTTCTTGCAACAAACTATAATAATTTCGACGGTATTTTGTATGCTTATAAATTGGAGGGATTTGATACTGACTCAATAACAACAGACAGTAAAAACAGATCCGTTTCATACAATAACCTTCCGTCAGGAACCTATAATTTCTGGGTTAAAGCATCCAACGACGATAATTCATGGCGGGGAGAAAAGCGGCATCTAACAATTGTTGTAAATAGCGCTCCCTGGTTTACACTTTGGGCTTATGTTATCTATGCTGCATTCGCACTTGCAATTCTTTATGTTGTTTACTTGTATTTAAGCAGGGAAACAAAACTTAAACAACAACTAGTTATAAAAGAACTGGAAAACCAGCATGAAAACGAAATTAATAATGTTCGACTGCGTTTTCATACCAACATCGCCCATGATATAAGGACGCCATTATCACTCATAGCTGGCCCGCTGGAAGATATTAAAAGCAACAAAGTAATTTTAGAAACACCATTTTTAAGCGAAAGAATTGAAATAGTTGATAAAAATGTATCCCGCTTGCTTTATCTGGTAAATCAATTTCTTGACTTCAGGAGGTTGCTCAATCATGGAAGTCGCTTAGAATTGGAAACTCATGTCGTTTCAAAAGTCTTTAATGATATAAGGAAATCTTTTGAGGGAATTGCAGCAACAAAAAAAATACACTATGATTTCGTTATAGATGTGAACGATAGTAAATTAATTTTTGATTTGGATAAGCTGACCAAGATTCTCTTCAACCTCATATCAAATGCTTTTAAATATACTCCGGACGGTGGGGACATTTTTGTATTTATTGAGCAACAGCACGATGAGCTGGTTTTGAAAGTTCATGACACAGGTTGTGGAATTTTGCCGAAAGATTTATCACGTATTTTTGATCGCTTCTATCAATCCTCGGAATCAACATCGGGTACAGGTATAGGTTTGGCACTCGTTAAACAGCTTGTCGAATTATGCAAGGGAACGGTTGAAGTACAATCCATTGTTGGAGAAGGATCCCAGTTCAAAGTTACCCTGCCTTGTGAAATTTCCACTGAGTTAGTCCAGACTGAGGAAGCTAAGGAGAATGGCAGTAACGAGAATGATTTGGCGCTCATTCTCGACAGAAAAGCTGTTGTTTTGGTTGTTGAAGACGATGTCGATTTACTGGCTTATTTGGTAAAAAGCTTTAAAGAAAAATTTTCGGTCATTCAGGGAACCAATGGACAAGAGGGATTTGATAAGGCATTGCGATATACGCCCGACATAATAATCACCGACGTTATGATGCCCAAGGTTGATGGTATTGCTCTTATTAAATTAATTCGGAGTGATTACCGGACAAGTCATATACCTATTATTGTGTTAACAGCCAAAACTGCTGAATACGAAGAAATAAATGCTCTTGAGGCAGGGGCAGATGATTTTATATCAAAGCCTTTTTCTACAAAATCGTTATTGCTGAAAGCTAATAATTATATCCGCCATTTATCGAACCGCAAGCAAGCCGACAAAAAAGATGATGAACCGAAAATCATCGACCGGGAGCAGGTTTTTCTTAACGAAGTGAATAAAATAGTACTGAGTAATCTTGAAAATCCGATCTTCAGCATTGATTACCTGTGTGAAAAATTGTCGATCAGTAGAATGCAGTTGCATCGCAAAATTGTTGCACTTCTTGGAAAGTCTACTTCAGAATATATCCGTGA
Organism: Bacteroidota bacterium; assembly: GCA_020047715.1. Classification (GTDB taxonomy): domain Bacteria; phylum Bacteroidota; class Bacteroidia; order Bacteroidales; genus JACJXF01. The sequence goes on along the minus strand of JAIFNN010000191.1, from coordinate 2,307 downwards.
GATAAAACTCGATGAAGCCAAAAAATATTTTGAAAATGGAGAAAAGGATATGGAGGTTGTAATGATAAAAATCGGAGTAAATAGTAATTTCCATTTCAATAAAAATTTTAAAGCGAGATTTGGCATGTCTGTAAATGATTTTATAAAGTCGCTCAACAAATAATACCTGCTTTCAATTCAATCCCCAATCCTCAAAATTGCATCCAAATAGAATGACTGCAAGCCAGTGCTGATATATTACCTTTTCAAAAAAGCTTCGGATATGTTGATTAGCATCCGATGTTACAAAAAGGTGTTGTCATTGATACGTATGGAATTTGTTTTATATTCAGGTAAACTTAAGTTTGTTCACCAATTAAATTTCGAAGCCATTTTATCATACGATATTTAATAATCTAACCTTTAAGCTTATGAATCAATACTTAGAAGACAGATCTGCCAGGAGCAATATCAGGCTGAAAGTATTATCACCTTTCAAATCTCATGTGGTTCTATTGCTTATGTGCTTTGTCTTTCTGCAGGCTCAGGCACAAACTACATTCCTGTGTAAAGGTTCCGTATTTGACGAGAATGGTGCTCCCTTAACAGGTGCGAACGTTTCCATTCCGGGTACAGCTACAGGAACAATTACTGATATTAATGGGAATTTTCAACTTACAGTTCCACCAGCTTCCACGCTTAGAATATCCTTCATAAGTTACCTTTCTGTAGATGTAGTTGTGGAAGAGAATAAACCCTTACGCATTGTTCTTATAGTGGATTCGAAGACTCTGGATGAGGTTGTAATTGTTGGTTACGGGGAGCAAAAGAAGGTTTCGATAGTTGGATCCATTTCTACCACATCTGCTGCAGAACTTACCAAATCACCGCAAGGTAGTTTGGGAACAGCAATGGTTGGCCGTTTAAATGGATTGGTATCAGTTCAGGAAACAGGTATTCCCGGTGGTGAAACCCCAAGGATAAATATTCGTGGAGTAAGTACTTTGAATAATGCCAGTCCACTGGTAATCGTAGATGGAGTCGAAAGAACAGGAGGAGGCCGGGCCAATGGTGATCCAAAGGATATTTCTGGAGGAACACTGGGAAACGTGTCGGGTTGGGAATCTATGAATCCTAACGACGTTGAATCAATATCGGTGCTTAAAGATGCTTCTGCAACTGCCGTTTATGGTGTAAAAGGAGCTAATGGCGTAATAATTATTACAACAAAAAAGGGTAAGACAGGAAAACCAGTTGTTTCGTATTCATTTAACTATGGCCTATCACAGCCAACCAATCTCAAAAAAGCTTTAAATTCATATGAGACCATCATGTTTGCCAATGAGGCTAACAGTAATGATGGCAAGCCTTCTATCAAGAGTTATGATGAAATGAATAATTACCGTTATCACGTTAATAATTATCTCTACCCGGATTTGGATATAAATGACTACATGCTCAGATCTGCAGCACCCAAACAATCTCATAATTTCAGCATCAGTGGCGGTGGAGATCTGGTTAAGTATTTTTGCTCAGCAGGAAATTACGATGAAACCGGATTACTGAAAAACAACTCTGCGTATGGATTTGATCCCAATAACAAATATAAAAGAACAAACATCAGGTCGAACCTTGATTTTCAGTTTACCAAGCGTTTTTCAGCGAGTGTTAACATCGATGCACGCTATGAAGAAAGACAGGGAGCATCCAATCCGGGGAACAATATCTTCTGGACTCAGATGTATATGTCGGTGCCATGGATTTCTCCCGGGTTCGACGAAAATAACCATATGATTATCTCTAATCTGCCAGCTTCAGCCAATGGTTATCCACTATTTGTATCTGTTCAGAGCGGAGGTTTATATAATCGGGAACAGATAACTGCCAATACCTTGTTTTCTGGTAAATATGAACTGGACCAGATTACAAAAGGTTTGTCTGTTTCAGGCAGGTACGCATTCGATTCCTATTCTGAAAGTTGGTACAATACTGCTCAGGCTCATGCAAGGGTTGATATTACAAGGGATCCGGTAACAAATGAGCCAATCGCAATAAAATCGGGTTTTGATGGTGAAATGCTGATATACAGGCAGGCACCCGATAAGCGTAAAAAATCGTATATGGAGACTTCCTTAAATTATGCGCGGACTTTTGGTAATCATAATGTTACAGCTCTTGCTCTGTATAATCAGGAAAAAAGGCATTATTTCGAAAGCGCATTTCCTGATGTTCCTGTTTCATACATGGGTTTTGTAAGTCGTGTAACCTACAACTTTGATAACAGGTATTTTGCTGAATTTAACCTGGGAATAAATGGGTCGGAAAATT
>JAIFNN010000075.1 GCA_020047715.1 Bacteroidota bacterium | reverse complement strand
GGGATTAAAAACATCTATAAATTAGTAACAATGAAAGGTTTAAAATGTCTTTTCCTGGTATTCGCGCTTCTATCACCATTGGCCCTGTCATATGCTCAGGAAACCACCGCATGCAAGGTTCTGCAACCGGAATTGGTTGGCGAATACAATGGTGACTGTAAAAAGGGTCTTGCCCACGGGGTTGGCGAAGCAAGGGGAACGGATCTGTATGCCGGATCCTTCAAAAATGGCTATCCACATGGGAAAGGTGTCTACACTTATTCATCCGGAGCCGTATATATCGGAGGATTTTTAAAAGGGAAACGACACGGACAGGGCAAACTGACACACAGCAATGAAGGTGAGGAGATTACCCAGGAAGGTCTGTGGGAAAACGACTCGTTTATCGGCAAAAAGCCCGAGCCCCCCTATTCCGTGCTTCTCAATCAGAATGTTACTCGGTTCAACATCACCAAAAATTTCGACACAAGGGAAATGGTCGCCATCAAGATTATCAGGAACGGAGTTGCAGTTTATCCAAATGATTTGATGCTCGTCGGTTCTACCGGGGTTTTGGTCCAACAGCAATCGTTCAATGGCTTTGAGCAGGTTCAGTTTCCCTTTAGGTGCAGTATCAAATATAGTCTTCCAAGTGCATTTCAGACCGTGACGATCAATTACGAGTTTAACTTTATCATCAGGGAACCGGGTAGCTGGGTTGTTACCCTGAGTCAATAGTAAAAGCAAGTTTATGATTTTTGAAACAACTATATGCGCACCGGCAACCTCAGGTGCGGGTGCAATAAGTATTGTGCGGCTTTCAGGACCGGATTCCCTGAAGATTGCCGATTCAGTTTTTTTCTCCCGGGGGAAGTTAAAAGTGGTGGATATGCCGGCAAACACTGTTCATTTCGGGGAAATCCGCGATGGTGCTGAAGTTTTGGATGAAGTGCTGTTGTCCGTTTTCAAGTCCCCGCACTCCTATACCGGCGAAGACAGTCTGGAAATCTCATGTCACGCCTCCCCCTTTATACAAAAACGACTGTTGGAACTGTTGGTTGAAAAGGGCGCCAACCTGGCGGGACCGGGGGAGTTTACCCAACGGGCTTTCCTGAACGGGAAAATGGATCTGGCCCAGGCCGAAGCCGTTGCAGACCTGATAGCATCGGAGAACCGTTCGGCCCACCGCATTGCCCTTAACCAGATGCGCGGCGGGTTTTCCAAAGAACTCAGCAGCCTGAGAAAGGAATTGTTGCATTTCACCTCCATGATTGAACTGGAACTTGATTTCAGTGAGGAGGACGTTGAATTCGCAAACAGGGATGCCCTGCTGGCACTGGTAAAGAATATGGTCAAGACCGTTTCAAGACTAATGGCTTCCTTCAAAAACGGCAACGTGATTAAAAACGGCATTCCGGTTGCCATAATCGGCAAGCCCAACGTGGGCAAATCGAGCCTGCTGAACCGTCTGTTGAACGAGGAAAAGGCTATTGTTTCCGAAATTGCCGGAACAACCCGCGACTCCATTGAAGACACTGTGAGACTGGGAGATATCGTATTCCGGTTTATCGATACTGCAGGGATTCGCGAAACGGCCGATGTTATCGAGAACCTGGGGATCCGCAGAACCTACCAGAAAATCGAACAGGCTGCCATTGTGCTGCTTTTGGCCGATGCGCGCGACCCGTCCGAAATTATAATCGCATCTTTTGAAGAAATCAGGAAGCAAACAGAAAACCAGGATAAGCAACTGATACTTGTGATCAACAAATCAGATCTAGCCAACCACAGCAGAATCAATGAGTTGTCGAAACAACTGCTTCTTTCGGATAACGAACACATCGTGGAAATTTCAGCCGGCAAGGATATCAACATCGGTATTCTGGAGGAAACACTCATCTCGGTCTCCAAACTGGGCGATCTGGACAAAGACGCCGTGGTTATTTCCAATTTGCGCCATTTCGAAGCCCTCAGGCACGCTGAAGAAAGCTTAATCCGTGTCGAGGATGGAATAATATCAGCTCTCCCCTCCGACCTTCTAACCCAGGATCTGCGACAGGTTATTTACTACCTCGGAACTATTACAGGTGAGATTTCAACTGAAGAGGTTTTGGGGAATATTTTTAGGAATTTTTGTATCGGCAAATAACTCTTATCCCCTTTTACCCAACTAGTATTTATAAGTATAGGTCTTCTTCGAAATCAACATTTTATTGCCGTCGTAGACATACTTTTCTTTCCTCAAGCCGTTTTCATATTTGTACTCCCCTATTTTCTTAGGCTTTCCGGAATCGTTAAGTTCGGTTTCCTTTATTTTGTTGTTGTTCGAGTCGTATTCGTAAAGCATGTGCTTGTCGATTTTCCCGTCCTTGTATTCGATCTCTTCAATAACGTTGCCTTTGGAATCGTACTTCTCCTCCGAATCAATGTAAACACTTTTCTTGCCTTTCTCTGTCTTCTCTTCGTGAACGATCCGGGCTTTTATACTTCCGGAACTCCCGGCAGATTGGCTGTATAGGGCTGTGCTGCTAAAAATAATGGCTCCGAACAAGAGGGCCAGTGTGGCTATTTTGTTTTTCATAGTTCCAATATCAAGGGTTTATAATGTTTTCGCTGTTAAAGGTGGGTAGCTGCCAGGAGAAAGCGCCGGTGCCATTGGGCATTCTTGCAAAAGACTTCTCTGTGAATGTCTCGCCTATCACTACAGGCTGCTCGCCATATTTCATCTGGTCGATGACCTTCATGTCAGGGGTTAACAAAAGTACCGTCTCCCCCAGTGAAGATAGTTTGTAGTTTGTGTGTAATCCCGATTGAAGTACGTCACCATCGGCCCAAACACAGAGATACGATTTGGAAGCGATCTGAACATCGGGGAATGCCCACTTGCTAAGCTCTGACTTGCTGTCGGTAAGATAATACCCTAATAAATTAATAGTGGAATCCGTATTGTTGTACAACTCGATCCAATCGTCAAACTCTCCGTTCTGATCGGAAATTGTTTTTGTGTTCACAGCCATAAGCTCGTTCAGTACCAAACCGGGTTTAACGGGGTCGGTATCCGGGTCGTCTTCCTTTTTGCAGTTCGACAACACTAAAGTCAATAAAGACAGGCCAAATAGAAAATTAAATAGCTTCATTAGGAAGTAATAATTAGATTATTGTAATTTGATTCTTGAGAACTAAAGGTTTTATTTACAACAAAAACCGTGCAGCATATTTGAGGTTTTAAAAACAATAGTAAACGAAGAGCTGCGAAATTACAAAAGTTTCTTAATTATCCATAATTTTGCTCATCTCAATTAACCTCAGGGCTTATTAGTAGAAAAACAGCATGAATGAGAAATTAACCTGCCCTTTTTGCTCAATCGAGTTTATCGCCCGCTATGCTAAATCGTGCGGCAACTGTTTTGCCTGCGTGGGATGCGAAATTTATGAATGTCCGGCTTGCAAAGCGGAGATTGTTGTTAAACCGCTTAAAAAAAACCAATAACAGCGCCAAGTTTTATTTCCAGAGGAAATTCTTTTCTGTAGGATCACGGGATGCCCCATTTCCATTTTTTTTACCGGACAAGAATGAATAAATTTGAAGCTGTTTAATACACTCACAAGATACATGACACCTGAAGAGCTGCAATTAAGGGATTTCGACAAGGAAATTGAGTTTTCCTATTCGCGGAGCAGTGGGCCTGGCGGACAGAACGTCAATAAAGTCAATACCAGGGTAGAGCTTCGTTTTAACATTCTGACCTCCGAATCGCTTAGTTTTCCTGAAAAAGAGTTGCTTCTGAAAAAACTCATTAACAAAATCAATAAAGAGGGTGAGCTTATTATCGTTTCGCAATCGGAGCGTTCGCAGTTAAGAAACCGCGAAAATGCGAGTGGGAAGTTTTATATCATGTTGGCCAGAGCTCTTACTCCCCCTAAAAAACGCAAACCTACCTCTCCAACAAGAGCCTCACGCGAAAGAAGGCTGGATAATAAACGGATTACATCGGAAAAGAAACAAATTCGACGCAATACAGATCTGTGATTTTTACGAGGGATAATTAATTTAATGAAACTTTCAAATGCTAACGAAGGAAGAAATCAAAACGCTTAGATTACAGTTCTGGTCGGAGTTTGAAGATTATTCGGCCCGCAAGAAGAAAAGGCTCCGCAAGCCTCCCAAATGGATTATGAACAATACGGGCATCAAGCAGTTGAAGCTTAAGTTCGATTTCACCGAGACCAGGGCCACCGTGGGCATTGATGTGGAAACCCGCAACCTTGACAAGAGAATTGATGTGTTTGGGAAACTTGAGCGACTTAAAACCATTTTGGAGACTGCTTTGGGCAAACCCCTGATTTGGGAACTCGATTTCACACTTCCTACAGGTAAATCGATTTCCCGCGCATTCCTTGAAACTCCAAACGTAAGCATCTACCAAAAAGAAGACTGGCCGGCTGTTATGGAGTTTTTCTATAAAAACATGGTGATTTTTGAAAAGGTGTATGAGGAGTACAAAGATTACCTCAAGTATAGCGAGGCCAGCGAAGAAGACTGAAAAGACATTGATTGATGTACGCTATCCTCGACATAGAAACCACGGGCGGGAGTCCCAAAAATTGTAAGATTACGGAGATTGCAGTTTTCATCCACGATGGAACCAAGGTTGTTGACGAGTTTTCAACGCTCATCAATCCCGAGGTAAGCATCCCCTACTTCATAACCAATCTTACCGGTATCAACAACGAAATGGTTGAAAATGCGCCAAAGTTTTACGAGGTTGCCAAAAAGATCGTGGAAATAACGGATGGGAAAATCGTGGTGGGCCATAACGTTAAATTCGATTATGGGTTTATCCAAAGCGAATTCAAGCAGCTGGGCTATGATTTTAACCGGAAAACACTTTGCACCGTGAAACTCAGCCGGAAAATTATCCCCGGATACCCCTCCTATTCTCTTGGTAAAATCTGTGACCAGCTTGGCATCAGCATTAACGGGCGACACCGGGCCGCAGGGGATGCTTTTGCCACGGTGAAACTTTTTGAGTTGCTCTTACAGAAATCTTCAGAGATACAGCAGGAATTGCCATTGATGAGCGAGCCCACAGGCAGATTGCGAAACCTGAACGAGTTTCTCAAGCCCGACGATATCAATAAGATTCCCGAGGATGCCGGAGTCTACTATTTTCATGATTCCGAGGGAAACCTCATCTACATTGGGAAGAGCAAGAATATTCACAAGAGGATTCTCGATCATCTGGGCAACCGCAACAGTCGCCGGGCCATGGAAATGTGCGAAAAAATTGCCGATATCTCCTATGAGCTCACCGGAAGCGAGCTTGTTGCTTTACTTAAAGAATCACACGAGATAAAAACTCATTTGCCCTTCTATAACAGGAAACAAAGAACCTCCTCCTACCCTCTTGGCCTTTACCAATCGAAAGATAAGCATGGGTATATCGAACTGCGAATCCGGAAAATAGGAGACGACAACAAAGCACCCCTAACCTGCTTTGAGAACAAACAGGAAGCCATTGAATCTTTGACCTCAATGGTTCAAAAACACTGGCTTTGCCAGAAATTGTGCGGATTGTATGATACCGAGGGAGCCTGCTTCCATTATGATATCCGTCAATGCAACGGA